>JAJZRD010000027.1 GCA_021845945.1 Chloroflexota bacterium
CCCAGACCAGAGCCATCCACCGGGCTTGCGCAGCGGATGAAAGGGGAAAGCAGCAACCCCAGGAAGTGAAGAAGGCCAACCCCGGATAGAGGAGGCTGCTGCCGAAGGGTGGCAGCCTGTTGGTGAGTCAGGCACGGAAAACGATGCCTCCTTGATGAGGGAAGGAATAGCAGTCCTTCCCTGAGAGGAGGCATCGCGATGTGGGAAGCTACCGCATCGGAGTGTACCACGATTGCCCCCCTGCAGGGGGCTACGATCTCGCCGGAGTTGCTGGCTCACCACGAGGGGATGGTGCGCTGGGTAGTCCGGCGGCAATGGCTGGGCAACCTCTCCTTCGCTGACGCCCTGGCCGAGGGGCGGATCGGTCTGTGGCGTGCCCTTGCCGGCTACGACCCTTCCCGAGGCACGGCCTTCAGCAGCTACGCCGTGCCGGCCATCACCCACGCCGTCTGGTCTGCCGTGGACAGGAGCCGAGCCCTGGCCCAGCCCCAGTCTCCTGCCCAGTTCTGGGCTGAGCCCGCCGACCCGGACGAGTCGCTGCACATGGCCGAGCTGCAGGCGGGACTGAGCGCCCTGGTCGCCCAATTGCCGCCCCGCCTCGAGTTGGTGATCGTCGCCCACTATGGGCTCGCCGACGCCGAGCCCCAGAGCTTCGCCGCCATCGGCCGCACCTTGCAGGTCAGCCGCCAGCGGGCCCAGCAGTTGCATGTGGAAGCCCTGCTGTGGCTGGCCCATCCGGCCCACTCCCTGCCGTTGCGTCGCCTCCTGGGGCTGGCTAGCCGGGCCCATTATCGGCTAGCCCTGAGCCATCACTACCAGAGGGGGCGGTCTCGGCGCCGCGGCGGGAGGGCCAGCCGATGAAGAGCGCACCTCTCCTCCTGCCCGATCCCGCCCTGGCTCCAGCGAGCCCGCCACTCCTCCTCGCCTCTTCGCTGGCTGAGGAGGAAAGAGCCCTCAGCGCCAGCGCCAAGCGGGCAGCCAACCCTCTCTTTCCCCTGATCTGGTCCCTCGGCGCCCTGGCGCCCTACCTCCCCTTCCCGTTCCCTGTCGACCCCACCTTGCCCCCTTCCCCAAAGACGAGCTACCGCTCCCACTACTGTCCCCTGGACCCGGGTCCCCTCTTCGACCAAACCAGGAGAGGGGTCATGTCCGACTTCGAGCTCGCCGTCCGCCTGACCGACTTCTCCGCCTTGGAGCGGCCCCTGGCCCAGTTCTACCGCCCCAGCGCCAGGGGCCAGGTCCCCTTCCACCCGGTCTCCATGTTCCTGGCCGTCTCCTTGAGGATCGAGACGGGCCAGAGCTGGCGCAGGGTGGCCGCCCTGCTGGCCGGGGAGAACGGCTCCGGCTGGCGGAGGCTCTTTGGCTTCGCGGAGGGGGACACCCCTTCCGCTTCGGGCTTGCGCTACTTCTATCAAACGGTCGGCCCCGAGCCGTTCGCCCAGTTGGGGCCAGCCTGGGCTCGAATGCTGCAAGCGGCGGGGCTGTTCCCAGAGCACAGCAGCTACCCGGGAGACCCGCCGGAGCAGGGGGTCACCATGACCCAGGATGGGATGCTCCACGAGGCCCGCGGCCGCCCGGCTTGCGAGCTCGCCACCGACGAATGCTACCAGAATCTGACCGAGCCCCAGGCGGAGCCCGCGCCGCCGCCACCGGAGGGAGTAGACGCTCCCGCCTTGAAGGTGGCTTCCCCGGCCCCGCGACGCCCCTGTCGAGCGGGGCGAGCCGGGCGTGAGGGCTGCCTGTGCGACACCCCCGCCTGCCAGCAACAGTGCTGTCGTGCCAGCACTCTGGACCCCGAAGCCCGCTTCATTCACTACGAAGGTCGCAACAACAGGGCTCTCGGGTCCGAGGGTCCGCAGGAGAAGAGCAAGGAGGAGAAGAAGGGCAACGGCAGGAACGTCTTCGGCTACCGCAGCGTGGCCAACCGGGTGCTGGACGACCGCTGGTCGGTCGCCTGGACGGTGGCCAGCGACCTGTTCCCAGCCAACCTCGACGAGGCCAGCCTCTTCCTGCAGGGGCTGGCTTGGCTCGCCCTCCACCTGGCGTGGCTGAAGATCGGGGAGTGGCTGGACGACGCGGCGATCGGCTTCGAGGCGTGCTTGAAGGCGATCTGGGCCCTGGGGGCGTTGCGGATGGTGGACATTCGGGCCGACAAGGGGGACGGCGACTTCGAAGTCTGCCTGAACCGCGGCTACGACGGCCGAGGATATCCCCTGTGCGCCCACGGCCACGTGATGCATCCCAACGGCTACGACCGAGGGCGCCGTCGGAACACCTGGGTGTGTGGCCAGGCCTGTCGGCGGGAGCCTCGCCGCGAGGGAGAGCCGGTCTCGCCGCCATCCGGCTGCCCCTACCTGGATGCATCGCACCCCCTGGACGAGGAGCCCTCGCGAGGCGAGGGTCGCCGGCTGGGCCAGGTGCGCCATGTCGGGCTGGCCTTCCCCAACGGCTCGGTGCGGCTGGCCCGGGAGATCCCCTTCGGCAGCCAGGCATGGAAGGCCCGCTACGGCCGGCGCAATCTCTCGGAGAGCCGCAACGGCCAGATGGAAGGGCTGCATCTGAAAAGGATGCGCTCCTTCGGCCTGGAGCGAAGTCGCAAGGACATCCGGCTGGCGGATTTCCTGATCAACCTGCGCACACTGGGTCGATTGGTCAGGGAGGCTAGCGCCCTGGGCAGCAACTGAACAGCGCCAGCTCCACGGAGCCGCGACTCCCGGCTGAAGCCGACGGTCGGGAGATAGGCGACGCTTGTGCCCTGAACCGCCAAGAGGGCAACCCTCGCCGCACGGAGGCGCCCTTTCCCCCCTTCCCAACAGCCTCCCCGCCCACAACGCACCCCCATCGGCTCCCAACATCCGCCCGCTGCGCATCTCCAGCCCATCCGCTGCGCAGATCTGGCACCCGGAGAGCCCAATTGCCTCCAAGAAACTCGTGCCAACCCCGGCCTCCAGCCTCCCCCCTACTACTCCAGCCAACTCCTCTTCTCTCCCCCCTCAATCCTCATCTCCACCCGCTGCGCAAGCCCAGGAGCGCTGCGGCTTGACAAGGACTTCACAAAGTGTATACTAGCTTCCGGATGCTGATGTTGGCATCCGTATCGTGAAAGGTGTTGAGCGCCTTCGCGGGTGAAAGGCCCTGCGGAGGTGCTTTTTTTTCTGGTGATGCTGCGTGGAGTAAAGGGGCTCCCGTGCTGCCAAGACGACGTGGCAAGGGTAAGGCCAGTGTGGGCCGGAGGTCAGGGGCACGCCCTCGGGCTGCGCTCCGGATCAGCCGATGTGTCGCGAAGGATACTGACGGTGCCCAGTACTGGAGGCTGGCCTGCCCAGGCCAGCCTTCTTTGCTGATCCGATCCTCCTATGCGTTCTCTGACTGCCATCGCCACGGGAGGAATCGCGGCTTTCCCGTCTGTGGCCCCCGTGTACTCCACATCCGCGGGGTGGGTCCGGCGGCGGATCTGCCCGTCTTTCCGGAGAGAGCTGCTACTCAGAACCGGGCACCCGGGAGGGTGGCTGGACAATTTGGAGGTAAGAAACTTGCCGTGCGGGCCTGGCAAGGCCGGTAGCCGGAACACCCCGATTCGGATTCGTCAGTGAAGTAGGAGGGGCGAATCATGGAACCAAGTGCACAGTTGGTGGCGGTGGCAACGTTGCTGCCGTTGCTGGCCGGCCTGATCTGCTACTTCCTCAGGAGCAGCGCGATCCGGAGCCTCACGGTGATCGTGACGACCGTCGCACTGATCGCGGTCTCCCTGCTGTTGCTGCAGAACGGGCCTTTCGAGTACTCACCCCCGCCGGTCGCGGGACTGGAATGGAACACCCTGATCACCGTAGCCGACATGGCTCTGCTGGTGGTATTCCTGGCCCTCGGCCTCTACCTGCGCAACACCCTGATCACGGTCCTGGCGCTGGCGCAGGCGGCCATCATGGGCTACTTCGAGTTCGTCATGGGAGCTCACGTGGAGGTCAAGCCCGCCCTCTTCGTGGACGAGCTCTCCATCATCATGGCTCTGGTAATCTCCATCGTAGGTTCTCTCATCTGCGTCTACGCCCTTCAGTACATGAAGGACCACGAGCACCACATCCAGCTGGAGGGGGGGACTCGCCAGCCCCGCTTCTTCTTCTGGCTGGTGGTCTTCCTGGGCGCCATGAACGCCCTGGTGTTCGCCAACAACCTGCTGTGGGTCTACTTCTTCTGGGAGATCACCACCCTCTGCTCCTTCATGCTGATCCGGCACGACCTGACGAAGGAGTCGATAGCCAACGCCACCAGGGCCCTATGGATGAACTCCCTGGGCGGGGTGGCCTTCGCCGCCGGCATCGTGCTGATGTACGAGCGGGCACACACCCTCTCCCTGAAGGAGCTGATCTTGGCCGGGGCTCAGCCGGAGATGGTCCTCCTGCCGCTGTCCCTGCTGGTGTTCGCCGGCTTCACCAAGGCGGCCCAGATGCCCTTCCAGAGCTGGCTGCTTGGGGCCATGGTGGCACCGACGCCGGTGTCCGCCCTGCTCCACTCCAGCACCATGGTCAAGGCGGGCGTCTACCTGGTCGTTCGACTGGCCCCCGCCTACGTGGGCACCAACCTGAGCACCATTGTGGCGCTGGCCGGCGCCTTCACCTTCCTGCTGACGGCGGTGCTGGCCATCAGCCAGAGCAACGCCAAGCGGGTGCTGGCCTACTCCACCATCTCCAACCTGGGGCTGATCATCGCCTGCGCCGGTCTCAACACCCCGCTGGCCATCAGTGCGGCGATCATGCTGATCGTCTTCCATGCCATCTCCAAGGCGCTCCTCTTCCTCTGCACCGGCGTCATCGAGCACAAGATCGGGAGCCGGGATATCGAGGACATGGAGGGCCTTATCTCCCGACAGCCCGCCCTGGCCCTCATCACGGTTGTGGGCATCCTCACTATGCTGCTGCCGCCCTTCGCGGTGCTGATCAGCAAGTGGGCCGCCATCGAGGCCTCGGTGCGCATGCCGGCGATCACCCTATTCTTCATCGTCGGCAGCGCCGCCACGGTGGTCTTCTGGGTGAAGTGGGTTGGCAAGCTGCTGGGCGCCCCCTCGGGCGTTGGGAGACGTGGTGGCACTTCCCTGGAAAGCCTCTACGCCACACCGCTGGTGCTGCTGGTGGGTATGGCCGTGGTGCTGAGCGCGGTGGTCGCCCCGGTGGTGAACGCCATCGTGGAGCACGCAGTGATGCCCTATTACAAGACGGCCGGCATCACCGCCGTGGGGGTGGACCTGAGCACCGGTGTCGGCTTCATCACCGTGTGGCCACTCTTCCTGGTGCTGATGCTGGTGGTGACCCCGGCCTACTTCTTCGTCCGGGTGAAGGCCGAGCAGGTGCGACCCGCCTACATGTGCGGCGAGAACACCGCCGCGGGCCCCACGGTGCAGTTCCGCACCCTGCAGGATAGGACCGAGGCCATCGTGACCAGCGGTTACTACTTCGAGAAGGCGCTGGGAGAGAAGCGCCTGAACGTCTGGGCGAACCCGGTGGCGATCGCGCTGCTGGTGGCCCTGGTAGGGGTGGTGCTGCGATGACGACGAACGATCTCTTGACCGTAATCGTGACTATCGTCCTCGGCCCCCTGGTCGGCGGTTTCCTGTTCGGTGTCGATCGAAGGCTGACGGCGAGGCTGCAGGGCCGCTACGGGCCGCCCCTCGCGCAGCCCTTCTACGACTTCCTGAAGCTGTGGTCCAAGAGCCGCATCGTGGTCAATCAGTCCCAGATGATGTACGTGTACGGCTACCTGGCGTTCACCATCACGGCCCTCTGCCTGATGGCGCTGCGGCAGGACCTGCTGATCATCATCTTCGTCCTGGCCTTCGGCGGGATCTCCCTGATCATGGGGGCCTTCTCGGTGAAGTCCCCCTACTCCAACTTCGGAGCCCAGCGAGAGATCCTGCAGATGGTGGCCTACGAGCCGATCCTGATGCTGGCGGCGGTCGCCATCTATCTGAAGACCGGCAGCTTCATGGTGTCGGACATCTTCAGCAAGCTGCAGCAGCCACTGCTGTTCTCCCTGCCTCTGATCTTCGTGGCCCTGCTGATCATCCTCACCATCAAGATGAGGAAGTCTCCCTTCGACATCTCCGCCTCGACCCACGCGCACCAGGAGATCGTGCGCGGGATCTACACCGAGTACTCCGGCCCCTACCTGGCGCTGATCGAGCTAACTCACTGGTACGAGCTGCTGTTGGTGCTGGGGATTATCGGCCTCTTCTGGGCAACCAGCATTTGGGCGGCCGCCGCCATAGCTCTGGCCGCTTTTCTGCTGGAGATCGTGGTGGACAACATCGAGGCGCGGATGACCTGGTCGTGGATGATCAAGTTCGTGTGGAGCACCGGTATCACTCTGAGCGTCGTGAACATCGCGGTGCTCTACCTGCTCAGGTAGAGACGCGATATATCGCGTCTCTACGGGATAGGACGGGAGGAGGGAGCGATGGGACTGATAAATACAGCCCGCATGAAGTCGCCCTGGATCCTGCACTACGACTGCGGTAGCTGCAACGGGTGCGACATCGAGATACTGGCCTGCCTCACCCCGCTGTACGACGTCGAGCGCTTCGGCATCGTCAACGTGGGTAACCCCAAGCACGCCGACGTGCTGGTGGTGACCGGGCCGGCCAACCGGCGAAACCAGCGGGTGCTGCGCAACCTGTACGACCAGATGCCGGAACCCAAGGCGGTGATAGCGGTGGGCACCTGCGCCTGCTCCGGCGGGGTGTTCCATAACTGCTACAACGTCATGGGCGGCGTCGACAAGGTGGTACCGGTGAACGTGTACGTGCCGGGCTGCGCGGCCAGGCCGGAGGCGATCATCGACGGGGTAGTGAAGGCGCTGGCCCTGTTCGCGCCAGCCAACGGCAAGGAGGCTGCAAAGTGATCGACAACGAGAGAGCAGTCACCCCCCAGGAGCTGGTGGACGAGGTGAAGAAGCTGTGCGACGGCGGCTACCGCTTCTGCACCGCCACCTGCCTGGACCAGGGGGACGACTTCGAAATCATATACCACCTCGACAAGGATCTGACGATGCAGAACCTCAGGATGGTCTTCCCCAAGGAGGCCGAGGTTCCCAGCATCACCGGCGTCTACCTGGCGGCTTTCCTGATCGAGAACGAGATGAAGGAGATGTTCGGGGCGAATATCGCCGGCATCGCCGTGGACTACGGAGGAAGGCTGCTGGTGACCGAGGAGACCCTGCAGACCCCGATGCTGAAGTCGGTCCAGGTGACCTCGCTGGCCGTCAGCCCCAACGGAGGTGCCCAATGAGCCGCCAGACCGTAGTCCCCTTCGGTCCGCAGCACCCGGTCCTGCCGGAGCCGATCCAGCTGAAGCTGACCCTGGAGGACGAGAGGATCGTCGGCGCCCTGCCGGCCTTCGGCTACTGCCATCGCGGCGTCGAGAAGGCGGGCGAGATCAACGAGTATGCCCAGAACGTCTTCCTGGTGGAGCGGATCTGCGGCATCTGCAGCTTCATCCACGCCCTCTGCTACTGCCAGGGGATCGAGCAGATCATGGGCGTGGAAGTGCCCTCCCGCGCCAAGTACCTGCGGGTCATCTGGAGCGAGCTGCATAGGATCCACAGCCACCTGCTCTGGATCGGCCTCCTGGCCGACGCCTTCGGCTTCGAGAGCCTCTTCATGCAGACCTGGCGCTACCGCGAGAAGGTGATGGACGTCCTGGAGAAGACCTGCGGCAGCAGGGTTATCATCTCCACCTGCACCATCGGCGGCGTGCGACGGGACATCAGCGAGGAGAATCTGTCGGAGATCCTGAGCACCCTGAAGGAGGTTCAGGGCCACCTGGATCAGATAGCCCATGTCATCGAGAAGGACTACACCGTCCGGAAGCGGTGCATCGGGGTGGGGATGCTCCCCAGGGAGCAGGCGTTGGCCTTCGGTGCCGTGGGCCCCACCATGAGGGGCAGCGGCATCGCCCAGGACCTGCGCATGACCGGCTACGCCGCCTACGGGGACCTGAACTTCGAGCCGGTGGTGGAGACCGGATGCGACAGCTACGCCAGGGCCCTGGTTCGGGTGCGGGAGTGCTACCAGTCCATCGACCTGGTTCGGCAGGCCATCGACAGGATGCCTGCCGGCGACCTGGCGGTGAAGGTGAGGGGCAATCCCAACGGCGAGGTGGTCTTCCGGGTGGAGCAGCCGCGGGGCGAGCTGATCTACTACATCAAGGGGAACGGCACCAAGAACCTGGAGCGATTGCGGGTGCGGACCCCGACCTACGCCAACGCCGCGACCCTGCTGACGATGTTGCCGGGGATGACGCTGGCCGACGTGCCGGTGATCGCCCTGTCCATCGACCCCTGCTTCAGCTGCACCGAGAGATAGGGAAGGAAAGGAGCACGCAGATGCCTTGGTTCTTGCCGGGGGTTCTTGGCAACCTCTTTGGAGGCCCTGCCACGCGGCTCTACCCCTTCCAGAAACGAGAGCCGTTCGAGAACGCGCGGGGGCAGATAGAGCTGGACCGGGACAACTGCAACTACTGCGGGGCCTGCTCGAAGCGCTGCCCGACTTCGGCCATCAACGTTGACCGGACCAACAAGGTGTTCTACTTCGAGCCGTTTCGCTGCATCATCTGCGAGGCCTGCATCGAGATCTGTCCGAGGAACGGGATCAAGCTGCTGAGCAACCACCGGTCGCCGGAGTACACCAAGGAGACCCTGATATTCAGGGCCGAGGACGGTGAGAAGGCGGCCGAGTCCTCCGACTGCCAGTAGCCCTTAAGACGGGGCGACCTGGAGATGGGGAGACGGGGAGGAGGTTACTTCCTCTCTCCCCGTCTCCGTTTCTCCCAGTCTCCCCGTCGCTGCCGCTTCCATCTCCAGCAGCCGCCTCTTCTGCTCCAGCCCCCCACCGAACCCCGTGAGGCTCCCTCCGCTGCCCACCACCCGATGGCAGGGGACGACGATGGGGACCGGATTCGCCGCCATGGCGCCTCCCACGGCCCGGAAGGCGTGGGGCGAGCCCGCCTCACGGGCCAATTCGGCGTAGCTCCGGGTCTCGCCGTAGGGGATGCGGGCACACAGATCCCACACTCGCCGCCAGAAGGGCGGCCCCTCGGGGAGATCCACGGGGATGCCAGAGAAATCCACGGGTTTGCCATCCAGGTAGCCCTGCAACCTCTGCTGCAGCTCGGGCCAGGCGCTGCCCTCCTGCGGGAAACCCTGCGGCCAGGCCGAGCATAGCCGGTTCCAGGCGCCGTTTTCGGTGGACTGGGGAAGGGTCAGCCCGGCGAGCCCCCGACGGGAGACGGCCATGCCCAGCCAGCCCCAATCTGAGGGGAAGACGGAGAGGAGGATAGCCATGAGAGTACCTCCCGATGTTTGCCTCAGGCGACGGCAACCGATTTGTTGCACAATATACGGGAGCGGGCCCTCGCAGGCAAGGGCGGGGAGCCGGAGGTGGAGCCGGGTGCGTTGCAAGATTCCGGCTGAGCCATGTTGTAGTACTATGCTGCCCATTGGACTCGGCCGATGGCCATGCGCCTCCAAGGGTGGTCTGGTGCTGGTCGTCGTGGGCTGCTGGCAGGTTTGTCCATAGGTTGAGTAGGCTCCTGCTCTCGCTCCGCCGTCATCAGTACTACTACCCGGTCTTCTTCCGGTTCGATGGCAGCCGCTTCCGGGACGGCCGCTTGCACCAGCGCGGCTTTCTCCCTCTGGCGCTCGGCTCGCCGCGTCTCCGCCCGCTCCCTTGGCTGTACCCGCAACCGCTCGGCTATCAGAGCCCAGGCTTCCTCCCAGCGATCACTACAGACCACGTTGCGCAGCGCCACCATGGGGTTCACATGCTCCCTGGCCCAGTGCATCCCAGCCCCCTTAAGTCGCGCTTCCACCACCAACTTGTTGGCGCTCTCCACGATCCCGCTGCCGATGGGCAGCCCAGCGGCGATGAACTCGGCATATCTGATCTGGTCTCGCCGCTTCTCCAGGTATTCCAGGTTCTCCGTAACCACCTTGAAGTCCTGCTCTCTGCCAGCTACCACCTTGGGGGCTTCCACGCCCCCTTCCCCCTCGGGGTGGACCAGAAGCCTCTCCTTGAGCTCGCCCAGAGCCTTGAGCACCGCCTCGGAGTCCCCATGCTTCAGTTCGTGGAGCTGGACTCCCAGCCATTCGGAGGCCTCAGCTGTCCCTGCCCCCAGCACCGCCTGAGCCGCCGCCGATAGATGCTCCGTCGCATGGCCCCAGTCCAGAATCCGCACCGCATCCGGCCGGTGAAGGTCGACGAAGCCCTGCTCCCAGTCCGGCCCGTCGTTCACGGCACACACCCTCCCCGCCTTCTCGGTCCCCCTCCGATAGGTCTCCACCGTCGCCAATCTCCCGAAGCTCTCATGGTCGGCAAGACGGGAGAAGTAGGAGAGTTCTTCGGCCTGCACCACCACCTCCCCTTTCACCACCTCTGCCTTCACGGTGCCAACGGCCAACGTCTTCACCTCCGCCCACGCCCCCCCTACCAGTGGCACCATCGCCCCGTCCACACTCAACTGCTGCACCGCGGGGCCTTCGGGCGACTCGGGCAACTCCTCCTCCAGCCTCTCCACCTCGGCCGCCTGGGTCTCCACGTAGGCCTCCCCCGCTCGCTCCGCGGTTCGCACCGCCGTCGCCTTGCTGACTTGCACCTTGGTAAAGTGCTCCAGCATCTTCGCCGCGGGCTCGAAAGTCGCCCAGGCTCCCAGCCGTGTCAGACCCTCCACCAGGGTGGGCGTCAGGCTCCCAGGCAACAGCTCCAGTTCATCGTCCAGGGGGGGAAACCCTCGTGCCACAAGCGGGACAGAGGGTGTAAGAGCGGGTCAACTCGATGGTGTGATTGTAGTTGGTGGTTAGCCTCCTGGTGTCCATCTCCTGGTGCTCCAGGGGCTGGCCGCATTTCGGGCATGGTGGCCGCTCTCTCGCCTCGGCCCCCTGGAGGTCCGTTGCCGCGCTGGCTAGCGCCGCATCCTGGAGCATCCGAGCCCGAACCTTGGCCAGCTTCTCGTCCAGGGCCGCCTCGATCTCCCGAAAGGTCGCCTTCGGGTGGGCAAGGCGCCACTCCTTCATGCCTGTTATCACCTCTTCCGTCAGCTCTCGCCAGCGAGCCTCCAACTGATCGGACCACATCGTTGCTTGCCCCCGTTCACCAGGATATTCTCAATTCTACCCCATCCTGGCCAACGTGCATGCCCCGACCGACCCCTCTCCCCATTGCAATCCAAGCATCGGCACCACAGTCCCTTGGCCATTACCACATAGCCACCGCCACCCCACCCAGCGCATCCACCCTGTTGCTCATGCTTCCCGAAATCTTGAGACGCACCCGGTGGAGCGGTGGAGCAGAGGGGCTTGACAGCTGGGCGTAATATGGTAGCGCTACCATGAAAGCGCTACCATCGATCACCATCGTCGACGTCGCGAAGAGGGCCGCAGTGGCTCCCATCACCGTCTCCCGTGTGGTCAACAGGAGCGGGCCCGTCAGCGAGGCCACCCGACGCCGCGTCGAGGCCGCCATCGCGGAGCTCGGCTACGTGCCCAACGGCGTCGCCCGAAGCCTAGCCCGCGCCAGCACGAGAACGATCGCCTTCGTGCAGTCCGACATCGTGAACCCCTTCTGGGCGACCGTCCTTCGCGGCATCGAGCAGACCGCCTCCAAGGCAGGGTACAACACGATGCTCTACGACACCCCGGCCGAAGACGAGGACGGCCGCCACTTCACCGCCCAATACGACCGGGAGCACGCCCGCCGTTTCCGCGACTTGGTGGGCCGCCGCGTCGACGGCGTGATCATCTCCAGCGTCAGGGTGGAGAGCCACCTTCCCATGCTGGACCGAGCCGGCATTCCCTACGTCTTCGCCGTCCACGAGCCCGACCTTCCGCACCACACCAGCGTGATCGGCGACAACATCGACGGCGCCCGCCAGGTCACACTCCACCTGGCCCGCGTCGGCCGTAAGAGGATCGCCTTCATCAACGGCCCCACCTGGATCTCCACGGCCGCCGACCGCCTGCGCGGCTACCGGCGCGGCATCGAGGAGGCGGGCTTGCCTCACGATCCGGCGCTGGTGAGCGAGGGCGACTACACCCCCGACAGCGGCTACCAGCAGACGGTATCCCTCGCGAATCGTGGCGTGGAGATCGATGGGATCTTCGCCGCCAACAACTTCCTCGCCTTGGGCGCGCTGGCGGCGCTCCGCGACCGTGGTCTGCGAGTGCCCGAGGACGTCGGCCTGGCGTGCTTCGACGACATCGAGCTGGCCGCCATGATCGACCCATTTCTCACTGTGGTGGTGGAGCCCGCCCACGAGATCGGGGCCGCGGCGGCGCGTCTCCTGCTCGAGACGGTCAAAGGGAAGGGGCAGGCGGACCGGCGCGTCGTTCTTCCCGTCCAGATGGTCGTGCGCCGTTCGTGCGGATATCGCGGTTCCCGGCCGGAAGGAGCTTGAGCGCGTCGAGTGCTGAGCACGGTATTTCAGAGCTCCTCGCCAGTTGATCTCGATGACGGAAAGAAAGGAGGTGCATCAGCGAGCTGCCCGCTTCCTGACCATGGTCGCATCGTTATTCGCCGTGAAGAGGAGGACGACAGGCATGGATGGCAAGCTGTACGAGAACCGCATCTCTCGCCGGAGGATGATCAAGGTCTTCGGTACGCTCGGCGCAGGTCTCGCCGCACTCTCGCTCGCCTCCTGCGCCCCGGCCGCCGCACCGAGCAAGGCGCCCGAGGCGAAAGCTCCGGAGAAGGCCGCCCCGACCACGGCGGCGGAGAGCAAGGCGCCTGCCGCGGGCAAAGCGGCGACGAAGGCCGAAGGCAAAGTCAACGTCATCTGCTTCGCGGGTGAGGTGGCCACCGCGATCCGAAAGCTCTCCGAGGACTTCATGAAGGAGAACTCGCAGATCCAAGTCAACCTCGAGGAGGTCGACTTCGCCACCGCCGAGAAGAAGATGTGGCTCGACTTCGCCTCGAAGGGAGGCGCCTACGACACCATCGTCATGCTGAACTTCTGGTTCGGCCGGGCGATGAAGGAGAGCGACCTCGCCCCGATCGACGGTTACATCAAGAACGACCCGAAGGACCTCAAACTCGACGACTACGCGCCGCCCGTGATCAGCACCACGCAGCGCGACGGCAAGAACTACGGCTTCCCGGCGCAGGCGGGCGACAAGCTGATCTACTACCGGGCCGACAAGTTCAAGGAGGCAGGGGTTCAGCCTCCGGCGATCTCCAAGGACACCTGGAACGTCAGCGACTTCCTCGACCTCGCCAAGAAGTTCAACGACCCCAAGAACGAGTTCTACGGCGCCGCGCCGGGCGGCAAGAGCACCACGGGCCTGACCTGGAAGTGGGCGGAGCACCTCCACTCCGAGGGCCTCGACATGTTCGACAAGGATTTCCGGCCGAAGATCGACGTGCCGGAATCGGTTCAATACCTCAAGTGGAGCAAGGACCTCTTCAACAACTACTCCAACCCGGGCGCGGCCGCCCAGGCGGACGACGAGGGCACGAACATGTTCCTGCAGGGCAAGACCGCCCTGCTCGAGCAGTGGGGCGACGTGGGCCCGCGCGTTTTCGATCCCAAGCAGACTTCGCTGAAGCCGGAGCAGGTCGGCTACGCGCCCATCCCAAAGGGCATCGGCCCGAAGGCGACCATCGCGCCGTTCTTCGCGATGTGGTCGACCGTGCTCTCCCAGTTCTCGAAGAACCCCGCCGCGGCGTACGAGTTCATGAGCTGGCTCTCCCTGAAGGACAAGGAGTTCTTCCTGCTGGGCGGCATCCCGTGCCGGAACTCCACCTACAGCGACCCGGAGCTGCTGAAGAAGTATCCGCACCTCGAGGTGATCGGCAAGACCATGCCCTTCGCGCGGAGCCTGCCGAGCTTCCCGGAGTGGACCGAGGTCTCCAAGTACGTGGGCGAGGCGAACCAGAAGGTGATCATCGGCGAAATGGAGCCCGAGGCGGCGGCCAAGAAGGCGCAGGAGGACGTCGACAAGCTGATGAAGCAGGCGGGCTACTACTCCTAGGCCGAGGGGCCATTCGGGAGGTCGACGCAGATGAGTACCAGCAGAGTGGCCGGCGGGTTGGCGCGCGAAAGCGCGCCGGCCCGCCGCCGGCGGGAGCTGCTCCCCTATGTCTTCCTTGCGCCCGCGGTGGTGACGCTTCTGGTCATCACCGTCTACCCGATCTCCTTCGGCCTGGTGATCAGCCTCTTCCACTGGGAGCTGACGGCACGGGCGCCGGAGTTCGTGGGTCTCGCCAATTTCGGGCGGGCGTTTACCGAGCCGGAGCTCGTGCACTCCATCAAGCTCACCGTGGCCTTCACGCTGATCAGCGTGACCTTCTCGTTCCTTCTGGGACTGCTCATCGCGTTGCTGCTCAACCGTCCGTTTCTAGGCAACCGGCAGGCGCGGTCCCTCATCCTCCTGCCCATGATGATGAGCCCCATCGTGGTCGGCTTCATCTTCCAAATCATGTTTCACGCCGACTACGGGGTCATCAACTACCTCCTCAAGGACGTGTTTCATCTCATCGACCGGAAGGTGGTCTGGCTGGCCGAGCCGTATTCGGCGCTCGGCACGCTGATCGTCACCGACGTCTGGTTGGGCATCCCCTTCGTGGCGCTCGTGCTGCTTGCTGGGCTGCAGTCGCTGGACCAGGAGCCGCTGGACGCCGCCAAGGTCGACGGCGCCTCACGCTGGGGAACGTTCCGCTACGTGGTGTGGCCTCTCCTGAAGAACCCGATCATGATCGCGATCACCATCCGCACGATTGTCGCGGCGCGGGTGTTCGACATCATCTACACGCTCACCGAGGGCGGTCCGGCCGGATTCACCGAGGTGCTCAGCGTGAAGGCGTTTCAGCAGGGCTTGCAGTTCTTCAACGTCGGCTATGGGAGCGCCATGGCGATCCTGCTGGTCGCCGTCACGTTGGCGCTGGTCGCCTTCTTCTTCAAACTGTTCGACTGGATGACCGGGTGAGTCCGGACGTCTGGAGGTGCTGAGTCATGTATGGACCGAGGTGGCAGCGGGTCATCGAGCGGATCCTCGTTTACCTCGCTGCCTTGCTTACCCTCGTGGTCATGCTCTTTCCGATTTACTGGATCCTGGTGACGTCCCTCAAGACGCCCGTCGAGACCTTCGCCAGTCCGCCCAAGTGGTTCTCTTCGCCGGTGCTCGATAACTACCAGCAGGCGTTCACCCAGATGCCCCTCTTCAAGTACCTGGTCAACAGCGCGATCATCTCCCTGATCGAGGCGTCCCTGGTGCTGGTGGTGGCCGCCTTCGCGGCCTACGCGCTGGCCCGCTTCGACTTCTTCGGGAAGCGGCCGCTGACACTCTGGATACTGGGCAACCAGTTCGTGCCTCCGGTGGTGGTGGTGATCCCGCTGTTCTTCATGTTCTTCCAACTGCATCTGGTGGGCACCTACCAGGCGATTATCGTGGCGCACGCCGCCTTCCTGCTGCCCTTCTCGATCTGGCTCCTGCGCGGGTTCTTCATGGACGTGCCGAAGGACCTGGAGGAGAGCGCGATGGTGGACGGGGCGACCCGGCTGGTGGCCCTCTTCCGCATCGTCGTTCCGCTGGCGGCGCCGGGGATGGCCGCGGTCTGGATCCTCGCTCTCATCTTCGCCTGGAACGACTTCATGATTCCGCTGGCCCTCGCCAACGAGTTCACCAAGACCCTGCCGCTGGCAGTGGCGGGCTTCCGCACCGACCGCGGCATCGAATGGGGGGCGGCCGCCGCCGCCGGGTCCGTGACCGTCTTGCCGGTGCTGCTCTTCGCGGTTGTGGCGCAGCGCCGGATCGTGGCCGGCCTGACCAGGGGAGCCGTACGCGGCTAACCCCCTACACCGACGTTCGAACCCTAATAGGAAGACGGAGCGTGACGAGATGAGCGAGCACACAACGCGTGGGGCCTGGTTCGGGAAGAGCTTTCGCAAGGTGCACATCCTCTACGTGTCGCCGGCATGGGCGAGGGACCGAGGAGTCAAGTTCGATGCCGAGGAGACGGCCGCCAACCTAGCCGGTGCCGGTGTGGATTGCGTCGAGCTCTACTGCAAGGACCATCACGGGGTCTGCTACTACCCCTCTTCCGACGGTCTCCAGTACCCGCGGGACGTCGTGGGGGAGCTGTGCGAGGCCGTCCGCCAGCGCGGAATGCGCTTCATCGCCTACTTCTCCGTGTGCTTCGACGCCTACGCGCTGGGCGTGCACCCAGAGTGGCGCGCCACCGGACAGGATGGCAGCGCGCGATGGCAGGCCCCCTTCTTCTGGTCCTGTCTGCGCTCGCCCTACCGCGACTACGCGCTGCGACAGATCCGGGAGCTCGTCGGCCGCTATCGTATCGACGGCCTGTGGCTCGACATCGTGCCCTTCGCCTGGGACGAGCCGCAGGAGGTGTGGATGCAGACCACGCTGCCGGCCGCCTGCTACTGCCCGTCCTGTCAGGCGGGCCTTCCGGCGTGGACGGGACGCCCGCTGCCCCGGCCGGACGAGGAGTGGACACCCGAGCTGCGGCGGGCGGCCTACGAGTACTCGCTGGGCGGTGTGCGGGAGTTCCTCGAGGACGCGCGCGACATCTTGGATGCGAAGCGGCCCGACGCGCTCATGACGTACAACGGCGCGAACGGGCCCGCCGACCCGCTTCGCCTCGGCGACCTCGTCTCCATCGAGGGGCACCCCCCGCACTTCCTTCGGGAGAGCTTCATCGGGAGCTGGGCGAGAGGGACCGGCAAGCCCTTCGAGATCCTCACCGCGGGCGGTCTCCCCGCATCGCTGTCCGGCTGGAACGGCTTCGACCAGAAGCCGCCGCAGCTGCTCCGGGTGGAGGCGGCGATCGGCGCCGCCAACGGCGGCAGCGCGGTCGTCGGCCAGGCGCCCTACCCCAACGGAGAGACCCCACCCGGCCACTACACGGGGTTCGCCCGAGCGTTCGAGCCGCTCAAATCGGTCGAGGCGACCGGGCTGCTTCACCCGCGGAGCGTTGGTGAGGTGGGCATCGTGCTGGCCACCAAGCCCGACCGAGCCCCGCGGGGATGGACGGCTATGCTCGGCGGAGCGGAGACCGCCTACCGGGCGCTCCGCAATGCGCACCTCCAGTGCGAGGTGCTTCCTCGCGCCGAGGATCTGGAGCGGTACAGGCTCGTGGTCCTCTCGGACCAGATGGCGCTCGACGATGCGGAGATAGAGACGATCCGCGGCTACGTGGCCGGAGGTGGTGCAGTGCTGGCAGCTGGCCTGACCGGCGTGCTCGATGGTGACGGCCAGCCGCGCGCCGAGGGCCCGCTCGACGGCGTCCTGGGCATCGAAACCCTCGGCCCGACGGGCTGGCCGCATACCTACCTGCTGCTGGACGACAGTCCGCTGCGCGACGGGATCACCGACATCCCGATCCTGAGCAACCGGCCCTCGCTCGGCGCCCGGGCCGGCCGCGCCGAGCAGCTCGGCCGGATCCTCCCACCGGAAACCGGACGGACGGATAGCACCACCATCCTCTGGGGCAGTCCCCCGCCGAACTTCGACGCCCCCCTCGCGGGCGCGACGCTCAACCGGTTCGAGGACGGGACGGCGCTCTTCCTCGCGGCCTCGATGGCCTCTCAGGTCTCTGCCCGAGCCTGGGATACCCGGGGACTCGAGGCGGCCTGGCTGCAACGCATCATGCAGAACGCGGCCGGCCTTCTCCTCTCCGACCCGGTGCTCTCGTCGGACGCACCGCCGGGCGTGTATCTCACGCTCAACCGCCACGATGGCTGCCTGGCGTTGCACGTCATCGACGTCCGGCTGGTGGAGCCGGATCACATTGCCTTCTCGACGCAGGCCGCGCCGCCCGGGTGGAGGGTCCGCCTGAACGAGGGACGGACCGGCTGCCTCAAGGGAGTTCGAACGCTCGACGGACGCCGAGTGCCACTGGAGAAGTCCGAGGGCCACTACGAGGTCCGGCTGCCCACGCACGACTTCCACACGGTGCTGATCTTCGACACTGACGCTTGATATTCGTCTAACCGCGGAGGGAGGGGACATTGCACTGGTACGACCAAACGCTCCGGAAGGTGCACATCCTGTACGTGTCGCCGGAGTGGTCCAAGCGACAAGGCGATCGGTTCTCCGCCAAGGAGTACGTCGAGGGCCTGAAGACGGCCGGAGTAGACTGCGTTCAGGTCTACGGCAAGGATCACCACGGCTACTGCTACTACAAGGCGCGCCAGGGCCGGCCCTACCCGAGAGACGTGTTCGCCGAGCTGGTGCCCGCAGTTCATGAAGCTGACATGCGCTTCGTCGGGTACTTCAGCGTCGGGCTCGACGCCTGGGCGTTGGGCATGTACCCAGAGTGGGCCGCGATGGACCGCGACGGGCAGCCCTTCGTGCGGCGGCACTTCTTCCGCGCCTGCCTGAACTCGGGATATCGGAAATTCGCACTCGAACAGTTCGAGGACCTGGCCTCGGGATACGAGCTCGACGGCGCCTGGCTTGACATCATCCCCCTCGCCTACCCCGCACCGGAGGTCGGCTACGCCGTCCAGCGACCCGTGCCCTGCCACTGCCCCGCCTGCTGCAGGCTCTACCGCGACCGGTTCGGCCGCGACCTGCCTCTCGAACCAACCGCCGAGGAGAAGCGTCAGATCTACTTCTTCATGATCGACGGCGTCCGGAGCCTGCTCGAGGAGTTCAAGGCCGTCCTTCTGAAGCACCGGCCGGAGGCCATGCTCAGCTACAACTTCGCGGGCGCCTGGGCCGACCCGGTGGACACCGCCACCGTCGTCTCCATCGAGGGGCACGCTCCCGAGTACCGGCGGCAGAGCCTGGTGAGCCGCTGGGGCAGGACGAGCGGCAAGCCCTTCGAGATCCTCACCCCCGGAGCGCTCCCCAACGGCTTCGGCGGCTGGGACGGCTGGGACGGAAAGCCGGCCGAGGTCCTGCGCATCGAGTGCGGCATCGCCGCCGCCCACGGGGGCAACGCGGTCTTCGGGGTCGCGCCCTACACCGACGGCAGCGTCGACAAGGGACAGTGGCAGCTCATCGGCCGCGCGTTCGACGATCTGGCGAAGGTAGAGGAGCACTGCATCAACCCGAAGAGCGGGGCCGAGATCGGCCTGGTGCTGGCCGCCAAGCCGCGCACCGTGCCCGAGCCCTGGGTTGAACAGGTGGCCGAGGTCGAGGTGTACCACGAAGCCCTGCTAGACATGCAGGCGCAGTTCGATGTCCTGCACTCGGCGGAGGGGCTGGACCGGTACCGGCTGGTGATCGTCCCGGACCAGCCGAGCCTCACCGCGGCGGAGGGTTCCGCCCTCCGTGAATACGTCCGGAAGGGAGGGCGGCTCATCGCCGCCGGCCGGACCTCCCTGTGGGACGAGGAGGGCAAGCCGCGGGCGGACTTCGCCCTCGCCGACGTGCTGGGCGTCCGCTACCGGGAGACCCTGCAGTACCCGTTCAACTTCCTGCGGGTCGATGACGCCGAGGGTTCCGGGAGGGACATCCCGGACATCCCCATCTTGTCGCTGCATCAAGGCATTCGGGTGGAGCTGAACGGAGCCGAGCAGCTCGGACGGCTGTTCCCGCCCGAGACGGCCCGAAACTGGTCGACCACCGTGCTGTGGGGTACGCCCGCGCCGGATATGGATCGCGTGGCGCCCGGCATCACCCGGAACCGGTTCGGGGATGGGGTCGCGATTTACGTCGCGCTGCCGCTGGCGGCGAAGAACCTCGAATCGGTCTGGGCGAAGTTGCTGATCCAGAACCTCACCCGGTCGCTGCTCCCCGACCCGATCGTCGACGCGCGGGTGCCGGGCGGGGTGGAGGTCGTGCTCAACCGCCAGGAGGGGCGTTGGGTGCTTCATCTGGTGGATACCAGGTGGGGCGATCCGATTCATCCGGCGGCCGCCCACCCGTCCACCGTCCTCCACAACGTCGAGATCTCGTTGGATGTGGGGCGCCTCGGCGACATCAGTAAGGCGCGGATCGCGGGAGGCGGCGCGCTCGATCTCCGCACCAACGGCTGCCGGTTCGAGCTGACGGTGCCGGAGCTTGGCATCCATACCGTTTTAGTGCTCGAATAGCACTCGGGCGCGGAGCATCAGATCAGACGAATGGAGCGTGTAGGGATGGAGCACCGCTTTGGATTTCGGCTCGTCGACGCGCATCACCACCTCTGGGAGGTGGGCCGGTCCGATCTCCCCTGGATCACACCCGCGATTCAGTCGCTGGCACGGACCTTCAGCACCACGGACCTGGCCGGCGTCTTCGACGGCTCCGGGGTCGAGCGAGGGGTGCTGGTGCAGTCCGGCATGAGCGACGCGGACAACGCGCTGATCGACGAATGGTCACGCGAGACCGATCACATCGCCGGCGTGGTCGCGTGGGCCGACATCGCGGGCAACCGGCTCGACGGCCAGCTCGACGCGCTTTGCCGGAACCCGAAGGTGGTGGGCATTCGCCTGCAGGCAGAAGATAGCCCCGACGATGGGCTGTTCGACCACCCGGAGGTCGTGCGGGGACTGCGGCGGCTGGCCGATCGCGGGCTCACCTACGACTTCCTGGTGCGGGTCCCCCAACTGCGCTCCGTGCCCAAGGTCTACGGGCAGGTGCCGAACCTCAAGGGCGTCATCGACCACATGGCCAAACCCGACATCGCCAATGGACAGGGCCTCAAGGAGTGGGAGGACGCCCTCCGCGCCGCGGCGGCCGTCCCTGGCCTCCACTGCAAGCTCTCGGGGCAGTTGGCGCTCGCGGGGCCCAATCCCACGGCCGAGAAGCTGAAGCCCTACGTCCAGCTCGCCATCGAGATCTTCGGCGTCGACCGCGTCATGTGGGGCAGCGACTGGCCGGTGGCGACGCTGGCCGCCGACTATGCCACGACGCTGACGACGATGCGCGAGGCCATGGGAGACCTGTCGTCGGCGGACGAGGAGAAGATCTTCCGGACGAACGCCATGAGGTTCTACGGTCTCTCCTAACCCCCACTTGGCGATCATCCACGATCGAGGAGGTGGCGCACCGTGCCGTATGGGTACACCGGACGGGTGGCCAGGGTCGACCTCACCACTGGACGAGTCTGGGAGGAGCGTCCCGACGATCTCACCTATCGCTACACGATGGGTGGGGCCTGCCTCGCGGCCGGCTACCTGCTTCGAGAGCTGGCTCCCGAGGTCGACGCCCTCGCTCCGGGGAATCTGCTGATCTTCGCCACCGGGATTCCCACCGGGGCGCCCGCCCCCGGCTTTGACCGGCACACCGTGATGGCCAAATCCCCACTCAGCGGGGGGATAGCGGAGTCCCAGTCGGGCGGGTTCTGGGGAGCCGAGCTCAAGTTCGCCGGCTTCGACGCGCTCATCGTCCAAGGCCGGGCCGAACGCCCGATGTACCTCTGGGTGACCGACGGCAAGATTGAGGTGCGAGACGCGTCGGGGGCGTGGGGCCGGGAGGTCGCCGAAGCGCAGCGATGGCTGCTGGCGGATGCCGGCGACGAGCAGGCGCGTGTCGCCGCCATCGGGCCGGCGGGCGAGCGGCTCGTGCGCTACGCCTGCATCGTGAATGACGGGCTGTGGGTGAACGGACGCACCGGCGTCGGCGCCGTGATGGGCTCGAAGCGGCTCAAGGCCGTTCTGGTGCGGGGAAGCGGATCCGTCGAGGTCGCCGATGCGGAGACGGTGTCCCGCATCAGCGCCTACGTCGATGAGCACATCCTCGAGAACCCCGTGAACCGGGTGACCTACGAGCAGGGGATGGCCGGCGCGGTCCACAACCTCTCCTCGCTCATCGCGGCGAAGAACCTGCGGATCACCGGGTGGGAGGGCACGGCGGCCATTGACGGCCAGCGTCTCATGGAGCGTTGGGGCGGGGAACGCGTCCCCGGCCACGCCAGTCCCGTGGCGGGCAAGAAGCGCTTGCGCGGGACGGAGGCCATTGGGGCTAACCCCTTCTACGGCGAGCCGGAGATGGAGTCGCTCACCGGCCTGGGCTGCCAGCCGCTCGTGGCCGACCCGGACGTCATGGTGCGCGCCCACGCCTACTGCAACGCGCAGGGCATGGACGTGACCTCGGCCGGCTTCGTCGTCGCCTTCGCCATGGAGTGCTTCGAATGCGGCATGCTGACGCGCGAGCAGGCCGGCGACCTCGACCTTCGCTGGGGCAACGGCGAGGCCCTCATGCGCATGCTCGAGCTCATCGCGCGGCGGGAGGGGATCGGTGATCTCCTCGCCGAGGGGGTGAAGCGGGCCTCGGAAAAGCTCGGCGCCGGGGCCGAGGCCGTGGCCATGCACAGCAAGGGCGTCGAGATGATCCCGCACGACCCCCGCGTGAAGGCCATGTTGGGGGTGGCCTGCGCGGTCAGCCCCATCGGACCCGACATCCTCGCGGTCGAGCACGACACGGACTTCGACTTCGCGGCCCCGCAGCTCTACCTCGACCAGGTCACCGCGCTCGGCATTCACGAGCGGCTCGACCCCCGCAGCCTGAGCCCCGCGAAGATGCGCATGCTCGCCCGCCTGCAGCCGGTCTTCAGTTTCATGGACGCTCTCTGCGTGGACGCCTTCGCCTTCGCGCCGGTCCGCTTCCTGCCCTTTGGGAGAATGGTGGAGCTGATCTCCGCCATCGCCGGCTGGGAGACCAGCCTCTACGAGCTGGAGCAGCTCGGCAAGCGGCGCCTCGCCATGCTCCGGATCTTCAATCTGCGCCACGGACTCAGCGCCGCGGACGACCGGCTTCCAGACCGGGTCTTCGGGCCGCTCGCGACTCCCGCCGGCCCCGTTCCGGGCCTCGACCGCGATGAATTCGAGCGCGCGGTGAAGACGTATTACGCGCTCATGGGATGGGACGAGCGGGGCATCCCCACGGATGCCACCCTTACCGACCTGAACCTCGAGTGGCTCATCGAGGTCGTGCAGGAGGCCCGACGCTGACTTTCACGCGTGATCGACGCGATCAACATCAACGAGGAGGACACCGTGCTCGCTCGCAGGAAGCTAGGCCGAACGGGACATGAGAGCTCGGTCGTCGCCTTGGGAACGGCGGCGTTCTGGGACGTGAGCCAGGAGACGGCCGACCGCGCCATTCAGCAGGCGCTCGATGCCGGAGTCAACCACTTCGACGTGGCGCCCGCATACGGACAGGCGGAGCAGCGCATCGCTCCCTGGATGCCCAAGATTCGAGACCGGATCTTCTTGGGCTGCAAGACGACCATGCGCACGCGGGACGAGGCGAAGGCGGAGCTGCACCGTTCGCTGGAGCGTCTCGGCGTGGAACGCCTCGACCTGTACCAGCTCCACGGCGTGAACAACCTCGAGGTGCTCGACCAGTGCACGCGGCCGGGCGGCGCGCTGGAGGCGTTCGTCGAGGCGAGGAACGAGGGCCTCATCCGGTTCATCGGCATCACCGGACACACCCATCGGGCGCCGGCCGCTCACCTCGAGGGCCTGCGCCGGTTCGACTTCGACACGGTGATGTTCCCCCTCAACTTCGTGCTCCACAGCATCCCCGAGTACCGGCGTGACGCGGAGGTGCTGCTCGACGCCTGCGCCGAGCGCGACGTCGGCGTCCACGTCATCAAGTCCATCGCCAAGAACCCGCGGCCGGACGAGAACCACTCCCACACCACCTGGTATCAGCCCTTCGACACCCCCGAGGAGATCGAACGGGCGGTGTCTTTCGTACTGTCGCAGCGAGTCACCACCCTCTGCAGCGTGGGTGACGTGACGCTGCTGCCCCTCGTTCTGGAGGCGGCGCAGCGGGCGAGCGCGCTCAGCGACAGGGACCAAGAGGAGTTGGTGGCCGGAGCCGAGGGCAGGTATCACTCCCCGTTCGTGGGCGCTGGGCGTGATTCCCCTGCGCCACTGAGCCCTGCGGCAGCTCCGCCCCCGACCAAGGAAAGGAGATCACCATGACCCTGCAGCCAGCCCCCACCCCGGGCGACACGACCTGGTTCGTCCACGATCGCTTCGGGCTTTTCATCCACTGGGGGATCTACTCCGTGGCCGCCCGTCACGAGTGGGTGAAGAGCCGCGAACTGATCTCGGACGAGGATTACCAGAGGTACTTCGATCACTTCGACCCGGACCTCTACGACCCAGCCGAGTGGGCGCACGCGGCGAAGCGGGCCGGCATGAAGTACGCCGTCATCACCTCGAAGCACCACGACGGCTTCTGCCTCTGGGACAGCAAGCTCACCGACTACAAAGCCACCAACACCCCCGCGGGGCGGGACCTCATCGCGGCATGGGTTGAGGCGTTCCGAGCCGAGGGACTGAGAATCGGCTTCTACCACTCGCTGATCGACTGGCATCATCCCGAGTTCCCGCTGGACGGCCTGCACCCGCAGCGGGAGGACCTCGCGTTCCGCGAGCGCGCCAAGAACCGCGACATCCGGCAGTACGTGGAGTATCTGCACGGCCAGGTGCGCGAGCTTCTTACCGGCTACGGGAAGATCGACGTCATGTGGTTCGACTTCTCGTACTCGGATCGCGACTGGGGGTGGGCGCGGGGAAAGGGAAAGGAGGACTGGCAGTCGGAGCGGCTCATCGAGATGGTGAGAGAGCTCCAGCCGGGCATCCTCATCAACAATCGCACAGAGTTCCCGCAGGACTTCGTGACCCCGGAGCAGTATCAGCCCGCGGGCTGGTTCCAGGTGGACGGCAAGCCGGTCATCTGGGAGGCCTGCCAGACGCTCAACGGGAGTTGGGGCTACGACCGCGACAACCTGGACTGGAAGCCGCCCGTCATGCTGATCCGCATGCTGATCGACTCGGTCTCCAAGGGCGGCAACCTCCTGCTCAACGTCGGTCCCACCGCGCGCGGCGAGTTCGATTCCCGTGCGCTGGACGCGCAGGACACCATCGGCGAATGGATGCGCCTCCACGAACGCTCCATCCGCGGCGCGACGCAGAGCGACTTCACCGCGCCTCCCGACTGCCGGCTGACGCAGCGCGGCGACCGTCTCTACCTGCACCTCTTCGCTTGGCCCTTCAAGCACGTTCACCTTGAGGGTCTGGCGGGCAAGGTGGAGTACGCGCAGTTCCTACACGACGCCTCGGAGGTGAGGATGGTGGCCGGAGGAGGCGCGGGCTTCGGCAACACGGTGCCGAAGGGTGTTAGTCCCGATGCGTTGACCCTCAACCTGCCCGTACACAAGCCGGACATCGCGGTGCCGGTGATCGAGCTTTTCCTGTGCAAATGAGGCGCCTGACAAGACGCATTCCCCTAAACACACAGAAGGAGATCGAGCAGTGGCGGATCGCTTCAAAGATGGGGTCGTCATCGTCACCGGCGGCAGCAAGGGCATCGGCGATGGGTGCGCCCGGGTGTTCACCGCGGAGGGCGGACACGTGGTCATCTGCGCGCGCGGCGCCGAGGACGGCGAGCGCGTGGCGAAAGAGCTGAACGACAAGGGACCCGGGACCTGCGCCTTCATGCAGGCCGACGTGAGCAAGCCGGCCGACATCAAGCGCGTCGTCGACGACACGGTCGCGCGGTACGGCCGCCTCGACTGCATGATCAACAACGCGGGCTGGCATCCGCCGGCCATCGACATCGAGGAGATGCCCATCGAGGACTTCGAGGCGCTGCTGCGGCTCAATCTCACCAGCACCTACGCCGGCTGCAAGTTTGCCTTGCCCCATCTGCTCAAGACGAAGGGCAGCATCGTGAATATGTCGTCCATGGTGGGCATCCTGGGGCAGGCGAAGGCGACCGCCTACTGCGCCACCAAGGCGGGACAGATCGGCATCACCAAGGCGCTCGCCGTCGACTATGCCCCCAAGGGCGTGAGGGTGAACGCCGTGCTGCCGGCGGGCGTCGACACGCCATTGATGCGCGACTGGGCGTCGACGTTGGACGACCCCGAGGCGGCGCTGCGCTGGCAGGGCAACATGCATCTGCTTGGCCGGCTCGCCACCATCGAGGAGATCGGCCGCGTCTGCCTCTTCCTGGCCAGCGAGGATGCCTCCTTCGTCACCGGCCAGGCGATTCAGGTGGAGGGCGGCGCCAGCCTCGACTACTCGCCTGCCTGCTGACGATCGGGCGGCGATCCTCTCGCCGACGAGCACCTAGACCGTGGAAAGCCAGAGCGAGGGCGGTCTCGTCTGAATGTGAATGCAGTATCGTATAATGCCCCTACGCGGCCCATGGTGGAGAGCGCGTCGCCAGGACGAGCAGGCACAGTGGACGAAGAACCGAGGGCTGAGGTGGCGAGCGAATGGTGGAGTGAGCCGAAACTGAGACGAGGCGGGGTCCACACGGCGAGCCGGGGTCAAGGGAGACGGGCGACCTGCTGAGCGAGAGGGCGGAGCAGCTGATGCAGGTGGTGCCAGAGGCTTTTGCCGAGGGCGAGAGAAAGGGCGGACGCTATCCCATCAAAGGGCCGACGGGCCGCTCTTTTGAACCCGCTCCGAACAAGCATTGGCGCGACCGCAGAGAGGATCTGCTTGGACTGATCCAGGACGGTCGGGTTTACTTTGGTGAAGATGGAGCTTCGCAACCCAACCTCAAGCGATTCCTCAGTGAAGTTCAGCAGGGCGTGAAAACGAGGACTATCTGGGACCACACTGATGTCGGAAGCAACGACTCGGCCAAACGAGAACTGAGGGTTCTGTTCCCTGACCAAGAAGAAGTGCCCTTCAGCTATCCGAAACCGAGCACCCTGTTGGCCCAAATGCTCAAGCTTTCTACGCAAGCAAACGAGGGGGATGTGATCCTCGATTTCTTTGCAGGCTCCTGCGCCTCAGCTCAGGCGGTGTTGAGTCTGAATCGGGAAGACGGTGGCAGTCGACGCTTCATTATGGTGCAGTTGCCCGCCTTGCCGGTGGCGGTAGACTCAGCTGCCGGCAAGGCGGGCTACCGAACCATAGCCGACGTCGGCAAGGAGCGAATCCGACGGGTGATCGCCCGGTTGGAGGAGGAGCGCCGGGGTCAGCTGGATCTGGCGGTCCGGGAGAGTCCCGAGGACCTGGGTTTCAAAGTCTTCAAGCTGGCCCCCTCCAACTACAGGCCCTGGACGGACCTGCCGGTGGAGAGCACGAAGAGCTACCTGGAGCAGTTGGCGATGTTCTCGGACCCGTTGGTCGAGGGTTGGGTGGCCGGGAACGTGATCTACGAGGTCGCTCTCAAAGAGGGTTTCGGACTGAACTGCCGCATCGAGAAGGTGGAGGGTGTCGACAGCAACGTCTTCGTCAGAGTCCTCGATCCGGATAGGGATCAGTCCTTTTACGTTTGCCTGGACGAAGTCGTGCGGCTGGAGGGGCTGAGGTCGCTCGGTCTGGCCGAGGAGGACCTGTTCGTGTGTCGCGACTCCGCCCTGGACGACGAGACGGCTGCCAACCTGGCTCTCCAATGCCGATTGAAGACGATATGAGGGGGAAACGGGCCGAGAGGAAGGCTTAGGAGCAGGTCATGAAGATCAGAGTTGTGGTCCACGAAGCGGAAGAGGGCGGGTACTGGGCGGAGGTCCCGGCCATCCCCGGCTGCGCCACGGAAGGCGAGACCCTCGAGGAGTTGCTGAAGAACCTTCACGAAGCGATCGAGGGATGCCTGTCGGCGGAGGTCGAGCCGCCCAAGACTACGGGGAAAGACAGGGTGATGGATATCGCCGTATGAAGTCGATGTCCGGCCGTCAACTGGCCAAGCTCGTAGAACGTCATGGATGGGTTCTACTGAGGATCCAGGGTAGTCACCACGTTTACGGGAAGCCAGGTAGCATCGTCCGGCTCTCCATCCCGATTCACGGCGACAAACCCCTCAAGATCGGCCTGCTCACGCACCTGCTGAGCATGGCCGATCTGCCGGAAGACGCGCGGTGATGCAGTTCAAGTTCGACGGTAATCAGGAGTACCAGCTCAGGGCAATCGAATCGGTGGCGAGGCTGCTGGACGGGCAGCCCCGCGTGGCGCCGAGTTGGAGTTTGCCCTGGGCGCGGGCTTTGCCGCCGTAGCCAACCGGCTGGACCTCGGCGCCGATGTGCTGCTCAAGAACCTCCAGGCGGTGCAGGCCGAGAACAGCCTGCCGCCGGACGGAGCGTTGGAGACCATCGAATCTGAGATAGAGTCGGTGGACGGACGCAAGGCGGTTCGGTTCCCCAACTTCTCCGTAGAGATGGAGACCGGCACCGGCAAGACCTACGTATACCTGCGCACGGCCCTGGAGCTGTCTCGGCGGTACGGCCTGCGGAAGTTCGTCGTGGTCGTCCCCTCGGTGGCCGTTCGGGAGGGGGTGCTCAAGACGCTCCAGGTCACGGCGACCCAACCACCGACCGGCTGCAGGGCGAGATGCCGGTCCACCTGGTGCAGGCGGCGCGCCCCATACTGATCCTGGACGAGCCTCAGAACATGGAAATCGAGCTGCGGGTCAGAGCCCTGGCAA
>JAJZRD010000259.1 GCA_021845945.1 Chloroflexota bacterium
TCGGTGGCCGTCTCGAACAGCCCCAGCCACTCGCCGATCACAACGACGAAGAGCACCGCCCCGAAGACGATGCCGAACAGGGTGAGCACCTTCTTCGTGAAGTCGGTCATGGGGGAGGCGGGCTCGGACTCTAGCCCTTCCTCGGGGACCGAATACCCCGCCTTCGCCACGGCCTCGCGGATGGCGCTCATCTCCACCCTGCCGGGGTCCGTCTGAATGATGGCTTTCTCGGACGACAGGAGTACCTTGGCTGAGTGGACGCCCGGCAGCTCAGTGAGGGCGTGCTGGACGTGCATCGCGCACTCGGCGCAGTCCATCCCTGCCACGGGGATCTCGATGGTCTGTTCCTTCGCCATGATCAGGACTTCCTTTCGGGTTCGTCGTAGCGGGTGCACTCGTAGACGCCCTTGGCCACGTCGGCCAGCAACTCATCGCCCATCCGCAGGAGAGTGTCGACCCGCTCGTCGCTGAGGCTGTAGTAGACGTAGCGGCCCTGCTGCTCGCGGTACACCAAGCCACACTCGTACAAACAGGCCAGGTGTCCGGAAACGGTGGACTGAGCAAGGCTGGTGGCAGAGACCACATCGTTCACGCTCCGAGGGCCGTCCCGCAAAGCCTCCAGGATGCCGAGGCGGGAGGGATCGGCGAAGCCCCGGAAAAGCTTGGCCTTCAGTGCCAGGGAGCGGGCGGTCGTAGCGGTCATCATGGCAGACATCTCCATATCGACATATCGCACTATGCCAATATAATACTCGGGAGATGGGGCGTCAAGGGGCTCTTTCCTCTCCAATGCCATCACAACCACGGAGTCTCCAGCGAACCTCTCCAGACGCAACCCGGTGGCTGGACGTCAACAGAGTGGCCCAGTCGAGTGGTAGAATACCGCCGTGAACAGGCGATACCTACCTCTCTTCAGCCTAACGGCGCTTCTTGCAGCACTCCTCCTGGGGTGTGCTTCTGAACCTCGCGTCAATGTGAGCCTGTCCAAGAGCTTGCAGAGCAGCGCCGTGAGTGTGAGCGTTCCAGTCCATGAGGGAGCCCTCGTCGTGGGCTTCGACCGCCGGCTGGAGCCCAAGGAGGACGTCCGCATGTACGCCCCCCTGCTGAGCTACCTGGAGCGGGCTACCGGACTGCCCTTCCACCTCCACGTCACTCCTCGCGACGGCAACGTGGTCGACGAGATCGGGTTGGGGCAGGTGGACTTCGCCATCGTGGGAACCCTGAGCTACCTGCAAGCCCACGAGCGTTGGGGAGCGAAAGCCCTGGTGAGGGGGCTTAACGCCGACGGGGAGCCGACCTACCGGGCGGCCATAGTAACCCGCCCCTACAGCGCGATACACACCATCTCCGACCTGAGCGGGCGTTCCTTCGCCTTCGGTGCCCCGAACTCCACCCAGGGGAACCTGATCCCCCGGATGCTGCTGGCAGAGGAGGGGATCAACCTGTCCGACCTGCGAGGCTACGAGTACACCAGCTCCCACGCCGCCACGGCCAGCGCCGTGGTGAACGGTCGCTACGATGCCGGCGGGTTGCAGGATACCCTCGCCATGACCCTCCAGGGGCAGGGCCTCGTCCGGGTCATCGCGCTTTCCCCACCATATCCCAGCAGCGGGGTCATGGTTTCCTCGCGGGTACCCGAAGATGTTGTGGAGTTGGTGCGAAAGGCGTTGCTGGAGTTCGATCCGACCGGCCGCGACGCGGCGGCTCTCTACCACTGGGAGCGCTCCGAGATGCCACGGGGTTTCGCGCCGGCCCAGGACGAGGATTACGGGGTGCTGCGAGAATGGGCATCATCCTTCGGCCTGCTCGCGCGCTGAGGCTCCAACCTCGGAGTCTCAGCAGCCAAATCGCCCTGAACACCTCCATGATCGTGGTGGTGGCGGGACTGCTCACCATTTTCGCCCTCAACACGGTGCTTGCCCACGCCCTGAGGACCCAGCTACTCACCAAGGGCCAGGCGCTTACTCACACGGTGGGCGAGAGCATCGCCAGCGCCCTGATCGACGGCGATCTGCTGGCCGTCCAGGATGCCCTCGTTAATCTCAAGGCGACGAGTCCAGACGTGGTCTACGCCTACGCCTTCGGGCCCGACGGGGGCCCGGTCATCCACACCTTCACCGGCGGCTTCCCCACGGATCTCCTCGCAGCCCTCCGGATCCCTTCGGGGCAGGACGAAGCCATCCGTCTGCTGGCAACGGAGAGAGGTCCAGTGCGGGACTTCGCCTGGAGGCCGCTGGACGGGCTGCCCGCAGAAGTCCACATCGGCTTCAGCGAGAACCAGATCCTGGCTGCCCAGGAGCAGGTGACGCTGATCCTCACCGGTCTCACCTTCGGAGGCGTCCTCTTCGGTATCGTCGCCGCTGTGGCCTTCAGCCGCCTCGTGGCCCGCCCGCTCACCGAGCTGGCAAGGTACGCCCGCCGCCTCGGCCAGGGCAAGTTCGACGAGTTGCCAGTGGCACACAAGGGCGACGAGATCGGTGAACTCGCCTCGGCCTTCACCCAGATGGCCAGAGACGTCAAGGAAAGCATGGACCGGCTCAGGGCCTCCGAGACCGGATACCGCGCCCTCATCGGCGCCGCCTCGGAGGTGGGGGAAAGCATCGCCCTGATTGCCAACTCCGGTCCTCAGGAGGGAACCTTTCTCTTCGTGAACGACGAGTTTTGCCGGCTCACCGGGTACAGCCGCGAGCGTCTCCTGGGGACCAGCGCGGCCGAGCTCCTTCATCCCGACAGCCTGGCCCAGGTGACGGCCGATTGGCAATCCATACGGCGCGGCGAGCCCGTGCCCCACCACGAGACGGTGCTGGTGGCGCGGAACGGCAGGGCCACCCCCGTCGAGACGGGCGGCACTCTGGTGAACTACCAGGGACAGGAGGCCCTGGCGTGGTTTGCCCGAGACATCGCCGAGCGCAAGGCCCGGGAGGAGGAGATACAGCGGCTCTGGACCGAGCTGCAGGATAAGGAGCGGCTCCGGGCCGAGCTGCTGGCGCGTGCCATCCACGTGCAGGAGGACGAGCGGCGCCGCATCGCCCGGGAGCTGCACGACGAGACCGGGCAGGCGCTAAACGCCATGGTTTTCGGGCTGAAGGCGGCCGAGACCGCCCTGGAGAGCGATCCGGCACGGGCGCAGGAGGTAATGGCAAGGCTGAAGGCTGCGGCCAGCGACAATGTCCGCGAGCTTCAAAGCATCATCTACGATCTGCGCCCCAGCGTCCTGGACGATCTTGGGCTGATCCCCGCCCTCCGCTGGTTCGTCGAGAGCCGCCTCCAGGCGGCCGGCCAGGCCGTGCGGTGGGAGATAAGGGGAGCCGAGCGGCGGCTGAGGCCCGAGGCCGAGACGGCCCTCTTCCGAATCGCCCAAGAGGCCCTCTCCAACGTGCTGCGCCACTCGGGCGCCAGCCGCGTCGGGCTGGGCTTGGATTTCTCCGACGGTTCCGTTACCCTTTCTGTGAGCGACGACGGGCAGGGCTTCGAGGTGGAGGCAATGCTGGCGCATCGGGATGAGAGTGGCCGAGGTCTCGGACTGCTGGGGATGAGGGAGCGAGTCGAACTGTTGGGAGGAGTCTTCTCGGTTGAGTCCACGCCGGGGGAAGGCACCACGGTGCGGGCCGAGATTCCATGCACGGGCAACGAGGCCGAGGCATGAGCAGGATTCGCATCCTCCTGGCGGACGACCACGCGGTGCTCCGGGCGGGTATTCGGGTCCTCCTCGAGATGCAGCCGGACTTCGAGGTGGTGGGGGACGCCTCCGACGGGGCCCAGACCCTGGCGGCCGTCCGGAGGCTGAGACCCGACGTGGTGCTGATGGACATCGGCATGCCGGGCATGGATGGTCTCGCGGCCACCCGCCAGGTGAAGGAGATCAGCCCATGCACCCGGGTCTTGATCCTCACCCAGCACGAGAACAGGGAGTACGTGCTGCCCGCTCTAAAGGTGGGCGCCTCGGGATACGTCCTCAAGCGCTCGGAGGGTGACGAGCTGCTTAACGCCATCCGCACGGTCCATGCGGGAGGCACCTTCCTGGACCCCGCGGTGGCGGGGGTGATCGCCGAGGAGATCCGGCATGGCACCGGAGAAGACCCCTACGACAGCCTCTCGGACCGAGAGAGGGAGGTGCTCCTGCTGCTGGCCCAAGGGAAGACTCACAGGCAGATCGGGGACGCCCTCTTCATCAGCGCTAAGACCGTGGACTTTCACCGCACCAACATTCTGCGAAAGCTCGGCCTTTCCTCTAGGGCCGAGCTCACCCGCTTCGCCGTCCAGCGGGGCCTCCTCCAATGACCGGAAGCTATTCACTGAAGACCCGGTGCTGCCGGAGTGGGGCGTCGTTCAGCTCGTAGAGGGTGAACTTCCCTTCCTGGCGAGCCTTTACGAGCCCAGCATCCTCCAGCATGCGCAGATGGTGCGCGACGGTGGACGCCGCACCCCCTAGCGCCGCCACCAGGTTGCAGACGCACATCTCCTGCATGGAGAGCAGTGCCAGGATCTGCAGCCGCGTCTCATTGCCCAGGGCCTGGAAGAGGCGGGCCCGCTCGGTCATGGCTTCCCGGTCGTCGAGGATCGGGTACACGGTCTGGACCTTCCCGGCGATCCGGCGGCACTCCTCGGGCGTGCACTTGACGCCGATGGGCCGATCGTTCCCCATCTCAGAACCCCCCTGTGTCGCCGGTTGCTTCTAGCGTCTCCAGGCTTCTCCGGTGCGCACCCCTATCAGCGTCCGCATCGTGACCACCAGCCAGAAAGCGCCCAGCAGCAGGAACAGCAGCGCACCGAACCATTCCAGGGCTCCCACCTGCCAAACGCGAGCCAGGGTCAGGGTATCGACGGTGTAGGCGCCCACGGGGAAGGTGAAGGCCCACCAGCCGATCCCATAGGGGAAGCCCCCGGCGCGCAGGTAGCGCCCCAGCAGCAGGATCGCGGCGACGAGCCACCAGAGGCCGAAACCCCACAGCGCCAGCGCGGCGAGGGCGGACAGAAGGTTCACCGTGGCATTCAGATCTCCCCAGAGTTGGGCACCTCCTTGCGCCAGACGGATCAGCGCCAGGCTGCCCACGCCGATAGGCCCCAAGCCGATCCAGAGGGACGGAGCCAGTGGGGCGGCGGGCAGTGGG
>JAJZRD010000260.1 GCA_021845945.1 Chloroflexota bacterium
TGGGACTCCGCCGGCGAGGCGGCCCAGCTTCAGCTCTTCTGCGAGAAAGGGATGAGGACGGCCGGGGGAGGCAGGCGACGAGGCATCGTCGAGCGGTTTCTCGAGGCGTACTCACGGATCGCCGCGCGGGCCGAACCCCTGGTCGGGGCGGGCCTGGACCCGGAAGAGGCGCGGCACTCCCTGCAGCGGCTGTTTCATCGGTTGCTGGCCGACGATCTCATCTTGAGGAGGGGGTGGGCCGGTGAGGCGTACCGGAAAGGGGGGTTGCCTGCCCTCTGGAATGAGTACCTGCGGCTGGGGCGCCCCGGCGGCAACTTCTGCCTCGGGTGGCTTGAACCCCTCCACTTGGAGTGCGGTGTTCAAGGCGGGCCAACCGCCGCGCCTGACGAGGCGGTGGAAGCCCTGGTCGACGGGCTGTTCCGGCGGTTTCACTTCACGGACCGGGAGGGTGGCGCGTGCGACGCCGAGGACTCTCTGGGACCCGAGGTGGTGGCGACGCTGGTCGAGCGAAGGACGGCAGGCCGCCACGAGAAGGGCAGCTACTACACGCCACGGGCGATCGTCGCCTTCATGGTCCGCCGGGCCCTCGCCTGCTATCTGGAGACCAGCCTCCCCGACGAGCCTCGCGAGGCGGTGGCGCGGCTGGTGGAGCAGCACGAACCCGAGGGGCTGCGCGATCGAGCGGCGGTCCTGGAAGCGCTGCGCCGGGTGAAGGTGTGCGACCCGTCGTGTGGCGGCGGGGCGTTCCTGGCAAGGACCATCGAGGAGTTGCTGGCGCTGAGAATCTGCGTGGGCGACCGGGTAGACGCCTCTCGCAGGCTGAGGGCGGAGATCCTCCGGGACAATCTGCACGGCGTGGAGCTGGAGGCGGACGCGGTGGAGGTCGCGCGGCTGCGGCTGTGGCTGGGGCTGCTGGCGGACTGGGAAGGGGATGCCCTCCCTACGCTGCCGGAGGGGAGGATCCAGGTCGGGGATAGTCTGCTGGACTTCGATTGGCCAGCGCGATTCCCGGAGCCCTTCGCGGAGGGCGGCTTCGACCTCGTCCTGATGAACCCCCCTTACCTGCTGTCCAGCCGGGTCCCGGGCCACGCCAGCGAGTCCTTCCGGCGCTACTCACAGCAGTTGCGGCCGCGGTACGGCTTCAGGAGCGACCTGTACGTGCACTTCTTCTACCGCGGCCTTCAGCTGCTGAAGCCGGGGGGCGTGCTGGGCGCCCTCACCTCGGCCAGCTTCCTGACCAACGCGACCAAGGAGCATCTGCGGCGAGAGCTGCTGCGCCACGACCTCCGGGTCGTGGCGCCCCTGGGTCCCGAGCTGTTCGACGCACGGGTTTACCCGGCCATCACCCTGGTTCAGAAGGGCGAGGGTGACGCCGGGGGCTCGAGAGGGGTCGGCTTCCTGGATCTGCGCCGGGCGGGCAAGCAGGAGATCCTGGAGCCTGACCTGGTGGAGCGGCGCTCCAGCTGGATCGAAGCCTCGGAGTACCGGCAGGCCTTCGGCGCGGTCTTCTTCGATCCGACCGCGGAGAACCGGCGGATCTTTCGGGATCTGCTGACGGCTTCCGACACCGAGGGGTCGAGGCCTGAGACGGAGCGCGACCACCGGCTTGATCCGCCACCCCACGATTCCAGGGACCGAGGCGGCGAGCGGGCGGTGGGGGTTCGCCGCTTCGTGCGGCTGGGGGAGGTGGCCCCTGCCCTGGATACCGGCATCCACAGCGGCAACGTGAGGGAGAGGCTGTTCTATCGGGACCCGGTCCCCGACAGGCCGCTCCACCGGCTGCTCCAGGGGACCCAGGTGGTTCGGTACGGGGTCTGGTGGGATAACCCGGAGGCCCGGTACCGGTACGTGGATCTGGGGTACCGGATCGATCCCGAGCGGAAGGGCACCGGCAGAGGGGGCAGGCCCTCTGCCCGGCGCGAGTACTGGCACTTCTGTGGCTCTGTGGAGAACCACCACGTGGTGGAGCGGTTGCTGATGCGCCAGACGGGGGACGCGCCCCTCGTGGGCTACCTCTACCAGGGGCAGGAGCAGCTCTATACCGACAACACCCTTCACACCCTTCTGCTCTCACAGAGGGGACGCGAGCTGGGCTTCAGCTATCTCTACCTGTTGGCGCTGCTCAACTCCGGCCCCTTGGCGAGGATCTACCGGGCCCTGGCTCAGGAAGAGGGCCGGATGCTGGCGCAGGTGAAGACCGCTGTGGCCAACCATCTCCCGCTGCCGGTGCCGAAGGGTGGAGATGCAGATGAGCTAGAGACCCTGGTGGGGGAGATCCAGGGCATCCACCGCTTCCACGGCCTTCCCCTGCCACCGACGGCAGTCGAGCGAGTCGCCATACTCCAACGGGCGATCGACCGGCTGGTGGGAAGTCTATACGGGCTGTAGGGGATCTGGCCTGTTGATCCACTACGATCGCAGGGAGGGTTCCGGTAGAATTCGAGGGATGGAGCCTCTCGCCGGCACGGATCAAGGTCTGAGTCTTGCACAGCTTCTTCAACAGCCTGGCGACGATTATGGATGGCAGGACTGAGGGAGACCACTCGATGGCAAAGAAGAGATGGCTGGTACCCCTGGCCGCGCTGGCCGGTGCGTGGGTGTACCGAGAATGGCAGCGTGGCGCCTTCGAAGAGCTGTCCAGGAAGCTGCACGACCGCTCGATGCCCAGCGCCGGGGTCTACGACCGGTGGTCGCGGCTGGTACTGGGAGGCATGTACGGCCTCATGGCGCGTGAGTTGGCCGCGGCCTGCCCGGCCGGATCGGTGCTGGACGTAGGCGCCGGCCCCGGTTGGCTCGACATCCGGCTGGCCGAAGTCGCGCCCGGGGTCTCCATCACCGGGGTGGACGTGGAGCCGGCGATGGTGGAGCGAGCCGCGGCGAACGCCGCAGCGGCGGGCGTGGGAGATCGAGTCCACTTGCAGCTGGGCGATTCGGCGAAGCTGCCCTTCGGCGATGGCCAATTCGACCTGGCGATCAGCAGCTTCTCGGTCCATCACTGGGAGGATCCCGCGGGTGGGCTGGCCGAGCTCTATAGGGTTCTGAAGCCGGGCGGCCAGGCCCGCATCTACGATCTTCCCGACTGGTTCCGGCTGCGCTTCCACGGCGGGACCCGGTACGAGTCGCTCGCTCAGTTGGCGGCGGGAAGCCCCTTCGGGGGTGGGGTCGTGGTTACTCTCCGATGGCCGGACCGATTGCCCACCGGCGAGTGTCTCTGGTTGCGTCGAGCCGAAGCAGCGGAGCAATCGCCCGGTGCTGCCGAGGGCAGCCGGTAGGGGGCGGGGTCGAGGCTCGTGGGGACCTTCCACGGCGATTCGAAGGGCGGAGCTGGAGCGGCAGGTAAGGGGGAGCGCCCGGCATCGTCTGCCTCTTCCCTACGTGTCGGGCTCGGATTGTGGGCCGCCGCCCTGGCGCTGTCCGCCGGTCCTGTCGTCCTCGGCATCTCGAATGATAGGAGCGCACCCCCGTTCTACGTGGCGTCGGCGCTGCTGGCCCTCGCGGGCTCGGCGCTGGTGGACCGTCGGGCGCCCCTGCCCGAGCCTGATTTCGCTGCGGCCATCGATCGAGGTGCCCCCGTGGGTTTGCCGCCCGCGCCGGTGGGCTGGAGGATGGCCGGAGCCGCGCTGCTGCTGGCCGGGCTGGCGGCGGCCGGATTGTCGCTCTACCTGGCGGCCGGGCGGAGCGATCCCCCCGACGCTTTCTGGTCGTGGCTCTTCGCCCTGGCGGCCCTCCCGGTGGGATTGAACTTCGGCGTGCGAGACCCGCTGCACCTGGCCCGCCCGAGGGTCGATGCGGAGTCGGCGACGGTGGTGGGGATCCTGCTGTTGGCGACCGCGCTCCGGATGTCGGGGCCGGATTCGGCGCCGTCGCAAGCGCAGGCAGGGGACGGCGGCCAGGGTATTGCCGCGGCTGCGTTGGCAGAAGGGCTGCTATCGCTGCTGCTGTTGCATCTGACTGCCCGGCGGCTCTTTCCCCTTCGAGTGGCGGCTGCGTGCCTCTTTCTCGTGACCGTGTCCCCCTGGCACGTTCGGCTCAGCCAGGTGGGATTCCTGGAGGTGCAGGCCGTGGCGGCTCCGCTTCTGCTGCTCTACCTGCTGCTGCGGGCCGTCGATAGCCGCCGTTCCATCGAGTACCTGCTGGCGGGCTACGGGGCGGGCCTCTGTCTCACCCTCTCGGTCGGGACGCGCCTGGCTTGTCTGGTCGCGTTGCTCTACCTGCTCCAGCGAGCGACGGTGGAGCGGGGCTTCTTGAGAATGCAGGGGCCCGGCCTCCTGATAGCCGCCCTGGGAGCCTCGATTTTCGTGGCCCCGATGGCCGCGCTACACGCCGGGGAGCCGTACGCTCTTCTCTCCGGCGCAGCGGGACGGATGCTCCCCTGGATCGCTGCCGGTTCACCACCCGTTGCCGGCGACCTTTCCCCCGACCTGTGGGCGCGCGCGCTGGCGGCCCCGGGGATCGCGATGGCGACGGTGCGCCTCCGCCAACCGCGCTACTTCCTCGTGGCCGTCGGGGTGTGGCTGCCGGCCGGCTTCGCCCTCGCGGCGGGGGGTAGCCCCATCTCCGGTCTCTGGCCGGCAGCCCTGCCCTTCCTCGCCCTATCGACGGCCCTCTTCCTGGAGGTAGGTTGGCGGGGGGCTGTGGCTCTCTCAGGGGCGGGGCCGATCGCCTGGCGAGGCACGCAGCGGTCTTGCTGAACATGGAGCTATCGCGATAGTGTATACTATGCGTCGATAGAGGTATCGTTTGGCCCCTTGTGGCGTTTCATCGGCCCCTCACCGAGGCTTCACCACGAGTCGACGATCCTCCCATCAGGCTGGCCGCGTTGGCCGCCTTTGCCTTTGACTGGAGCTAAGTCGTACTCGAAGGAGATGAAATGCCTTACACCGAGAGAACCATCGTGTGCCGTGACTGCGGGCGGTCCTTCCCCTTTACCGTCGAGGAGCAGGAGTTCTTCGCCCAGAAGGGGTTCACCAACGACCCCGTGCGCTGCCCGGAGTGCAGGGCGGCCCGGAAAGCCGAGAGGGGCGACTCCCGAGGCGGCTTCGGGGGCGGCGGC
>JAJZRD010000261.1 GCA_021845945.1 Chloroflexota bacterium
CGTGAGGCCGCGCTTCTTAGCCCAGGCCAGCACCCCCAGCGATCGCTGGTAGCGAGCCCTGGCCCGCACGGAATCCGACAGCCGCTCCACCGTCTCGACGTTATGGTTGAACAGGTCGGGGCGGGCAGCGGCCACGGTCTCCAGGGCCGGCAACGACCCACCGAAATCAGGCACCAGGACCTCGATGGTCGCTTGAGGCAGCCGATCCCGAACCGCCCGAATGGAGGCGGCGAACTGCGAGGCGCCACCATCTGCCAGGTCGTCGCGGGCAACCGACGTGACGACCACGTGGCGCAGTCCCAGCCGCGCCGCGGCCTCGGCGACGCGGAAGGGCTCCAGGGGATCGGGAGGGCTTGGCCGGCCGGCAGCCACGTTGCAGAAGCGGCAGTGGCGGGTGCACACGGCACCAAGCAGCATGAAAGCGGCGGTACCTCTGGCCCAGCATTCGCCGAGGTTCGGACACGCTGCTTCCTGGCAGACGGTGTGTAGATCGAGATCATCGACCAGAACCTCGACACCGGCCGTTGCCTCCTGGGGTGCAGGCACCATCAGCCAGGGGCCGGGCGTGCGGCGGGGCTCAACCTCACGGCCGAACACCAGGCTGAAGGCCGCCACAAAGCTGCGCTCCACCGCCTCCATCGGCACCGCCCGGCCCAGGATCGCCCTGAGGGAGGTGACCCCCCGGTCGGGCAGGCCACACGGGACTATCAGGCCGAAGTGCGTCATGTTCGGATCGACGTTGAGCGCCACCCCGTGAGTCGTCACCCCGCCCCGCACGGCGATACCCACGGCGGCGATCTTGTCTCGCCCGATCCAGACACCCGGGTGGCGCTCGATCCGGCGACCCCCGATGCCCCACCCCGCCAGCACCTCCAGGACGACCTGCTCCAGCCGCCGCAGGTAGCCGTGCAGATCGTGGTCGGGAAGCCTCAGAATGGGGTAGGCCACCAGTTGGCCCGGTCCGTGGTAGGTGACGCGGCCCCCTCGATCCGTCTCGGCGCTCTCGATGCCGAGCGAGTGCAGGTAGGGATGGGGAACGCGCAAGTCCTCGACCCCTCCTCCGCTCCCCAGCGTGACCACCGGCGGGTGCTCCACCAGGAGAAGGGTGTCTCCGATCTCGTCCCGACGACGGGCGTCCGCCACGCGCTGCATCAGACGCAGCGCGTGGCGATACGCGACACGGCCCATGCGGACCAGGTAGATGGGATCGCTCGCTGCCATCCTCAGAACTTCGGCACGTACAGCGACTGGCCCAGGATGCCCCGACCGGCCTCCACCACGCTCTCGCTCAGCGTGGGGTGGATCTGAAGGGCCCACGCCAGGTCCTCTGTCAGCGCCTCCAGCTGGAGGGCAATGCTCCCCTCGCCGATCAACTCGGTCGCCCGATGGCCGACGATGTGCACGCCGAGGACCCTGCCTCGCTTCCGATCCGCGACCAGCTTGATGCCGCCCTCGACCTCACCCAGACCCATGGCACGGGCGTTGGTAGCGAGAGCGACGTTGGAAACCTCGACGTCGAATCCGGCGTCGATCGCCTGATCCTCGGTCAGGCCCACGGCGGCAACCTCCGGAATAGTGAAGGCGCAGCGCGGCACCAGGCGGCGATCGAGGCGACGGCTTCCCCCCATCGCGTTCTCGGCAGCCACCAGCCCCCCTGCCGTAGCCAGGGACGAATACATGGGGGCGCCCGTCACGTCGCCCACGGCGTAGACCCCCGGCACACTCGTCTGCCGGCGATCGTCCACCTCGACGGCTCCATCCTTAAGCCGAACGCCCACCGCGGCCAGCCCCAAGCCGTCGGTGGCGGCTACCCGACCGGCCCAAAGCACCCGGTCGGCCGCGACCTCCGCCTCGCCCCTGGCGCCGGCCAGCACAACCTTCAGTCCCTCGCCCATCCGGCTCGCCGAACTCAGCCGGACGTTGGTCAGCACCTCCACCCCCTGCCCCTGCAAGACACCCTGGAGCCGCTGCCCAATTTCGTAGTCCTCGTCGGGGAGGGGATAAGGGCCGTCCACCGCCAGGATCACCCGGCTTCCCAGGGCAGCATACAGGGCGGCGAACTCGACCTCCGATGGACCGCCGCCCCAGATGAGCAGACGGGCCGGCACCGATTCGAGCGTGAGCGCCTCGTCGGGTTGCAACACACCCTCAATAGCCGCCGGGATCGGAGCCCAACGGGCCCCGGTCGCCAGGATGACGGCACGAGTCGCCTGCAGCCGCCGGCCATCGACCTCGACCGTCTTCGGATCGGCCAACCGGGCCTCGCCCTCCACCACCTCTATCCCGAAGGTGGGCAGCAGGCCCCCCATCCCCTCCCGCAGGTCGCCGACGATTCGCGCCTTGCGAGCCAGCATTCCGGGGACGTCGAGGGTGGCTGGCCCCACCTGGATGCCCATCTCACCGGCCCGGCCGAGGCGGCGAAACAGCTCCACGCTCGCCAGCAGACTGGTCAACGGGACGCAGTTGCGATTTACGCAATTGCCACCCAGTTGAGCCCGCTCGACCAGGATCGCGTGGCCACCCAGTTGCGCCACTCGTGTGGCGGCGGCGGTCCCTCCGGGCCCGCCGCCTACGACGATCACGTCCGCCATGCGAGCCTCCGATCTCAAATCAGCAGCCGATAGGGGTTCTCCAACAGATCTCTCAAAGACTGAAGGAACCCGGCCGCGGGGGCGCCATCCACGATGCGATGGTCGATGGTCAGACTCAGCACCATCGACGATCGCCTGGCGATCTCGCCCTGGTAGATGACCGGCTTCTCCACGATCCTGCCCACCCCCAGGATGGCGACCTCCGGTGAGTTGATGATGGGGGTGAAGCCGTCTATGCCGTAGGAGCCCAGGTTAGTGATCGTGAAGCTGCTCCCCGTCACCTCGTCCACGGACAGGCTGCCCTCCCTCGCCCCCTGGGCCAGTCGCCGTGCCTCCTGGGCGATCTCCTGCACGGTCCGCTGGTCGGCATCCCGCAGGACCGGAACGATCAACCCCTCGTCCAGGGCTACGGCGATGCCGACGTGGATCGGCTCCAGCAGATGTATCTCGTCGCCAATGAGGGTCGCATTCAGGAGGGGGTGTCCGCGGAGGGCCCTGGCGACGGCCTTGACCAGCAGATCGGTGTAGGTAAGGTCGAACTCGGCCTTGAGCTGGCTCCGAAGCCTGACCAACTCGGTGGCATCGACCTCGATCTGGAGGGTCAGCTGAGCCATGGTGTGCAGGCTCTCGACCATGTGCTCGGCGACGGCCTGGCGCATCCCGGCGAAGGGGATGACACGGCCGGCATGCGAAGTCACGCCCGCCGGCGCTGGGGCCTTGGCCCCGGCCTCGACGAAAGCCACCACGTCCTGCTCGGTGATCCGTCCGCCGGCGCCCGTGCCCCAGATCTCGGCCAGCTTCACCCCGTGCTCGCCGGCCAGCTGCCTGGCAGCAGAGGTGGCCAGGACCTCGACCGGTGCTTCGGCCCCCTCCGGTTCCTCGGCAAAGCGCAGCACGTCGGACTCCGTCACCATGCCATCGGCACCGGTACCGGCCACCCGGGCCAGATCGATCTCCTTCTCCCTGGACAACCGACGAGCGGCCGGAGAGGCCAGCACGAAGCCCGTCGCGGCCGTGGGCGGAGCCGATGCCATCCCAGCCGCGGCCGCTGGAGCCGCCGCGGCGACGTCCACGGCCGCGGCAGCCTCAGGAGTGACGTCCTCGGTCGACGGAACCGCCTCACCCGGGGCGGTGACGAAGGCGAGGGCGGCACCCACCTGTCGCGTCTCCTTTGGCCGAACCAGGATCCGCAGCACGCCCGGCGCCGGTGCCGACAGGGTGTAGGTGATCTTCTTGCTCATCACCACGGCAACCGGTTCGTCCCTGGCCACCGGGTCACCGTCCTCCTTGAGCCACTTGGCGAGGATTCCCTCCTTCATCGCCATGCCCAGCTTGGGCATGATGATCTTGGTTGCCATGAAGCTACTCCTCTACGCCCGCAGCCCGAGCCGGCGGAATACCCCGGACCGGGCGGCCACTTCCATACAGTGTGGGATATCCACCACGCGAGGGCCGTTCTCAGTCAGCCGGACGGTGATGGCTCGCCGGTCATAGACCTCGATCTCACGCTCGCCGTCCAGCGCAATCGTCTCGGCATCGGAGTCGAGGGCCACCTCCTCGCCGACGGACAGCACCCGATGGTCGCGGACGGCAACCGAGGTCACCAAGCCCGGCGCGACCGGCGCGAGGACTCGCGTGCCCTCGGATCCGAGGGCCAGGTACATCCCCTGGCCATCGCGGCAGCCAAGCGGCCGAAAGCAGCTTCCAAGCGAAGAGATGCCTATGTTGCCGGGCTCGGCTCGCGCCAGCACGATCTCCAGGACGCGTGCCGGATCCCAGATGGCACGGGTACCCACCCACAGATCGGAGCTGGTCACCACGTCGATCAAGGCGATGTCCACCAGCTCGCGGTCGATGTAAAGCTCCAGTCGCTTGGCCCGGTAGGTCACCTCGTCGGCATCCACCGCGCCCACCGCCACCAGCCCGGCCGCCATGCCGGCTACCGTGCCTTCGACCATGGCCGGAAAGACGTTGTTGGTGCCGGTGGAGATCGACGCTATTGGAATCCGGCCGCACCCCCTGGCCACGACGCGGTTGGTGCCGTCTCCACCCAGCACCACGAGGCACCCCACGTTCATGTCGCAGAAGCACTTCGCCGCCTCGGTTGAGTCCGTGCCGGTTGCGGTCACCGGCATTTCCAGGATGCCCGCGCGCAAGGAGACCAGCTTGAGCCCATCCAGCGCCCGAAGCCCAAGCCCGTAGCCGTCCGGCATGATGCTCGCCTCGTCGACGCCGATGGCATCCAGGGCCAGCAGGACCCGCTGCAGGATGTTCACCTTCTCGTTGTTGCCAAAGACCGAAGCGTGAGCCACCAGCCGCCGGATATCCCTTCCGGAAGCCGGGTTGGCGATGATCCCGACACTCGACATGAGGCATTCCTCAGGGGTAGGAGCCGGCTCCTGCCGGCGATGCGGTCCCGTCCAACGG
>JAJZRD010000262.1 GCA_021845945.1 Chloroflexota bacterium
GCAAACGATCCGGTGGCCTACCTGGCCGCTCAACCCGACCTCGGCATCGTCAAGCGACGCCGCAAACACAGGGAGCGAGCTGCCCTTGACAAATGGCCTCAGGAGCTTAACTTGTAACCAATGGTCTGAGACCCGCCCCTACGAGCAACGGGGCTGGAGGCTGATTTGCTGGTTCAGCGAGTGTTGAGTGCCGTCGTGCTGGCGCCGCTGATCGTCGCCGTCACCGTCGCCGGGGGACCCTGGTTCGTTGGGATTGTCATTGTGGCGGCGGGCGTCGCCCTCTGGGAGTTCTACACCCTGCTGCGACGGGCCGGCAACTCTCCTCTCTGGCCCTTCGGCTTCGCCCTCGGACTCGCCTTCCTGCTGGATGCCGCCCTCTCTCCCGGGCGGATCTTGGCCCCGGCGCTGGCCCTATCGCTGATCTTGTCGTTGCTCTACATGGTGTTCCGGCAGCGAGTGGAATCGAGCTTGGGCGACTGGGCCGTGACCTGGGTGCCTCCCCTCTACGTCGCGTTCCTGGCCTCCTTCCTGGTGTCGCTCAGATTCCTGCCGGCAGGAGACCGCTGGATCTACCTGGTGGCGGGGGTAACCTGGTCCACGGACGTCGCCGCCTACTTCGTCGGGATGGCCGTGGGGCGGCGGAAGTTCTTTCCACGCATAAGCCCGCGGAAGACCCAGGAGGGCGCGCTGGGGGGACTGATCGCGGGGGTGGCGTGCAGCGCTCTGTTAGCCTGGCTCTTTGGCTGGGATCCCCTTCGCTTCGCTGCCTTCGGGTTGCTGGCTTCCATAGCGGCCGAGGCGGGCGACCTGGCCGAGTCGTTGATGAAACGGCAGCTGCAGGCGAAGGACGCCAGCCAGCTGATCCCAGGCCACGGAGGGGTGCTGGATCGATTGGACAGCCTTCTGTTCGTTGGGGTGGTGACCTACTGGTGGGCCATTTGGTTGGGAGCGGGGCTGTGAGCGCAGGACGCAGACGCCGTCGAGTGGCGGTGGTGGGAAGCACCGGATCGATAGGCCGGCAGACGCTGGAGGTGATCCGCTGGTTTCCCGACCGCTTCGAGGTGGTGGGGCTGGCGGCCGGGGGATACGGCGAGCTCTTCCGGTCTCAGCTGTCGGAGTTTCGGCCCCGACTCGCCGCCGTGGGGAACGCCGGCCAGGAGGCGGAGTTGCCCGCTGGGATCCTTCGGGGGACAGCGGGGGTTGCCCAGGTCGCCACCGCCGCCGACGCGGACCTGGTGGTGATCGCCGCGGTCGGGGGCGCAGGGGTGGTGCCGGCTCTGGCGGCCGTGTCCCAGGGCAAGGTCGTCGCCCTGGCCAACAAGGAGTCGCTGGTGATGGCGGGGAAGCTGGTCACCGAGCGGGCTCGTCGGAGTGGGGCGCGAATATTGCCAATTGATAGCGAGCACAGCGCCATCTGGCAGTGCTTGCAGGGCGAAGGGGAGTTGCCCGAATGGCGGTCCTCCGTCCGGGCCCTCATCCTCACGGCCTCCGGTGGGGCACTACGGGATTTGCCTTCAGCCGAGTTGGACCGCGTTTCGCCGGCCCAGGTTCTGGCTCATCCCACCTGGCAGATGGGCCCCAAGGTGACGGTGGATTCTGCGACCCTGATGAATAAGGGGCTGGAGGTAATCGAGGCCTACTGGCTCTTCGGGTTGCCGCTGGAGCGGATCAAGCTGCTGCTTCATCGAGGGAGCATAGTGCACTCTCTGGTGGAGTTCGTCGACGGGGCCATCAAGGCCCAGCTCGGAGTCCCGAACATGCGGGTTCCGATTCAGTACGCTTTGAGCTATCCGGAGCGGCTGGCCGGCAAGGCGGAGACGCTGGACCTGGTGAAGGCCGGGCCGCTGACCTTTGAGGAAATCGACCTGGCGAGGTATCCTTGTCTTGGACTGGCGTTGGAGGCGGCCAGGAGGGGGCAGAGCTACCCGGCGACCCTCAGCTCGGCCAACGAGGTAGCGGTGAACCTCTTCCTGGGAGGAGAGATCACCTTCGGGACTATCCCGACGCTCGTCGAAGAGGTGCTGTCCCGACACCAACCGGTGGAGTTCGAGAGCCTGGAGTCCGTCCTGCAGGTGGATCGGTGGGCTCGAGAGAAATGCCTGGCACTCGCCCAGAGTAGGAGAGGGAACTAGTTCTCATGAGTTGGACCCAACTGGCGGTAATCCCGGTGCTCAGCTTGCTGCTGCTGGTGCACGAGCTGGGGCACTTCGTGGCAGCCCGTTTGGCCGGGATAAAGGTCGAGGAGTTCGGCTTCGGGCTCCCTCCGCGACTGGTCGGTATCAAGCGTGGCGACATGATTTACTCCCTGAACGCGATCCCGCTGGGCGCCTTCGTCAAGATGTCGGGGGAGGACGGCGACGGCACGCAGGAGGGGAGCTTCGCCAGCAAGAGCAAGCTGGCGCGGGCAGGGGTGCTCGTCGCCGGCCCGGCGATGAACTTCGTGGCGGCGGCCCTGCTGTTCGCGGCGGGCTACGTCATCGGCTGGCCTACCCCTACCTCCATGGAGGTCTACGTCTACAAGGTCAGCCCCGGGTCACCGGCGGAGAGCGGGGGCCTCCAGGCCGGGGACCGCATTGTGGCCATGGACGGACGTCAACTGAAGACGGCCGACGAGTTCGTCGGTGCCACGCGATCGAAGCTGGGTCAGGAAGTAGTGGTGACCGTAGAGCGCAACGGCACCGAGATCCAGAAGACCATGATGCCCCGAACCAGGTGGCCCGAGGGAGATGGCCCCCTGGGGATCGGGCTGCAGGGCAAGGTGACCGAGGTCAAGCCGCTGCCCTATCCTGTGCCTCAGTCGCTAGCGCTCGGGTTTGGCCGTGCATGGCAGATGGTGACCTTCACCCTTTCGGTGCCCATCATGATCGTGCAGGGGGCGCTGCCTGCGGATCTCGCCCGCCCTATTGGGCCCGTGGGGATATTCCAGGTCACCACTCAGGCGGCGGATCTGGCGGCCGACAACGGTTGGTGGTTCCCGTTGATAAGCATCACCGCCACCATCAGTGCGGGGCTGTCCATAGCCAACCTGCTACCTTTCCCAGCCCTGGATGGCGGGCGGCTGCTGCTGATCGGAGTGGAGGCGGTGCGGCGAAGGAGGATTGCCCCCGAGAGGGAAGGCGCCCTGCACTTCGTCGGGTTGATGGTGCTGATCGCCCTGATGGTGATCATCTCCTACTACGACGTCGTGTCACCGCTGCCCAAGATCGACTGGGGACCGTGAGCTAAGGGCACTCGACCTCTCGCTCCTGCCATCCTGCCTCCCCCACCAGGGGCACGAAGCGCACGGATCCGAGGTGGCGGGGTGTCAGTTCTCTCCCTTGCTTGGTGTAGATGATCAGCTCCTGGGAGAGGTGGGAGCCCACCGGCAGAACGAGCCTGCCACCCTCCGCCAGCTGGTCGATCAGGGGCTGGGGAACCCGGGGGCTGGCCGCCGTGACGACGATGGCGTCGTAGGGGGCCCGGGGCGGATGGCCTAAGCTGCCGTCGCCCACCAGAAGCTGGACGTTCTGGTAGCCGAGCTGCGCCAGCCTCCGGCGAGCCGTCTTGGACAGGGAGTGGAATCGCTCGAGGGAGATGACCGTTCCGCTCAGCTCCGCCAGGATGGCACACTGGTAGCCGGATCCGGTGCCGATCTCCAGCACGGTCTCGGCGCCAGACAGTGCCAGGGACTGGGTCATCAGCGCGACCACGAAGGGCTGGGAGATCGTCTGCCCCTCCCCGATGGGGAGGGGGATGTTGCGGAAGGCGTGGGAGCGGCACTCCGCGGGGACGAACAGATCTCGGGGCACCCTGCGGAGGGCGGCGAGCACCCTGGGGTCGGTGATCCCCTCGCGCTCCAGCTCTGCGAGCAGTTTGGCCAGTTTGTCTGCGAGTGATCGCGGCATCTGAGTCTCCCTGGGCGCTGCTTGCGCCCCTATTGTAGACTATTCCCCCAGGGCCTTTTAGTTCTCTGCTGCCGAACCGGCAAAGTGCAGCGCCGAGGCCACGACCCTGTCATTCTGAGCGTAGCGAAGAATCTCGGCAGACGCTCGTGGAGACCCCTCGCTTCGCTCAGGGTGACAACTAAAAGGCCCTGACTATTCCCCGACCAAGGCTGCATTTGGCGGCGGATTCTGCTATATTTTACCTTGCGAACTCGGATAGCTCCGGTGGGCGGCTAGTCGGGGTGCGGTTTGGGCCTTCGGCTAGCCGTCGGCTTGGGCGCAGCGACTTCAAAGGGAAAGGGTGATCAGTTTTGCCTGTCTACGTCTATCGTTGCGAGGACTGCGGTGCCGAGCTGGAGAAGCGTCAGTCCTTCCACGACGCGCCGTTGATGGAGTGCGAGCGATGCCACGGACGGCTGCGGAAGGTGTTCCAACCTACTCCCATCGTGTTCAAGGGCTCGGGTTTCTACGCTACCGACCATCGGTCTCCTTCGGGCATGACCAACGGCAACGGCTCCGGCCAGAAAGAGGATAACGGCAAGGGCTCGGAGACCTCTTCCTCGCCTGCCTCCAAGGAGTCCAGCAGCACCGCGGCCACCTCTGCCGGCGCCGACTAGGCGGTCGCGTCGGTGAGAGCCGTTCTCCAGAGGGTTTCTCGGGCGGAGGTTCGGGTCGACGGGGTTACCATCGGCAAGATCGGCCGCGGCTGGTTGGTGCTGCTGGGGGTGGGCCACGGTGACACCGAGGAGACGGCCGGCAAGCTGGCGGACAAAGTAGTGAAGCTGCGGATGTTCGAGGATGCCGAGGGGAAGTTCAACCTGTCGGCCCTGGACGTCGGCGCCGAAGTGTTGGTGGTTTCCCAGTTCACCCTCTATGCCGATACCAGCAGGGGCAGGAGGCCCAGCTTTGTGGAAGCGGCAGACCCATCGGTCGCGGCTGGACTGGTGGAGCGGTTCGCGGAGTTGGTTCGGGGCTACGGCCTTACGGTCGAGACCGGCCGGTTCGCGGCTCACATGGAGGTGAGCCTTGTGAACGATGGTCCGGTGACAATCAGCCTGGAGGTCTAGGATGGAAGCAGACTTCCACGCAG
>JAJZRD010000263.1 GCA_021845945.1 Chloroflexota bacterium
CTGCCGCTGGAGCGAGTGCTCTCCATGCACTGCTCTGCCAACCAGGGGCCCAAGGGCGATGTGGCGCTCTTCTTCGGGCTCTCGGGCACGGGCAAGACCTCCCTCTCCTCCGACCCGGCCCGGACGCTGATCGGCGACGACGAGCACGGGTGGAGCGATCGCGGGGTGTTCAACTTCGAGGGCGGATGCTACGCCAAGGCTATTCGGCTCTCCAAGAAGGCCGAGCCCGAGATCTACGAGGCCACCCGCAAGTTCGGAACCCTGTTGGAGAACGTGGCCATCGACACCCTGACCCGCAGGATAGATCTGGACGACTCCTCCCTCACCGAGAACACCCGGGCGGCTTACCCCATAAGCCACATCGCCAACGCCACCAGGACCGGCATGGGGGGGCATCCCTCAAACATCATGATGCTCACGGCCGATGCCTTTGGGATTATGCCACCCATAGCCAAGCTGACTCCGGATCAGGCCATGTACCACTTCCTCTCGGGTTACACGGCCAAGGTGGCGGGGACGGAGCGGGGGCTGGGCGCCGGACCCGAAGCCACCTTCAGCACCTGCTTTGGGGCTCCATTCCTGGTTCTGCACCCTTCCGTCTACGCCAAGCTGCTGGGCGAAAAGATCGACCGACACAGGGCACGAAGCTGGCTGGTGAGCACCGGGTGGGTCAGCGGCCCTTACGGGGTTGGGTCGCGCATCAAGATCGCCTATACCCGAGCCATGGTGCACGCCGCGCTACAGGGGCTGCTGGACCAGGTGCCCACCAGGAAGGACCCCGTGTTTGGGCTGGAAGTGCCTCTTCACGTGCCCGACGTTCCCGACGAGCTGCTCTGGCCACGGGATAGCTGGTCCGATGCCGACGCATACGATCAGCAGGCGAGGATGTTGGCCGAGAAGTTCAAGGCCAACTTCAAGCAGTTCGAGGATCAGGTTTCCGATGCCGTGAAGGCGTCGGGCCCGAGCATCTGACGGGGTGACGGGGCGACAGGGCGATTCCCTCTCCCTCTGGGAGAGGGTCAGGGTGAGGGCTCTTTCGGTGCCAGACAAAGAGCCCTCACCCGCCCTCGCTGCACTCGGGCGGCCTCTCCCAAGGGGAGAGGCGGAGCCGCTCTCTCCCCGTCGCCCCGTCGCCGTTTCTCCCCGTCTCGGCTAGGCCGCTCGCCGCTGGGGGACGGGGACTCCCTGCCCTGCCACCTGGTCGTGGACGGAGGGGATCAGCTGGTTGGTGCCGGCGTCGTAGGCGTAGAGGATGTCCGCCAGGGTGTTGGCGTGCTCCTCCTCCTCTCGCAGGATCTCCTCGAACAGGGTGCGCGTCACGATGTCGTTGAAGCCACAGTAGCGGACGATCTCACTGTAGAAGTTGACCGTCATTCGCTCGTCGATGAGGTCGATCTCCAGCATGTTGCGCAGGTCGTGGCCGTAGTCCACCGACTTGGTCCAGTGCTGGATGACTTCCTCCGGCTTGTCCACAGGCACCCCGCCCAGGGCCTGGATCCGCTGCCCGATCTCGTCGATGTGGTGCAGCTCGCTCTCGGCCTGCTCCTTGAATATCTCTCGGATCTCCGGGCTGTGGAGATCCGTGGCCATGAAGTAGTGGTGCCAGTACTGCATGAAGGCTATCCACTCGCTGGCCAGCGCCCGGTTGAGGAGCTGGATTACCTCGTCCCTGTTGGCCTTGTAGGCCTCGGTGACGAGGCCCTCTTCCAACTTCTGCCGGCTCTTGTTGGCCATGTCCCGGAGGCGGTCGTCCCAGATCTTGCCTCGCCCAGTCTGCATCGCCATGGAAAGCACCTCTTCTCACCCTGATGAAGCTTCGTCCGGTGGGCTTTTCCCGAGACCCGCGATACGGGTCCGGGGCAGCGCCGAAGCCGGTACGCGGCAAGGCTCATGCCACTAATCTCTCCTTCTTTACTTCTGCCCGATCGACGTGGCCTTGGGCTATTTGCCTAAAGGAGGGCCAGCGTCTCCCCTGCGAATCCACCGAAGGCCCCATGTGCCCGTACATTGTGCACAATAAGGGCCGGGGATTTCTGAGCAGCCAGCACGTTGTCCCGCTCCGAACGGTCCACTACCATCTCGGTAGACTCCGAACAGGTGAGGAGGTGGGAGTGGAAAACATCAACTCAGCGGACACGGCGTGGGTTCTCGTTTCCGCCGGACTGGTCATGCTGATGACGCCGGCCGTAGGTTTCTTCTACGGCGGGTTGGTGCGGAGGAAGAACGTCCTTTCGGTGATCATGCAGAGCATGTTCATACTGGCCCTGATCAGCGTGCAGTGGGTGCTGTGGGGATACAGTCTCGCCTTCGGGCCCGATCGGCACGGGATCATCGGTGGCCTGGAGTGGGTGGGGCTCGGCGGTGTCGGACTCAACCCGAATGCCGATTACGCACCCACCATACCCCACCAGGCTTTCATGATCTTCCAGGCGATGTTCGCCGTCATTACCCCTGCCCTGATAACGGGCGCCTTTGCCGAAAGGAAGAGCTTCAAAGCCTTCGTGATATTCACCCTGCTCTGGGCGACCTTCGTCTACGACCCGCTGGCTCACTGGGTTTGGGGCACCGGTGGCTGGCTGAAGAGCCTGGGGGTCTTGGACTTCGCCGGTGGGACCGTGGTGCACATCAGCTCGGGGGTATCGGCCCTGGTGGCTGCCCGGGTCCTTGGGCCCCGGTTGGGGCTGGGGGAGGAGGCCATGGATCCCCACGATGCCACCATGTCGGTGCTGGGTGCCGCTCTGCTCTGGTTCGGGTGGTTCGGCTTCAACGCCGGGAGTGCCCTGGCTGCCAACGGGGTAGCCGTCAATGCCTTCGTGGTCACCAATACGGCGGCAGCTATGGCGGCGCTGACCTGGATCACCGTGAGTTGGGCCCACAAGGGGAGGCCCAGCGTGCTGGGTGGTGCCGCGGGCGCGGTAGCTGGGCTGGTGGCCATCACGCCGGCCTCGGGCTTCGTCACTGCCCAGGGCTCCATCCTGATCGGGCTGGGCGCGGGGATTGTCTGCTACTTCGCCACTCAGCTGAAGGGGAGGCTGGGTGTGGACGACGCCCTGGACGTATGGGGTGTGCACGGGATAGGCGGGACCTGGGGAGCCATGGCCACCGGCCTCTTCGCCACGGTGGCGGTCAACGAGGCCGGCGCCAACGGGCTCTTCTACGGCGATCCGGACCAGGTGTGGAAGCAGCTGGTGGCCGTGGTGGTCACCTGGGTTTACTCGGCGGCGGTGACCTGGCTGCTGCTGAAGGTGGTGGACATAACCGTTGGGCTCCGCGTGGCGGAGCACGAAGAGGTGCTGGGTCTCGATGCGACGCAGCACGGCGAGGCGGCTTATCAGCCCTAGGCGCTGCCGGCAATCGGGTGTCGCTGCCAGGGGAGCGAGCCTGTAGCTTAGAGATAAGAGCTAACGACTACTCCGGAGGTGAGAAGGCGATTATGTTGATAGGATCTCTGGTTTCCTTCGGTGTTCTGGTTCTGGCCTGGATCGTCCTCCCTATCGAGGGGAAGAAGGTCAAAGAGATGGACCCATGGAGTGAGAAGGTCGGGTCCACCAGGTAGTGCACCCGCGGCGGCGCCGGCGCCGGGACTCCCTCGGCGTCGAGCCCGCTCTCGATCTGCCCGTGGCGCTGCTTCCGGTGCGCCGTCGCGGCCGGAACGAATGGGCGTGCGTCCACCGTCTGCCACCGCTGATCCACGGCGAGGGGGTGGAGCCATCAGCCGTCGGCCACGAGCGTGCGGATGATGACTCGCCTAGGCGGCGGTGAACAGGTCGATCCCCGTGCGGATCATGATGCCGACCAGGAGTAGGGCGAGGGACGCCCGGATCGCCCTGGGTGATACCCTGGAGTTGACCCTGCCCCCGAACTGAGCCCCGATAACCGAGCCCACGATGACGGCGGCAGCTATCGCCAGATCGAACTGGCCGGTGGCAATCTTGCCGGTGGCCCCCGCGAAGGTGGTGGGGAGGATCATCAACAGAGACGTCCCGACGGCCACCTTGGTGGGGATGCGCAGGACCGAGATCATCAGCGGGGTCATGATGAAGCCGCCCCCTACCCCCAGCATGCCTGCCAGGATCCCCACCCCCAGGCCCAGAGGGAAGGCATGCCATGCCTTCACCGGAGTCTCCTTGGCCTTTTCGGTCCGGGGGGCAAAGACCAGCAGGCCGACGGCTATCGTCACCAGCAACATGTAAAGGGAGAGCAGCGTCCGGCCGCTGAGCATCGAGGAGCCTACGGAACCGACGAGGGCTCCGATCACCCCCGCCGTGCCCAGGATTGCGCCGAGCCTCACGTCTATGGTGCGGTTGCGTCGATGTATGAGCAACCCCGAAGAGGTGGCGAAGAAAGCCTGGACCATGCTTATCCCCGTCACCAGCTTCATGGGGAGCCCCGCCCCGTACATCAGCAGGGGGATCATGACGATCCCGCCGCCTATGCCGAGGAATCCGGCCATGAAACCGCCTACCAGTCCAATACCCGCCAGCATGCCAAAGGAAGCCAACTCCATGCACACCTCGCCCGCGAGGATCCTCTTTGGTCCCCGCTGATCTAGTTCGCCTTCCAGGGGATGGGCGCAAGCCCCAGACAGCCCGATGGCGGTATCAGATCGCGCCTTGCGCCCTCGGGCTCTGGGGCGATCCTGCCGCCATCGTGCGCCTCGCTTCTGTTGGGCGCTCATAGTAACGCTACCCGGCTGGGACTGTCCAGTCAGGGAGAGCTTGCCGCGCGCGGCGAGCTGCGATACAATGGCGGCAGCCTGCAACCTAGTTGCAATAGATTGGTGGCTGGAGAGGGTAGGCCCGTGTGTACCTCCACCGATACCGGCAGTTGGCGCCGGCTGAGTCCTCAGGAGAGAGCCCAGATCACCCATGCCTTGCAGGAGCGAGGGCTTCGCCTCACCACCCAACGGGAGACGGTGTGCGAGACCATCCTCGGCTGCCCGGGCCACATTTGCGCCGAGCACATCCTGGAGACCGTGACGGCCCATCACCCGGGGTTGCGGATGAACAAGA
>JAJZRD010000264.1 GCA_021845945.1 Chloroflexota bacterium
GAAGTCCTCCGTTGCTCGGGTACACACTTCGACCCGGCAGTCGTGGCAGCACTCCTCCGCGTCTTGGGCCGACCCTCTTGGGCTGCACTGGAGGCGAACTCTTCTCGTGCAGAGCCACCGGCAGAAGGCCCTCGCGGCCTGGTAACCTATCCTGGTTCTGAGACGGTGGCTCCTCTCGTGGGTCCCTCGCGACGGCCCAACCTCGGACGGCTTGGCCGCACCGCCGTCGCCTCGCGATCGCGTTCGGCAGGTCGAAGGATGGATCTACCTATTCACCACCGGAGGCTGAGGCCAACACCTTAGCAACCTTCGCCCGAAGCTCGTTGACCCGGTAGGGCTTCTGGATTATGGTCTCCATGTCGGAGCTCCGCTGCCCATCCCGAATGAGATCCACGGGCCAGCCGGTCATGGCGATGATGGGGGTCCGGGGACTGAACCGTTTGATCTCCGCCGCCAGCTCCCAGCCGGTCATGCCGGGCATTCGCAGGTCGGTGATCACCAGGTCAAATGGGGTCTTCTTGAAGATCTCCAGGGCCTCCCGAGGGCTCGCCGAGAACACCACCCGGTAGCCGACCATCTCCAACGACAGCTTCAAGGCCTCCCCCAGTCCGGCCTCGTCGTCGACCACCATGATGGACCGGACCGGCCCGGCCGGCTTCTGCATCGGCTGCGCGGCGGCCTTCGTCGCGATGGGCAGCCTGAACTTGAAGCAGCTGCCCTTGCCCAGCTCGCTCTGCGCCAGGATGTCGCCGCCGTGCCGGGCCGCGATGCCCTTGGACACCCAGAGACCGAGGCCGGAGCCCGATTCCCCCTTCGTGGTGAAGAAGGGGTCGAAGATGTGCTGGCGAACCTCTTCGGTAATCCCGCAGCCCGTGTCCGCAACGGAGATCACAGCCCAGCCGTCGTCCTGGCGAGTCTCCACCACGATGTCACCGCCGTTGGGCATGGCGTCCACGGCGTTCATGATCAGGTTGACCATGACCTCCCTCAACTCTGACGGCACGCCCATCACAGTGGAGGTCTGGCCCGGTTTGAACCGAACCCTCACCGCCCTGCCCTTCGCCGAGGGAGACGGTTGCCAGCGAGGCCTGGTCATCTCCAGGACGTCCTCCACCAGCTTGTTGACGTCCAGCCCCACCAACTCCTGGGTGCGCTGCCGGCGGGTGAACTGAGTCATGCGCCGAACGACGGTGATGCCGTCGTCCACCGCCTGCCGGATGGCGTCCAGGGAGGCTTCTGCCTGGCGGCCGACCCCTTGAAGCTTCAACAGGTCTGCCCTGGCGGAAATGAGGCCGAGTATGTTGTTGATGTCGTGAGCCACACCGGAGGCCAGCTCGCCCTGCACCACCAGCCGCTCCGACCTGGCCAGCTCATCCCTGGCCGCAGCCAGGTCCTTGTGCGCCGCCTCCAACCGGTCGTAGAGCCGGAAGCTGTTCACCGCGGGCCCCACCAGCAGGGCCAGCTGGACCAGGGGGTGAAGCTCACCCACGTTGAAGGAGCCAGACTTCGAGCGACCGGCCACCAGCCAGCCCAGCAGTTGCCCGGCCACCACTATGGGTACGCACAGCGAGGCGGCGAGGCCCTGCTCCCCGAACCAGGCCAGCACCGGGTGGGAGCTGGAGCGGTTATCAGGGCAGCAGAAGGCCTGAGGCTTGTCCTCCGCAGCTTCCACGCCGATGCCGGCCCGCAGCTGCTCCACGGCCACCGTCTGGGCCTTGGGCATTACCACCGCCAGCTGAAAGCTCCCGGAGGGCTCACGCCAGAACAGACCGAGGGCATCGCAGGGAACGACGCGCTTCAGCTCCACGAAGAGCAGATGCAGCAACTCCTCCCGCTCCAGGGTCGAGTTGGCCACACGAGCCACTCTCTCTAGGAGGGAGGGATCCCACGGCAGGGTTCTGCGATCTCCAGCAGCTCCTTCGACACTCACAACCCTACACCCTCTACATCCACTTGGTTCGAGCGCCAGGATCAGGCTCCGGCTGACGTCTGCTGAGCGCCACGGCAGCACCGGAATCGCGTCCTCCAACAGCGGCGCACTGGAAGTGCACGGACCGTGGGTCCGCGGGATCTGCCCGTCTAAAGGTGACGTGGGGAGAAAACACTAAGGGTAGAGGACGCCCAAGGCGCGGATTCGTGATGCTGTGCATCCTCTGGTACGCCTGAGAGGATTCGAACCTCCGACCCGCGGCTTAGAAGGCCGCTGCTCTATCCCCTGAGCTACAGGCGCTAGTCCGGCTCGGAATCGACCGGAATTCACACTCAATTATACCACATGCCCACGCACGGAAGCCTAGAGAGCGGGGCGAATCCCCTCTGGCGGCGGCTCTCCCCGGCAGCTTTCTTGCCTCCATGTTCTGCCCCAGCGCCGCCGCCATCTCGGGATTCGGTGCTACAGCCGATCCGACACCAACGTGCCGCCGCTGGCCCAGTTCTCCTTGTCGATCTCATCGAAGATTATGGTAGTGGCCTCGGGACTGGTCTTGGCGACCCGAGCCATCACCTCGGTAAGCGCCTTGGCCAACTCCGACTTCTGCTCGTGGGTTCGCCCCTTCCACATGGAAACCCTGAGTATCGGCATTCTCTCTCCTCCCAGATCTGCTATTTCGATAGTAGAGTGCGCCTCAGCAAGTCCAGGGCGTCCAGCACAGCCCTTCGTCGCACCTCTTTGGCGGTGGTGGTGTACCGGCTGGTGGCGCTGCCGACGCTACCGCGATCGTCGACGGCGCAATGCACGACCCCCAGCCGCTGGCCCCCTTCCGAGTTGTCCTCCATGCCACAGACGACCGCCAAGCCCACGTCGGCCAGGAGGGACCTCCTCGCAGCCGCCGCCATGGCCCGCGCCACCTCCTCCGCAACAGGGCCGTGAGCGGCAACCAGGGCGGCATCCACACCAAAGTGGCTTAGCATCCTCGGACTGAAGGCCACAAACCCGCCGAGCAGCCGGCCGCCACCCGCAGAGGCGGAGGCCAGCGCTGAGGACATCTGGCCGGCCGTGCAGGACTCGAGGGTCGCCAGGGTGAGCCCCATCCTCTCCAGGAGCCCCATCACCGAATCCGGAACGGTCTCCTCGTCCACCCCGTAGATGTGATCTCCGAGGATCCGGCGCACCTGCGCCTCCACCCCGGCCACCATCTCCTGGGCTGCCTCCCGGCCGGCGGCCTTGGCGGAGACCCGCACGTGGATGCCGTCCTCCTTGGCGTAGGTGGCCACGGTGGGGTTGGGAGACGGGATCAGCTCCTTCAGCTCCTCCTCCACCCACGACTCGCCCATGCCGAGCACTTTCAAGGTCCGCGACAGGATCACGCCGGCACCGGCCAGCTTGGCCAGCCGAGGGAGCACCTCCTGCTCCCACATCCGCTTCATCTCCACGGGAACCCCCGGCATGGCGACGATGGCCCGGCCGTCGCGCTGGACCCACCAGCCAGGCGCGGTGCCGATGGGGTTGAGCAGCGCCTCGGCCGAGGATATCAGGGTGGCCTGCTTCACGTTCCGCTCCGGCATCGTACGTCCCCGTCGGGCGAAGAATGCCCTCAGCTCCGCCTCCAGATCGGGCTGGACTACCATCTCCTCGCCCATCAGCTCGGCGATGGCTTCCCTGGTTAGGTCGTCACCGGTGGGGCCCACACCACCGCTGATCACGATCAGGTCGGATCGCCCCCATCCGCGCCGGAGCGCATCCACCAACCGCCCCTGGTTGTCTCCCACCTGGCTGATCCAGTAGACGTCGATGCCGAGGGTAGACAGCGACTGCGCGAGCCATGGCGCGTTGGTATCGACCAGCTGCCCCAGCAGCAGTTCGGTGCCCACCGACAGGATTTCACCCTTCATAACGATTACGCTCCGCCTATACTCGTCTATCTAGTGGTACAGCGCGAACATGTGGTTCACCGGCCCGTGGCCCTTCCCCAGGGGATAGGCGTACCGGATGGCCGCCGAGATGTACTCCTTGGCGCCGGCCACCGCTTCGGCCACCTCCCGCTCGAGGGCGAGATAGGCAGCGATGGCGGCCGACAGGGTGCAGCCGGTGCCGTGGGTGTTGCTGGTATCGATGCGAGGCGCCCGATAGGGGGTAACCTGCTTTCCATCGAACAGCCAGTCCACGGCATCCCCGGGGGCATGTCCGCCCTTCACCAGGACGTAGCGTGGTCCCAGCCGATGGATCCGGCGGCAGGCCTCCTGCACGTCATCGTCGGTATTGAGCCGCAGGCCCGACAGCACCTCCGCCTCCCGCCGGTTGGGGGTAACCACCAGGGCCAGGGGCAGAAGCCGCGTCTTGACCGCGTCGACGGCATCTTCTCTCAGCAGCAGGTCCCCGCTGGTGGCCACCATTACCGGATCGACCACGACCCTAGAGACGCCGTACTGGTGGATCTTGCCGACCACGGCCTCGATGATGGCCGCGTTGAACAGCATGCCGGTCTTCATGGCGTCGACGCCGATGTCGCCGGCTATGGCATCGAACTGAGCTTCCACGAAGGCGGGAGGTAGATCGAAGATACCGGTTACTCCCAGGGTGTTCTGGGCAGTGAGGGCAGTGATGGCCGAGGTGCCGTGCACCCCTATCGCAGCAAAGGTTTTCAAATCGGCCTGAATCCCGGCGCCGCCACCGGAATCCGACCCCGCCACAGTCAAAGCCGTCTTCATGTTCCCTCCGTTAAGAGCGATCGGCTGACAGCCATCGGCCTTCAGCAAGACCTGCGCTGCTGATGATTGATGATTGATGATTGATGATTGATGGCTGAGAGCTGAACGCCGTGAAGTGTATGCCATCGCCGCCAACCTGCCAAGGGGAGCCCTCTTCCCGGTACGGGTTACGCACGGGGATGCCCTGCCGCGGCTGCTTCAAGCCGGCACCCGGAGCGGGGCTTCCACTCTCCATAACCCCCATCCTCCCTTGTGCAGCTGCCACCCCTGCTATAGAATGCGACGGTGCCGCCACGGCGCCCCAGAAGGCAGCCTCGCCGACGGCCGGTCCCACGTCTCCCTACTTCACCCCTTCGGGAGGCC
>JAJZRD010000028.1 GCA_021845945.1 Chloroflexota bacterium
GCGCTGGTGCCCGGTCGTTACCATCTGCCGCGGCGCCGTGATATCATGCATCAAGTGCGTCAACCAGTACCCATCACGGGACCTCGATGCAGATCGTTGTCCGACAGTTTCGTCCCTGGCGAAGGATCTCCAGGGCATCCATCGCCGGTTATGCCGCCGCCCTCGCGGCGGTAGCGCTGGTAAGCGTCCTCTTCGGTCTTCTGGCCGGTCGAGTCAGCAACATCGGCAACCTCTCCATGCTGTACCTGATACCGGTGCTGGCGCTGGCCACGGCCTTCGGCAGCGGCCCGGCCGTCCTGGCCTCCGTGGCCGCCTTCCTCACCTTCAACTGGTTCTTCATCAAGCCGCTCCACACCCTCAACGTGGCCGACTCCGAGCAGTGGCTGGCACTCCTCCTCTTCCTGCTGACGGCGGTGGTCACGGGCCAGTTGGCGGCGGGGCAGCGGAGCCGTGCCCGGCAGGCGGAGCGGCGAGGGAGGGACGCGGTGATTCTCTACGACGTGGTGCGGCTGATGAGCGAGCCCGACCTGGATCGGGCGCTCCACGCAGTGGCCGAGAGGTTGCGGCAGGAGCTGCAGCTCTCGGGGGTAGCCATCGAGCTGGGGGAGGGCAACGAGCGGAAGGCCCGGGCGGAGGTGGGAGAGGCCGATGCCCGGCTGTGCGGCCAGGCGGCTTCTGCCATCCCCTCCCAACTGCTCTCCGAGGGCTCGGCTCCCACGGATAGCCGCCGAGGCGCCCCTGGCCGGTGGGTGTGGGTAGTGCCGCCTCACCCGCGCGGACCGGGACTTCCGGAGCTGGGAGACCGGCTGCTCACCATCCCCGTCAAGGCCGAAGACCGGAGGGTGGGGACCATCCTGCTGGTACGACCGAAAGATAGCCAGCGCTTCAGGGAGGCCGAGGACCGGCTCCTGTCGGCCGTCGCGACGCAGCTGGGGCTGGCAGTGGAACGGGCTCGCCTTCGGCGCGAGGTCACCGAGGCGGAGGTGCTGCGGCGAGCCGACGAGCTGAAGACGGCGCTGCTGAACGCGGTCTCCCACGATCTGCGGACACCCCTCGCCTCCATCATCGCCTCGGCGGGCAGCCTGCTCCAACAGGACGTGGAGTGGAGCGACCAGGAACGGCGGGAGTTTGCAGAGGCCATCGAGCAGGAAGCCCGGCGGCTGAACCGGCTGGTGAGCAACCTGCTGGATCTCTCCCGGATTCAGGGGGGCAGCCTCCGGCCGGAGAAGGGTTGGTACGACCTGGGGGCGCTGGTGGACGACGTATTGGGCGGCCTGCGGCCCGTGACGGCCCAACACCGGATGGTGGTGCAGATCCAGGAAGATCTGCCTCCGGTGCCGCTGGACTACGTGCAGATCGCCCAGGTGCTCTCCAATCTGGTCGAAAACGCCGCCAAGTACTGCCCCCCCAACACCGACATCCAGATCGCGGGGCGGGTAGATGGTGAGGAGCTGGAGGTCGAGGTGGCGGACCGGGGCCCGGGTGTCCCCGGCCCCGAGCTGGAGCGGCTGTTCGAGCCCTTCTATCGAGTGCGAAGGAGCGGGTCCAGCGCGAAGGGGGCCGGTCTCGGCCTCGCCATCGCCAAGGGGCTGGTGGAGGCCCATGGAGGGCGGATCTGGGCGGAGAACCTGCCGGACGGTGGGGCCCGCTTTCTCTTCCGGTTGCCCACGACCTCGCAATCCACCAAAGAACGAGAAGGGAGGCGGTGAAGCGGCCATGGGGGCTCGCATTCTGGTGGTGGACGACGAACCGGCCATACTGCACACCCTCCGCACCAACCTGCTCCACCGGGGCTTTCAGGTGGAGACGGTGGAGACGGGCCAACAGGCCATGGAGGGCTACTCCCGCTTCCACCCCGACCTGATCCTCCTGGACCTGGGGCTGCCCGACGTGGACGGCCTCAGCATCATCAGGGAGGTGCGGGACAGGGCAGATACCCCCATCGTGGTGCTGTCCGCCCGCGGGTCGGAGCACGACAAGGTAGCCGCCCTGGATCAGGGGGCGGACGACTACCTCACCAAGCCCTTCGGGGTGGAGGAGCTGCTGGCTCGCGTGCGGGTGGCGCTGCGCCACGTCGCCCGACCCTCCACCGGAACCTCGGCCGTCTTCCAAGCCGGCGATCTGGAGGTGGACCTGGAGCGCCGGCTCATTCGGGTCGGCGGGCAGGAGGTCCATCTGTCCCCCACCGAGTACGAGATGCTGAAGGTGTTCGTTGCCCACCCGGACAAGGTGCTCACCGACCGGATGCTGCTGCAGCAGGTGTGGGGACCCGAGTACGGCTCCGAGGCCCACTACCTCCACGTCTACATGGCCCGGCTCCGGAAGAAGCTGGAGGCCGATCCCCAGAAGCCTCGCCACCTGATCACCGAGCCCGGCGTCGGCTACCGGCTCCTCTCACAAAGCCTGCAGTAGGAAGGGTCGCCCCTGATCAACCCTTGGATCCCTTCCGCCCCCCGGCGCCGAAACGTTGATCGGACGTTGATGCCCACCAGGGTGGTGTTGACCCCTCGTTGATCCCCCTGGATCTATTCTACCCAGTGTGAAAGTGGGCGTTGTGCCGACGCCAGAATTGGAGGGGGTGGACCCTCGGGGGAAGATGGATCCTACCAAGACCACCTTTAGTAGATTCGGCGGGGAGTCAGACCGAACCCGCGGGCGACATCTCGGCCTCCAACTGCTGGGCGCGCTCGCGCTCCTGGCGCTGGTGGCCGCGGCGGTCTTCTCCCTGTCCGCCCTGGCGCCTTCGGTAGCCAAAGCTTCTCGGCCCGCGTTCGCCGCCGGCCAACCGGCCACCGAGCAGCTCCTGCTGCCAGTCCAGGGGAATCTGCCGGCGGCCGAGGCGGCCCAGCGGGATTATCCCCTGGCGCTGCTGTCCTCCTCGGCGAAGGTCCAGGGAGACTACCTCGTCGTCCAGGGGAGCGTTCAGAACCTGGCCGATAAGCCCCTTTCCGGCCTGCTGGCCGTGGTCACCCTCTATGGCCAGGACAAGATGCCCCGGGGCTCCATGGACGCCCTGGTAGAGAAGGATCCCCTGCCGCCCGGCGAGCTCTCGGCCTTCCGGGTGACCCTCAAGGGGGATCCGGAAGCGCCCCTCTTCGGCATCCAGTTCAGGCAGTGGCACGTGGGCAACGTCCCGGCCCGGGACGACCGCAAGGGCTAGCCTTCACCCTGCGCCGGGCACTCCCCGCACCGCTTCGTCTCGCACCATCTCCAGTAGAGGTGGAGCAACCCCTGCTGGCGGCAGGCGGAGCGGGCAACCCTCGGACGGGGGAGACCGGTGAGGTGGGTCGCCACGTAGCGGGAGAGCTCGTTGTCGCCCCGTTTGGGATAGAGCCGGTATAGCTCCCAGCTGCAGCGGGCCAGGTCGGGATCGCCGCGATGGGAGGCCCAGGCCACCAGGAAGGGTAGGAAGACGTTGACGGCGATCTCGGCCGCCCGCTGCCGGCCGATCAGATCCGCCGGGCGCCGGAGGCCCCGGCCGAAGTCGCAATGGAGGCCCCAGTAGCCATCCGGGCTCCTCAGGAGGACGAGATCCTCCAGCACCCTGGGAAGCGCGCGGGGATCCAGGGAGGAAACCAGCCTCACCAGGGTCTCGGCCATCCCGTCCCGAGGCCATCGAGCCACCAGTCCGGCCAGCGCGGCGATGCGGCGGGTGGGGAAGTTGGCGGGCCGCACCCGGAAGAACTCCCACTCCAGCGGGTCCATGGGATCGGGAACCCAGCCCCGGGCCTCCTCGACCCAGGTCCGCTCCAGGGCCCCGGCATGGGGATCCCCCTCGGAGGAAAGGCCTCGCCGCGAGGGGAGCAGGCCGGCAGCTCCCAGCAGCAGCGCCTCCAGAGGCAGGAAGCCAGTAGGGGCCGGCGTTCCTGCCGGCCCGTCCCCGCAAGGCGTCGCCTCAGCCCTCACCCCGACCCTCTCCCAAAGGGAGATGGAGTCATCCGTCCCCGCATCTCCGCGTCTCCGTGTCTCCGCGTCGGAACGGTACGCCAGCAGCAAATCGAGCGGCACCCTCTCGGCCAGCCGCCGGAAGGGCAGCCGGTTCTGGGAGTAGCCCAGGGCGACCGCGATCCCCTGGTACAGCAGCTGGTTGGGGGAGTTGCAGGTGAGATCGGCCTCGAAGCGGTCGGCTTTCGTGGCGAGACGGTCCCGTCCGCAGCCGTCCAGCATGGCACCCAGAGCGCCCTCCTCGGTGGAGCCCCGCCAGCAGGGGATGGGAGCGGGAGCCGCGGGCTGGGGCGCCAGCAGCAGCCTCTCCAGGGACACGGAGAGGCAGGGAGCGAGGGCCACCACCGGCACTGTGGCCCCGTCCGCGCGGACCGTCGGACTGGGAGCGTCGTCCCACAGCACCACCTGGAGGATGACGCCGTCGTAGTGTGGGTCCCGATGGTGGCCGTGGGCCCACCAGTCGGACGAGCGGACGTGGACCTCCACCTCACCGCAGCGGAGTCGGGCGCCCGGCCAGGAGATCAACGCCCCGGCGAAGTCAGGCCCCCGATCCCACCGTCGCCGCCCCCGGTACACCACCTGGATCTCCTCGCCCTCGATGGTCGCCAGTGGGAAGCGTAGGGGCCGCTGCTCCTCCCAGAGGCGGGCCACCAGTCTCTCCGATACGGCCGGACCGCCGAGGACGCCGAGCGCAGGGTCCACCACCTTCTCCCGAGCAGTTCTCGCCAGGCTGCAGCACGGACTGTAGATAGACGGATGTTAGCAGCTACCAGGCAGAAGGCACAAGGCAGAGAAAGAGATTACAGCGGCGCCTCGTGGCCCAGCTCACGGCAGCGGCGGAGCCAGGGGAGCATCCAGTGGATGCCGAAAACGCCCAGGGCCTCGGGAGGCGTGTCCTCCATGGCCGCCACCGCCTCGGCGAAGGGCGCTCGATGGCCGGGCTCCCCATCCTGCCCGACCCCGGATAGGTGGGCCGCGACGGCCCGGTGGAAGGCCTCCTCCATCCGGTGAGCCTGCAGGGCCTCCCCCAGCAGGGGGATGTCGGTCGATCCCGCGGCGATCCTCTCCAGCAGTCCGCCTGCCTCCCGCAGCAGGGTCTCGCCCCGCTCCATCTCTCTCCGGTGGCGGCGCACCTCCTCCAGGGGCAACTCCGGAGGGAAGGGCAGGGTGGCCCAGGATCCATCCTCGCCGTAGCCGCAGAGGCGCAGGTGGGTGCCGGCGGCCTCCCCCTCCAGCCGGTAGTAGCGGTCCAGCAACTCCCCCCCGACCTCCCCGGCCACGCTCCTGCAGTAATCCTCCGCCGCCGGCAGGGCCGCGGCCGGGTCCCACGTCCCCCTCACGTAGGCGTAGAGCTGCACGGGGTAGAGCCACCAGGAGAGGGCGCCGAAGACCAGGGTGGAGACGTTCCTCACCCCCTCGCGGTGGTAAGCGGCCAGGTCGGCGGCCACCAGCCCCGAACGGTTGGCGGGGCGCCCGAAGAGGATGGGGTCCCCGTAGTACTCCAGCAGGGAGATGCCGTCGCCCCGCCGCTCCATCGCCTCGCGCAGCTCTCGCAGGTAGCCCCGGTTGCGCGGGCAATCGCCGTCGATGGGATGGAGGTAGCAGCGCTCCCTAGGGGCATAGAGCAGCGGCATACCCTCGGGCGCCCCGGCCGCGGCCTCCAGCGACTCGTGGTACAGCAGCCCGGAGATCCTTGCTCCCGGCCGCGCGGCTGCCATCCCCTCGGTTGCCGCCATCACCGCCCGCCACATCTGCTCGTTGGAGGTGAGGCCGGCGCAGGTCGGGCAGGAGCACCAGGGATCGGCCTTGGCGTCGTAGGACCAGAGGTGGTAGAGATCGGCCGGCGGCAGCTGCACCACGTAGCGGCACGCCCCCTCCCTCAACAGATCCAGAGTACGAGGATTGCCCGTGCAGAAGTTGCCGTCGGGCCGGCGCACCCCCTCCACCATGCGACACAGCTCGGGATCCGACTCCCTGGCCCCCAGCGGCGGCAGCTTCGGCAGGCTGTGCCCCCCCAGCTCCAGGGCGATCCCCCTTCGCTCCAGCTCCGGGAGCAAGGGGGAGATGTCGCCCGGCGGCAGCCGGTTGAAGTGGACGAAGAGGCGGTTCATCCTCATCTTCCCCATCCAGTCCACCGTCGCGCGCATCTCCTCCAGCCATCCCTGGAAGGAGGCGCTGCCCGGCCACCAGGAGAGGCAGCCATCGGCCAGGCCGCGACGGAGGAAGGCCGGCGCGGAGACCAGGGAGAGCCGCGGCGGTGGACCCTGCAAGGGACGGATCGCCTCCCCCTGAGGACCGGGCCTCACCCAGCGGGCACCCAGCGACTCCAGGAGGGCGTAGGCGGCGTGGAGGACGGCCGCGGGGCTCCCCCCCGACACCAGGTAGCGGCGGCCATCGCCCCCCACCAGGAGGGCCGCTTCCGAGGGCAGAGAGCCCTCCAGAAGCCCGGCGGCCACCATCCGCTCCTGCGCTCCAACGTAGACCTCCAGCGGCCGGCCGGGCAGCAGCCTGGGGAGGTAGCGGAGCAGCTCGGTCGCCGCGAAGCGCACCGGAGCCTCCCCCCCAAGGAGGCGAACCGTGATGGCCCCCACCCGCAGGCTCTTGCCTGCGGGGCCAGAAGAAGACGGACTATCCGTTGCTACCATAGGCCAAGACAGATAATAGATCAAAGTCTCAACTAAAAGGGTGAGGCCGGAATTATACCACCAGGGGGAGGCGGGCCAAAGCCCCGCGGGTGTGGTGATGGGCGTGAAGTCGTTGCTGCGTCTTGTCTACCCTGTTCGGTCCTCGTTCTTCAAACGAGGGGCGTGCCTGGGCTCCTCCACCCTCCAAAGGTAGAGGGCCACGCTGAGCCCGTTCAGCAGCCCGGCAACGGCGAAGATCGCCCCCAGCCCCAGGGCATCGGCCAAGCCGGCCGCCAGCAGCGGTGAGAACAGGGCAAAGGGCCCCTGAGCCGCGGTAGCCACCCCCAGGTAGAGGGGCCGCTCGTCAGCCTCCGCCAGCTCCAGCACCAGGGTCAGGGAGGACACGTTGGTGGCGGCCACGCTGAGCCCCATCAGCAGGAACGCCCCATGGAACAGAAGCAGATCGCCTGCCGCCAGCGCCAGCGCGTTGGCGGCGCTCGCCGCCAACGCGCCGACCAGCAGGGAGGCCCGGTGGCCCACGTGGTCGGCCAGCACCCCCAGGGCCACTCCCCCCGCGGCCTGGGCGGCCAGCATGGCGAAGGTGAAGCCGGCTACGTTCCACTCCTGCGCGTCCAGGGAGCGCAGGGCGTGGACGGTGTAGAAGGCCATGGACATCATCCCCAGGGTCGAGAGGGCTCGAGCCCCCAGGTACCAGGCGAAGGAAGGGTTGCGCCCCAGGATCCGCGGCAGCCGCGCCAGGTGGAGGCTCAGGGGTAGGGCCCGCCGATCCGTTCCGGTGGCGGGCTCCCGGGCCATGGCCATGGATCCGTAGGAGGCCATCAGACAGAGGAAGGTGGCGCCCAGGCAGAGGGTGTATCCCACCGGAAAGGGGTACTCCAGCAGCAGGTAGCCGCTGAAGAGGGCGCCCAGCAACCCGAGGCCGGTAGAGAAGGCGCTCCCCACGGCGAAGAAGCGGCCCCTGTAGGTGGTGGGGATCACCTTCGCCACCAGATCCGTCCAGGCGGGGGTGAGGGAACCGCCCACCAGGGCGACGGCCGCCAGGGTGCCCACCAGGAGGGCCAGCACCAGCCCAGGGTTGGAGTTGGTCAAGAGGTACACCGCCGCGGCTAGGGCGAGCCAGGGCAGCCGCTCCCACACCGTGTAGGTGAGGACGAAGGGCAGCTTGCGGGGCAGCGGCTCGATCAATCGGGCGGAGAAGAGGGCAGGCAGGGCCCTGCCCAACAGGATCAGGTTGGGGAGGGCGCCCAGGATCAGGTTGGAGGCCCCCAGCCGGTTGGCCAGGGCCGGCAGCACCGTGGCCGTGGAGGAGAGGCTCATCCCGAGACCGAAGAAGCCGTAGTCCAGGGCCAGGGCGGTGAAGTTGCGGCGTAGGTGGGCCGCCGCGAAAGCGTCGGCGGCATCGAGAGGATGGGCTCTATCCAAGCTATCGTCAAACCCCAGCAATCTCCAGGAATCAGGATACCCATATTGAGGGAGTCCGCGCGCCGACGTCAAGGCGAACCTGGAGTGCGGCGCCTCTGTCGGTCGAGCGAAAGCGGCGGCAAGCCACCGCACTCCAAGTCGGGTCCCACTTGACGGATGCCTCACCTGTCAATCAATATTGAGAAGCTTCACGAAGTCGAAAAATGGGGAACCGGTGTCCGGGGTGCCCCGATGGAGAGGGAAGAGCTCATGCCAACCAGAAGAGAGATCGATGACTTCCTGGCCCAGAAACGGATCGCCTTCGTGGGGGTCTCCCGAGACCCCAAGGCCTTCGCCAACATCGTCTACCGGGCCCTCAAGGAGAGGGGCTATCAGCTCTACCCCGTGAACCCCCACGCCGCCCAACTGGAGGGCGACCCCTGCCACCCCAGCCTGGCGCAGCTGCCCGAGCCGGTGGGCTTCGGCCACGCCTGTCACCGCTTCGTCAAGCAGATCACGGGATCTCTACCAAAGTAGTAGACTAGGGTGAGGTGCGAGGCTTCTGGCCTCGCACCCCACCCTAGCGCTTTCGCCACGATTGGGCTATTGGTCCTTAATCCGCTTGTCGAGCCACTTCTTGATGGTCTCGAAGCTGTCGTTATACCACTTGGTGAACTCTTGCCGCCCCACGATCGCCGCGGGCTGGCCCGCCTCCTCGATCTTGGCGATGTGCTCCGGGTTGGTCTCCGCCTTCAGGATCGCGGCTTCCAGCTTCTTCATGATCGGCTCTGGAACCCCCTTGGGCACCGCGAAACCTCGAGTGGAGGAGGAGAGCAGCTCGGGATAGCCCAACTCCTTTATGGTCGGCACGTCGGGATAGAACTTGGTTCGCTCCGTATGCAGCGTCGCCAGCGGCCTCAACTTCCCAGACTTGTACTGCGCGTAGTTGTCGCCCATGGTGCAGAAATTGACCTCTACGTGACCGCCCAGCAGCGCCGTCAGGGCGGGGGCAGCCCCGTCGAATCGCACCGGCCGCATGGTGACCTTCGCAGCATCGCTGAAGAGCAGGTAGCCGACCTCGTCATCGTTGAGGATCCCGACAATGGCGACAGGGATCTGGCCGGGCTTCTTCTTGGCATCGTCGACCAGATCTTTCAAGGTCTTGTAGGGACCGTCTGCCCGAACGCCTATCTGAGTGGGATCCACCGCCTGACCGGCGAGGGGGACGATGTCATCCTGCTTGAAGGTAGCCTTCCGCTCGGGATCCACCACCGCAGCGGGGAGGTGAGGCAGGTTGATGCCGCCGATGGTGTAGCCGTCCGGCTTGGCTTTCGCCAGTTCCGTCCAGCCTACCTGCCCGCCGGCCCCGGCCTTGTTCACGACCTGTACGGACACACCCAGATCCTTTTCCAACAGGGGAGCGAGAATGCGAGCCCCCACGTCGCTGGATCCACCGGCAGGGTACGGGATCAAGATCGTAATCGGCTTGTCGGGGAAATTGCCGGCCGTGTTTTCCGCAGCTGCCTTGGTAGGCGCCGCGGCGGGCTGAGCGGGGGCCGTCGTCGCAGCTGGTTTGGCAGGGGCTGTCGTGGGGGCTGGGGGCGGCGCGGCTGCCGAAGGGGCGCAGGCGACGACCAGCAGGATCAGCGCGAGTCCCAACACCAGGGGGGAGATGGCCTTGCTGAGCATGCAATCCTCCTTTAGCAAGCGATTTTGGCACACCATACCGGTGGCAGCCCGATCGGCGAAGATCCTAGCTACTACCACCCCCTCTCCGGAGCACAAATGGCCTCGGGGCTCCATCGATCCCCTCACCCCATCGGCACTGAAGGGGCATGGATGGCTTCCTCGCCACAGGAGTCCCGGCCGAACGATAGGTACGGACCGGGTCTGGCTATTCGTGGGAGGTCCACATGGAAAGGCTCAGCCGCCGCGCGAGACGAACTCACTCTGTGCGATGTTGCACAGATGAGAGGAACTTCCAGGGAGTTGTCGAGATCCGAGTGTAGCACCAGGGAGACATGGTGTCTATCTGTCGAGAGGGCAGCGGTCGATGGCTCGATCCCTCAACTTGACGCCTTCCGTCGGCGGGGGGTACGATCCTCCCTGGCACGGGTACTGCCGATCAACATATCGGTTATCACCCCACAGGTGGTTGGCTTTGATCCCTATCTCGGAAAGCGTTAACGTTCGCCGCCCCGCCTGGGTCACCGCGTCTCTGGTGTTCGCCTGCGCCCTGGTGTTCATCTACGAGCTGCTGCTGCCCACCCGCGCCCTGGACCTCTTCATCGAGCGGTGGGGAGCCAACTCCCAGCCGATCCTGGCGGCACTGGCGGGCAACCCCCGGGTCCCACGAACCGAACTGCTCACCTTGATCACCTCGGAGTTCCTGCACGCCGACTGGGTGCATCTTCTCTCCAACATGGTCTTCCTCTGGGTGTTCGGACGGGCCGTAGAGGATCGGCTGGGGCACTTGAGGTACCTGATGGTCTACCTGCTGGGGGGCGCCGCGGCGGGCATCTTCCAATCGTGGATGGCCGGAGCCCACAACAACATAGTGATGATCGGCGCCAGCGGCTCCATCGCCACGGTGCTTGGCATCTACCTGATCTCCTTCCCCACCGCCTGGGTGACGGTGCTGGTACCCATCTTCTTTTTCTTCTGGGCCTTCGACGTACCGGCGGTGCTGATGCTGGCCTTCTGGTTCCTCAGCCAGTTCTTCACCGGCCTCACATCCATCAGCCGGGCGGCGGCCCCCAGCAACGTGGCCATCTGGGCCCACGTGGCGGGCTTCGCCCTGGGAATGGCGGCGGGCATCGCTCTCCCCAGGGGGGTTGGCCACGGAGTGGGCCGAAGAGATGCAGATTACCGGCCCGACGGCCCCGGCCCGGCCGGGCTCATCTCCTCGGTGGGCACCCTGGTCGGCCTGGCCCTAGCGCTTCGGGTCCTGCTGACCCTCCTGCTGGTGCGTCCGGGACCGGGCCTCCTGGGGCAGCTGGCGGCGCTGGTGCACGGCTTCACCGAGCCCGTGGTGAGGCCCTTCGAGGCCTTCATACCGCGGCTCACCCTCCTCGGCCTCCCCTTCGACCTGCCGGCGGTGGTCGTGATGCTGCTGGTCTACCTGCTCTGCCTGCTGCTGGTCGAGATGGTTCGGGGCAGGTCCCGCCGTGGCCAGGGACGCCCGGGCTACCGGTAGCTCGCACGATCCCTCTAGCAGGGCGAAGCATTCTGCCGCGGCAGAATGCTTCATCCCTACATGACAACCTCGTCTGTTACCCCGGCACGAATGTTGCCCCCGCTTCGGCTCCAAATGAAGATGAGAGCGAGAATCGGCGTCGACCTGGTGCAGATCTCCAAGATGGCTGAATTGATGGAGGACGAGGCCTTCCTGAGGAGGGTTTTCCACCCCCCGGAGCTGCTGGATCGCCGGCCGGAGCGGTTGGCCGGAGTCTTCGCCGCCAAAGAGGCTCTGTTCAAGGCCCTCGGCACCACTCGCCTCTGGCTGGAGGCAGAGGTGGGCTGGGATGCCGCGGGCAGGCCCGAGCTGAGGGTGGCTGGAGAGGCGGTTCCGGCTGGCCTCTTGTCCCTCGACCTCTCCATCACTCACGAGGGGGAGTACGCCGTGGCGGCCGTGGTCGTATTGCTGAGTGAGGAGGAAACCAATGGAAGTCAGAACCCTATCTGACCTGGTGTCGGAGCTGGCAAACCTGGGGAGCCGCAAGCTGTTCATCAACCGAACGCAGTTCCGCACCTACACATGGAGCTACCAGCAGGTGAGAAAGGCGGCCAACCGGGTGGCTGCCCTACTCCACGAGAGGGGAGTGACCCAGGGCGAGCGAGTGATCTTCTGGGCGCCCAACAGCGCCGAGTGGGCTGTCGCCTTCCTGGGCTGCCTGCTGGGTGGAGTGGTCCCGGTGCCCATCGACCTGCGCTTTCGCCCCGACTTCCTTCAGGAGGTCCAGCGCCAGACCAATGCCCGGCTGCTGTTCACCACCCGCCTGAAGCCCGACCCGGGGTTGGGTATACCCGGACTGCTGTTGGAGGAGCTGGGAGAGACGCTGAAGGAAACGCGGCTGGATCAGTTCCAGCCACCCCGAGTCGTCGAGGACGACCTGGCGGAGATCCTCTACACCTCCGGCACCACCGCTCAGCCCAAGGGGGTGATGCTAACTCACCGGAACCTGCTCTCCGAGCTGGATGGGATGCAGCCGGTGGTGCCGCCCGAGCCGGAGTACCGATTCCTTTCGGTCCTGCCCCTTAGTCACATCTTCGAGCAGATGGGAGGGCTCCTGCTGCCCATCGTTCGGGGGGCAACGGTGGTGTACATCGGTCCCCCGAGGCCCTCGGCACTGCTCCAGGCCCTGGAGGAGGAGCACCCCAACGCCATGATGGTGGTGCCTCGCCTCCTGGAGCTGCTCCGCGACCGGACCGTAGCGGAGGTGAAAGGCTATCCCGGCGGACAGCGGATCTTCGGCCTAATGATGAGGCTGGGTCCCCACCTTTCACTACAAGGGCGCCGGCTGCTGTTCTCGCCGGTGCATCGACGGCTCGGGGGCAGCTTGAAATACCTGGTTTCCGGAGGGGCATCCCTGGCCCCGGAGGTGGAGCGCTTCTGGGAGGCCCTGGGGATGGTGGTACTGCAGGGATACGGGCTCACCGAGACCTCCTCGGCCGCGACCTGCAATCGAATGGGAGAGGAACGCCCCGGATCGGTGGGAAAAACGCTCCACAACCAGGAAGTGCGGATCGCCCCGGACGGCGAGGTTCTGGTGCGGGGACCAAACGTCACCCCGGGCTACTACCAGAACAGGGACCTCACCAAGGCCTCCTTCGAGGACGGCTGGTTCAAGACCGGGGACATCGGCCAGTTCGACCAGGATGGGTACCTCTCCCTGCGGGGGCGTAAGAAGGAGATAATCGTCACCTCTGCCGGAATCAACGTCTACCCGGAGGACGTCGAGGCTGCCCTGGCCCGGGTGCCCGGGGTGCGGGATAGCGCTGCCGTGGAGTGGCACCGGCAGGTCCACGCGGCGCTGCTGCTGGAAGAGGGGATCGACCCTGAGCAGGTGGTGCGGGAGGCCAACAAGCAGCTGGACTCCAGCCAGAAGATCCGGGGACACACCCTCTGGCCCCAGCCCGACTTTCCCCGCACCCCTACGATGAAGGTGAGCCGGAGGCTGGTGCTGGAGTACCTGAAGGAGAGCGAGCAGGGCAAGCAAGCGGCGGCCTCGGCCAAGCGGAAAGGGGAAGTGACGGCCGGCCCGGGCGAAGCATCTCCCCTATCGAGCCTGGTGGCGCGGGTAGCCCAGGCCCCGACCTCCAAGGTGGTGGGGACGGCGCAGCTGGGCATCGATCTGGAGATGGGGTCCATCGAGATGCTGGAACTGGTCTCCCAGGTCGAGCAGGAGTTGGGCGTGGACCTCCCCGAGGACGAGGTGACCGCCGAGACGACGGTAGCCGAACTGGAGGGCATGGTAGAGAGGGGACGTGTCGAGGCAAGGCGGGGCGCCTTCCCCTACTGGGCGCTCTCCTCACCGGTTCAGGCGGTGCGCGGCACCCTCCAGCGGACGCTGCTCTTCCCCACCCTGGGCCTCTTCTGCCGGCTGGAGGTCGAGGGGTACGAGAACGTACAGGGGTTACGGGGACCCCACCTGCTGGCCGCCAACCACACCAGTATGTTGGATGCTCCGGCGATCCTGATGGCTCTACCGGAGAAGGAGAGGGAGCGCACCACCACCGCCGCCTGGGCGGAGTACTTCGAGGCGCCGGAGAGGCCCCGCTGGGAGAGGATCTTCCGGCGGCTGGAGTACTACCTGGCGGCGACCCTCTTCGGCATCTTTCCCCTGCCCCAGACCAGGGTGTTCCGGCCGAGCATCCGCTACACCGGCAGCCTCATGGATCGGGGATGGAACGCCCTGATCTTCCCCGAAGGGGCCAGAACCCACACCGGTGAGATGGGTGCCTTCAAGGAGGGCGTGGGGGTGATGGTCTCCTGGCTGAAGGTGCCGGTGGTGCCGGTGAGGGTGGAGGGGCTCTTCCAGGTGCTGCCCGCGGGAAAGCTGTTGCCCCGCCCCGGGAGGGTCACGGTACGCTTCGGCTGGCCCCTCTCCTTCCCCCCGACGGCGTCCTATTCGGAGATCAGCCGGCAGATCGAGGAGGCGGTGAGGGGGCTGCAGGGATCGGAGGAAAGGGTGAGGCGAGTCACGGAGGCGGAGGGCAGAGCGGCATAGGCGTCTCTCCTCTCCCCCTGGGAGAGGGTCAGGGTGAGGGCTGTTTGGTTGATGACGCCTCAGCCCTCACCCGCCCTTCGGGCGGCCTCTCCCAGAGGGAGAGGCGTTGGCCCCTACACAGGGCTCGCCTCCAGCACCGACCGATCCCCCGCCCGCAGCCCCTGGATGATCCGGCGGTAGAGGGAAGAGGCGTCGCCGCCCAGGGCATCCAGGGAACCCCAGCCTATGTCGCCCCCCTTGCGCTCGATCCTGTAGAGGCCGAAGCGCGGCTCGTAGGAGCCCCACTCGTAGCTGTCGGCCAGGGTCCAGTGGTAGTAGCTACCCACCGGGATGCCGGCGTCTATGGCCCGCACCACCGCCGCCAGGTTGGCCCGCAGGTAGCGGAGGCGGTCCCAGCCGTCCGACCGGAGATAGAATCGCCCGTTCCGAACCCGGCTGCAGAGGCCGTTCTCCAGGACCCACAGGGGGAGACCCTGCTCGTGGTGGAGCTGGCTGTAGGCGATGAGACCGTCCGGGTCGGGGCGGTCGTCCCACAGCATCCGGGTGGGAAGCCAGTTGCGGCCACCGGCGGTGCGGTGGCCGGGCAGCCGGACGTGGTTGGACACCACGGGGTCGTAGTAGTCGATCTGGGTCACGTCCAGGGTGCACTCGTGAGGACTGCCGAAAATCTCCTCCACGGCCCGGGGCAGCGCCTGCTCCAGGGGGAGAGCCGCCCCGATGATCCGGCGCAGCAACCGCTCGCCCACACCCATCTTCGGCAGAGCGGCCTCGTAGGCAGTCCTCCGGCCCGCCAACCACCGCGGCAGATCCTCCCGACTCACCCCGTAGCGACGGGCCAGCAGTAGGTCGACCGCCAGGCGGTCCAGATGGTAGGCCGAGTAGGCGAAGAGGTTGGTGGCCACCACCGCCTCGGGCTGAAGGGAGTGGATCTCCCCATAGGCCAGCACGTGGCCGGCCAGCAGCTGATCCAGGGCGCGCATGGCATCCCGGCGAGCTAGACGGCGCCCGGGCGGGAAGGTGCCGGTGAGGTAGCTGTTGATGGCGTAGACGTTGGGCTCGTTGACGGTTACCCAGTGGCGGCAGAGGCCTCCCAGCCTCACCACGGCCGCCCGCACCCAGAGGACGAAGAGCTTCGGCGCCTCGGGCCGCAACCAGAAGTCTACTCCCAACCACTCCGGATGGGTGAAGTGGTGGAGCGTCACCAGCGGCTGCAAACCCCGCCGGTGGCAGCCCTCCAGGATCTCGGCGTACCGGTCGAAAGCATCCTCATCCAGATCGCCCGGTTGGGGCTCGCAGCGGGCCCACTCCACCGAGAGCCGGAAGGCGTCGCATCCTGCCTCGACGGCCCGGTCCAACTGCTCCTCGTAGCGGTTCCAGAAGTCCAGGGCGACTCCCGAGGGCTCCACCCGGCCGCTCTTCTCCCACTGGTACCAGTTGTTTCGGGGCTCGCCCGGCCCGTTGTAGCCACCCTCCACCTGGAATCCAGAGGTAGCCACACCGAAGCGAAACCCCTCGGGCAGCAGGAAGGGTGCGCTGCTCACCACCGGAACCCACCGGAGGACTCGGACGCACTGCGGCCAACCATGGCGCTGGAACCCCTTGGAGAACCCCCATAGCTCCATTGAGAGGACGCGGCGCCGGCCCCGGCGAGGATGGGTCTACCGGGCCAAAGCCTCGCACTGGAAGTCGTAGGGGAAGTGATGGAACAGCTCATCGGCTTTCTCCAGCCCTTCGTTGGAACCACTGAAGGTGCTGATAGTTAGCCCGTGTTTGTTCCTTCTCGATTCTGCCACAATCTCGTCTCCGACGCCAGGGGGAGAACCGGGCGAGCGAGAGCCCCGTCAGGATGGGCGCCGGCATCGCGGTCGCACGCCGAAGAAGAGGGGCGCGAGCGGCCGGCCCTATCCAGGGGAGGCACCCGGGTTTATCATGGTGTTGACGGTAGGCCCTGCCGGCATCGACTGCCACTCCGAATCGTGACTCGCAAAGGGTGATGGGATGACGTTGAAAGTGAATATCGACTACCGGGATGCCTTCTTGCCCACCATGGAGGCGATGTCTCGGGACGGGGTGCTGCTGGTGTCCACGGACAGCCAGAGGCGGCCCGGCGGGATGACGATCAGCTGGGGAACCTTAGGGACCATCTGGGGGCGCCACATCTTCACCGTGCTGGTGCGCCCTTCCCGCAACAGCTACCGGCTGATCGAGAACACCGGGGACTTCACCGTGAACGTGCTGCCCTCGGAGCGGGCATCGGCCCTGGACTACTGGGGCAAGAACTCCGGAAGGGATGTGGACAAGTGGGCGAAGACCGGCCTCACCCCTGCCCCTTCCCGGCGGGTGCGCTCCCCCATCGTGGAGCAGGGGATCCTCCACTTCGAGTGCAGGATCGTTCATCGCCACGACCTGGTGCCTGCCAACCTGGCGCCGGAGCTGATACCGGCCTACTACGCCTCTGGGGACCACCACAGGGTGTACTACGGCGAGATCCTGGCCTGCTACGGGCTGTAACCCCTCCGGTAGGAGTTGCCCACGCGCCTGGCGGGGCGCCATCGAGGATGGAAACGGCGTCCCGGAGGATCACGATGATGTAGGGCGGGGGTTTATCCCCCGCCGCCCGCACGTCGCGGTAGACTGGCGGCGGGGCACAAGACCCCGCCCTACCACAGGCGATGGTGCCCGCGATCCCGGACCTGTAGAGACGCGACATGTCGCGTCTCTACAGGTCCGGGATGGGGTCCTCTAAGGTGTTAGTACCGGACAATCTAGTACCTTCACCCTATTTCCCGGCTTTGTGCGCAGAAGTACAATGTTGCATACTGTAGCAGAGTAGCCGGGTGGCTGCAGGAGGCCGGTGGCGACGCTGCCGACCGAGCCCCGGCGGTCACCATTCGGTTCGAGCACCACGGAGCCGGCCTGTCGTTTGGGCATCGGCTCAAAGGCGGCACGGTTGGTCGCACAGTGGGCTTAGAGAGTCCATGTGGAGGCTAGCCGTGTACGAGTTCTCGCTCGATAACAGCCACTGCGAACGGTGCTTCGACTGCGTTACCGCCTGCCCTCGCGGGGTTCTGGAGGAAGGGCCAATGGGCCCGGAGGTGACCCGCCCCGAGGAGTGCATGGGCTGCTGGGTTTGCCTGGCCGTGTGCCGCAACCACGGCCTGAAGGTGGTGGGCCTCTCGGAATCCTCCGTGCCCGACTGGGTGAACCGGTTGCTGGCTTCTAGACCCGAATGCAAGCCGGTGCTACACTAGCCTCCCGATAAGGATTGCCGCTCTCGCACGGCTCCAGCCGCGCGAGGGGCATGCCCGGGAGGCCTTTCATCGCGCCCTGGAAAGAGGCCGTCGTAGCACTGGCCAGAGAGCGGGCTACGGAGGAGTCGCTGGAGCTGTGGCACCAGGGCTCCGACGAGAGCCCGCGCTTCAACTACCGATGGGAACATCTCCTGGCGGTGGTGCGCCTCTGCGATAGGCTGGGGCGCCGCTTGGGCGCCGATGTGGAGGTCCTCACCGCCGCCGTCTGGCTCCACGACATCGTCAAGAGCCACTCCCCGGAGTTGGGCGCGGTCTCCGACGCCGAACTGGCTGCCGAAGAGGCGCGGCGCTTCCTGCTGACCACCGACTTTCCCCCCTCCAAGGTAGAGGCCGTGGCCGCGGCCGTTCGGGTCCACGAGGGTCTCTACAAGGACTACCGGCTGGAGCAGCTGGAGGCGGCCATCCTGTGGGATGCCGACAAGCTGAGCAAGCTGGGCGCCACCTACCTGGTCCACAGCCTCTGTATCCGTCCGGCCTTCGACCCCATCTTCCGAGGAAGGCCCACCGACACCGACCTGGTGCTGCACTCGACCCAGGATTGGCTCGAGATAGGTGAGAGGATAGTCGCCAGTATGAACACGGAGCCGGGCCGGACCGAGGCGGCTAGGAGGCTGGCCTACCTGAAGAAGTTCGTGAAGGAGCTGAGGGACGAGTGGGAGACGAGCTGATCCTGGTCCGCAAGCTGAACTACGAGGATCGCGAGAGCTGGCGCTGGTCCGGGAAGCTGGTGGAGCGCCGGGACGGCGTCGTGGTGATAGATGCCCTCTTCAACGCCCCGCCCCGAGACCTGGGCTACATGAAGCTGGAGAACACCGACCTCTTCCACGAGTTCTACTACGCCGACCGCTGGTTCAACATCTTCCAGATCTTCGCGGCCGACGGCACCCTCAAGGGCTGGTACTGCAACATCTGCAAGCCCGCGCGCTTCCAGCACCACCAGATCGACTTCGTGGACATGGTGCTGGACATCTTCGTCTACCCGGACGGCCGCTCCCTGGTGCTGGACCAGGAGGAGTTCCAGGAGAAGAAGCAGTCGATCTACTCGCCCGAGGACGCCCGCCAGGCAGAGGAGGCTGTGGCCCAACTTCTGGAGATGGCCCGTCGCGGCGAGCACCCCTTCGGATCGGCCGGCCGCGCGAACCCCTCGTAAGTCGCCATCCCCGCCTCTCCCTCTGGGAGAGGCCGCCCGAAGGGCGGGTGAGGGCTGAGACGTCGCCAACCAAACAGCCCTCACCCTGACCCTCTCCCAAGGGGAGAGGGGATTTGGGCCCCTCTCCCCGTTATGCGGCGGCCAATCCCTTCTTCTTCAGGTACCACCGGTACATCTCCGAGAAGTGGCGGGAGGGGTCCTGGTAGTACTGCTCCGTGGTGGTGGGGAAGGTTACCTTCTCCTTGCCCCATCCCTTCATCTCACCGGTCCGCAGCCGGTGAGAGAAGCGCTGGAACTCCACCCCCGCCGGCTTGAGGGACCCATCGGCCCGAGTGATCCCGAAGGTGCGCTCCCGGATCGCTCGGTCGAAGGGGGGTCTGTCCCACATCCGGGGATCGTAATCGCTGAAGCACCAGGCGAGAGCCCCCAGGGAACCGGTTCGGTACAGCTTCTCCAGCACCTCTCGATAGTAGCTGCCCCCCTCCTCCTCGCCGGCCAGGTACTGCTGCCTCTTCTGGCCGAGAAACTCGTCCTCGACGTAGTGGCCCGGCTCGCCCCGGGGCGCGGTACACAAGCCGAACTCCTGGAACAGGGTCGGCTTGGTCCCCAAACCCTCGGCCAGCTGATTGAGGAAGGGCACGAAGTCGCTATCCAGGGGGCCGCGAGCCACCTCGGAGTACAGGGGGTAGCCGTGCATGGAGAGGTAGTCGTTGGCCTCGGCCAGGTCGCCGATGCTCAGCCCGTTGTAGCGGGAGAGGGAGGGGGTGTGGGCCCCGTAGGTGACGGAGTGGCGAGGGTCCTGCTTTCGGATCTCCTCGCTGAGCAGGTAGCTCCAGAGCCAGCCGCCGTGGTAGCTGTCGGGGTTGCGCAGCTCGTCCAACTCGTTGGCCAGATCCCAGCCGAAGAGGGCCGGGTGGGTGGTCAGGGCCGGAACGACGGCCCGGATCTGAAAGAGCTCCGCCCGCAGCATGAAGGGGTCCTCGAAGGGGTTGAGAGGCTCCCTGTCGGAGTAGTGGCCCTTCACCCTCAGCAGGCCCGGGCAGGAGCGGGGCCGGTCGCTCACCGCCCAGGAGGGGAGCCAAAAGATGCCGCTCATGTTGCCGGTGAAGAAGGTAGGCATGACCTGCAGCCCGGCCTCGTCGGCGGCGTCCATCACCCGGGTCAACTCCTTCAGCCGCCTGGAGTCGACGTTCCAGGGAGACGGCTGGAAGTCCTCCCACATCAGGAAGATCCTCACTACCTGCGCCCCGAGGGCGGCGATCTCGGCGAACTCGGCCTTCACCTCACCGCCGTCGAACTCCTTCCACCAGTACATAGCCTTCCTCCTGGGCCAGTAGTTGACTCCCAGGACGAAGGGTCGGGGAGTCGAGGCAACCATACGGATCTCGGAAGTCTCGTCGATTTCCATCGTGGGCTCCTCACGGGAACGGCAGAACTGGGTACGTCTCCGCCGGCGAAGGGTCCCGGCGTCGCACCTTTTCCTCGGGGCAGGTTCCGTGCCGAGAGAGCCAACAAGACTGGGAGTCGCGCGTGCCCTACGTGGGGCACCAACGAGGGAGGATGGAAAGGGCGCCCCGTCGGGGTCGCCCCCGAAGAAGTCAGCGGCGGCGGATCGCCCTGCGGGAGGTCATCTCGTGCCTGGCGCCGAGCCTGCCCTCCTCCTCCATGGCCATCTTCCGCCGCTGGAAGGCGGGGCGATCGATCACCATGTCGTAATACAGCACCTCCACGCCCAGGAGGCTTCTCCGGAAGTACTGAACCACGTCCCTATACCGTGAGTCGCTGAAAACGGGAGGGAAGGCGGAGCTGGGGTGCTCGGTCCAGTGCTGGCCGACGTAGCGGAAGCCGCACTTCTCGTAGCTGCGCATGGCGCGGTGATTGAAGGCCGCCACGTCGAGCCACATCTCCTTGAAGCCCATGCCGTCGAAGTAGAAATCCAGGAAGGCCATCAGGGCATCGGTGCCGTACCCCATCCCCATGCGGGTGGGATCCAGAGCGATGCCGAGGACGCTGCTACCCGCCTCGGTGTTGATGTTGCGGAGGGTGATCCAGCCGATCATGTTGTCGTACAGGTCGTCGATGGCGAACATGCGGTAGTTGCCGCTAACGCTGCGATCCAAGAACCACAGGTCGCGCTCGCGAGACGACATGGGGCGGGGATCGTTGTGGCTGTAGAGGGGATCGGTGTGCCTGGTCCACTGTTGGCGCTTGTCCACATCTGCCCGCTCAAACCACCGGACTACAGCCTTCTTTCCCCTGGCTACGATTCCCTCAGCCATGGCCCATATCCTTTGCTGGGTGTCACTCCCTGCAACTCCGGTAGGGAGTCTACGGCTGCCCCCACCGGTTGTAAAGGGGCGCACCCCCGCGATCCAGCGGCGTCCCGGGACGGCCGCCCGGCGACGGACACCCGGAAGCGGCCCGGAGAGCCGCCGCCTGGGATACAGGTCCCGCAAGGGTTGTGCCGAGAAGGGGGATGGGGCCAGGGGTCGAGGATCGAGGGGCGGGGCACAGGGCCCCGCCCCTCGGGGCAACGGTAGACGGGCGGCGGGGGACAAGCCCCCGCCCTACACAGCCGTTATCGAGAGTCTCGATTGAGCTTGCGCAGGACACCACCCCGCCCCTGAGACTCGGTCGCGGCGGCCCCGCTGCCGGAATGCCCGTTCTTTCCGCCCGGGTCGCCATCCCGAACCTGGCTGAAGACGGGGCAGCTGTATGTGCACTTGCCGCAGTCGATGCACAGCTCCTGGTCGATGAAGGGGGCGTTGAAGCCCTCCTGCTGGAGGGCGCCGGTCGGGCAAACCCGCAGGGTGGGACAGCGGTGGTTCTGGGGACATCGGCTGGCGTTGACGACGATCATCTAACTACCTCATTGGTTGAGCTGTTCGGGGAAGCGAAGCTCTGGATCGGGGAGAATACCCCACCGGGGTATATGGTATAATCGGGCGCGCCTGCCGTCAAGGGGCGCAACCCTCGCCGGCGGCGTGGCGCGAGCGAGCAGAGCGCCACGCGGCTCCTACCCCACCACCAGGAGGTGACCACCATGCCGGTGGCCGTGGACTACCGCATCTGCGACGGCGTGGAGGACTGTCCCGCCGTGAGGATCTGCGACGCCAACGCCCTCTACTTCGACAGGGAAACCCGTCGGGTCGAATACGACCTGGAGAAGTGCCGCGACTGCGGCAGCTGCGCCCACTACTGCGGCCTCGGGGCGGTGATGCACGCCGAGACCGAGGAGGAGTGGCGGGAGCTGCTGGCACTCCTCCAAGGGGGCGACGGCTGACGGCAAGAAGCTTGCACCGGCGGCCCAAGTCGTCTATCTTGTAGGGTGTTCTCGTAGGGGCGTACGGCCGTACGCCCCTACTGTTCGACGAGGAGGGGCGCATGAAGCGGATCGCGGTGCTAACCAGCGGCGGGGATGCCCCGGGCATGAACGCCGCCATCAGGGCGGTGGTCAGGTCGGGGATCGACTACGGGATGGAGGTGCTGGGGGTCGGTCGAGGCTTCGCCGGCCTGGTCGACGGGGAGATGGCGCCCCTTTCCGCGCGCGACGTGGGCGGCATCATCCAACGGGGAGGCACCATCCTGGGGAGCGCCCGCAGCCCTCAGTTCCGAACCGAGGAGGGACGGAGGCAGGCGCTGGTCTACCTGGCGGAGCGAGGCGTGGAGGGGCTGGTGGTCATCGGGGGCAACGGCTCCCAATCAGGGTCCTACTCCCTCCTGCAGATGGGCTTTCCCGTCGTGGGCGTCGCCTCCACCATCGACAACGACCTGGTGGGCTCCGACATCACCATCGGGGTCGATACCGCCCTCAACACGGCCCTGGAGGCCATCGACCGGCTCAAGGATACCGCCTCCTCCCACCATCGGGCCTTCGTGCTGGAGGTGATGGGAAGGGACAGCGGCTACCTGGCCCTGATGGCCGGCATCGCCGGTGGGGCCGAGATGGTGGTGATCCCGGAGGTGCCCACAGATCCCGATGCCGTGGCCGCGGAGCTGCGGGCCGCCTACGCTCGGGGGAAGCCCCACGCCATCGTGGTGGTCGCCGAGGGGGCGGGCTGCAACGCCCGGGCGCTGATGAACCACTTCAGGAGCCACCAGGACCAGCTCGGCTTCGAGCTGAGGGAGACCATCCTCGGGCACGTCCAGCGGGGCGGCAGCCCCACCGCCTTCGACCGGCTGCTGGCCTCCCGTTTGGGAGGGCGGGCCGCGGAGCTGCTATCCCGGGGCGAGAGCGGCAAGCTGGTGGGTCTCATCCGAGACGAGGTGGCCACGACCCCCCTGGATCAGGTGGCGGGGCGCCGGAAGCCCATCGACATGGATCTGTACCGGCTGGCCAACGTGCTCTCGGCGTAAGGCGTAAGGCGATCCCTCCCCACTGTGTATCCTTACTGTAGGGGCGGTTCGCGAACCGCCCCTACCGCAGAATAGGACGCAAGTTCGCGAAGCGGATCAAGATGGAGCAGGGTCAGATCAGCAAGACGACCACCGGATGGCAGAGCCGGATGGTCCTGCTGGGTTGCTGTGCCACGCACCTGATTACCGACGGCTTGAACAACGCCGTCTACCCGCTCCTGCCCCTGATAGCCCTGGACCTCCAGCTCAGCTACACCGCCGTCGGCTCCCTCCGGACGGCCCTGATCGCCAGCACCAGCGCCCTCCAGATCCCGGCCGGCTACCTGGCCGACTGGATCCCCGAGACGCTGCTGTTGGGCGCCGGCATGCTCTGGATGTCGGTGGGCTTCGCCGCCCTGGCCCTGGCCGCCGGATTCTGGCAGCTGCTGCTCCTCATCACGGCCGCGGGCATAGGGGGCAACGTGCAGCACCCCGTCGCCACCGCCATCGTCTCCAAGGCCTACGAAGGAGGGGGACGGGGGAGGGCGGTCAGCAGCCTCAACTTCGCCGGCGACCTGGGAAAGGTGATCCTCCCCTCGGTGGCCGGGCTGGTAGCCCTCTCCTTCGGGTGGCGGGGAGCCATGCTGGCCCTGGGGGTCCTCGGCATGGTCGCCTCCCTCGGCTACGCACTGGCCGTCAGGAGGTTGAAGAGCGACGCGGGGCGGCAGAGAGCCACCGGCGAGAAGGTGAAGGGATGGGGGATCCAGAAGCCCCTCGCCTTCACCCTGCTCACAGCCATCGGGATCATCGACAACAGCACCCGGGTGGGGGTTATGACCTTCCTGCCCTTCCTGATGACCGACAAGGGGCTGGACGCCGCCAGGGTAAGCCTGATGCTGACCCTGGTCTTCGCCTCCGGCGCCATCGGCAAGCTGGGCTGCGGTTTTCTGGCCGACCGCTTCGGCAACGTGGGGGTGATCGTCATCACCGAGGCCATCACCGCCCTCGCCATCCTGACGGCGATCCCCGTCGACCCCCTCCTGCTGATCCCCGTCCTCGTGGCCATCGGCTTCGTGGGCAACGGCACCTCCTCGGCCCTCTACTCGGCCGTGGCGGAGATGGTGCACCTGGAGAAGCGGGCCCGAGGCTACGGTCTCTTCTACACCCTCACCCTGGGGGTCGGCGTCCTGGCCCCCCTCTTGTACGGGGCCCTGGCCGACGCGGCCGGAGTCCCCAGCTCCTTCGTGGCCATGGCCGCCATCACCCTGGCGACCCTCCCCATGGCCGTCCTCATGGGACGGGGCGACACCCTTGCCGTCAATTGACACCGGGGCTAGAATTTGGGCAGGGAGAAACCCGGGCGTTGCCGGCTGGCTCGTGCAACCCGCGCCCAGCCTGGTTTGGAGGATCGACGATGATCATCGGGGTGCCCAAGGAGATCAAGGACAACGAATACCGCGTGGCCGCCACTCCGGGTGGGGTGGAGCTACTGGCCAGCACGGGCCACAAGGTACTGGTGGAAACCCGGGCCGGCGACGGGAGCGGCTTCACCGACGAAGAGTACGTGCGCGCCGGGGCGATCCTGGTGAAGCACGAGGACGCCTACCGCGAGGCCGATATGGTGCTGAAGGTGAAGGAGCCTCAGCCCTCCGAATACGGGCTGCTTCGGGAGGGGATGCTGCTGTTCACCTATCTCCACCTGGCGGCTGAGCCGGAGCTCACCAGGGAGATGCTGGAACGGAAGGTCATCGGCATCGGCTACGAGACGGTGGAGTCGCCCGACCGATCGCTGCCGCTGCTGATCCCCATGAGCGAGGTAGCGGGCCGGATGTCGATCCAGGTGGCGGCCCACTACCTGGAGGAGTCCCACGGCGGTCGGGGCAAGCTGCTGGGTGGCGTGCCGGGGGTGCGCCCCTCCGACGTGGTGATCGTGGGCGCCGGCACCGTCGGCACCAACGCCGCCAAGATCGCCCTGGGGATGGGGGCCCACGTCACCCTGATCGACCGAGATCTCCCTCGGCTGCGCTATCTGGACGAGGTGCTACACGGCAACCTGACCACCCTCGCCTCCAACCCCAGGAACATCGCCGGCGCCGTTTCCACGGCCGACGTGGTAGTCGGCTCCGTGCTGATAGCCGGGACCAAGGCGCCGAAGCTGGTCACCAGGGAGATGATCTCCACCATGAAGCCGGGGAGCGTGGTGATCGACGTGGCGGTGGACCAGGGAGGCTGCATCGAGACCTCCCACGTCACCAGCCACAGCAACCCCACCTACCTGGTCAACGGGGTGGTCCACTACGCGGTGCCCAACATGCCGGGGGCGGTCCCCAGGACCTCCACCTACGGTCTCTCCAACGCCACCCTGCCCTACGCGGCGCGGCTGGCGAAGCTGGGCTTCGCCGAGGCCGTTCGGCAGATGCCCGACCTGGCGAAGGGCGTCAACAGCTACAGGGGAAAGGTCACATACCAGGGGGTCGCCGACGCCTTCGGCCACGAGTGCGTGCCCCTTTCGAAGCTACTCTAGAACGAGACAATCCACTCTGAACGTGTAGTGGGGCGGGTCCTGTGACCCGCCCTACGCTGGCCCTGGTATCGTCCGGGCGGCGGGGCGCAAGACCCGCCCCACAGGTTAGCCGACCTTGGGCAGGTCGGCCAGGGCCTCCCGCACCTTGGCCTCCGGGTACTCGTAGTCCTCCAGCTGGCCGCTGAAGTAGGCGTCGTAGGCGGCCATGTCGAAGTTGCCGTGGCCGCTCAGGTTGAACAGGATGGTCTTGGCCTCCCCGGTCTCCTTACACTTCAGGGCGGCGTCCACGGCGGCCTTCACGGCGTGGGCCGACTCCGGCGCCACCACGATCCCCTCCAGCCTCGCGAACTGCACGGCGGCGGCGAAGACCGCCGTCTGGGCCAGCGCCACGGCGTCGATCAATCCCTGGTCGTAGAGGGCGCTCACCAGGGGAGCCATGCCGTGGTAGCGCAACCCGCCCGCGTGGATGCCGGCCGGCATGAAGCCGTGGCCCAGGGTGTACATCTTGGCCACCGGCGCCAGCTTGGCGGTGTCGCCGAAGTCGTAGGCGAAGACGCCCTTGGTCAGGCTGGGGCAGGCCGCGGGCTCGGCCGCGACGAACTGAACCCTCTTCCCCGCCAGCCGGTCCTGCATGAAGGGGAAGGCGATCCCGCCGAAGTTGCTGCCGCCGCCCACGCATCCCACCACGACGTCCGGATAGGCGTCCACCTTCTCCAGCTGCTTCTTCGCCTCCTGCCCGATCACGGTTTGGTGCAGCAGGACGTGGTTGAGGACGCTCCCCAGGGAGTAGTGGGTGTCCTCCCGGGTGGCGGCATCCTCCACCGCCTCGCTGATGGCGATGCCGAGGCTACCCCCGGACTCCGGATCCCTCTCGAGGATGGCGCGGCCGGCGGCGGTGTCGCGGCTGGGGCTGGGCACCACCCTGGCACCGAAGGTCTCGATCAGGGAGCGGCGGTAGGGCTTCTGGTGGTAGCTCACCTTGACCATGTACACCTTGCACTCCAGGTCGAAGAAGGAGCAGGCCATGGATAGGGCGCTGCCCCACTGCCCGGCACCCGTCTCGGTGGATAGCCGCTTAATGCCCTCTTTCTTGTTGTAGTAGGCCTGGGGCACGGAGGTGTTCAGCTTGTGGCTTCCGGCCGGACTGGCCCCCTCGTACTTGTAGTAGATCCTGGCCGGGGTGTCCAGCGCCTTCTCCAGCTTTCGCGCCCGGTAGAGGGGCGTCGGCCTCCAGAGCCGGTAGATGTCCTGAACCTCCTCGGGGATCTCGACGTACCTCGCCCGGGAGACCTCCTGCTGGATCAGCGCCATGGGGAAGAGGGGCGCCAGGTCCTGGGGCCCCAGGGGCTGCCCGGTGGCGGGATGGAGGGGCGGATCCAGCGGCTTCGGCAGGTCGGCCGCCACGTTGTACCAGGAGGTGGGCATCTCGCTCTCGGTCAGCAGTATCTTGGTCGCACTTTGTGCAGCGTTCATCTCTCTTCTCCAAGTAGGGTTTCTGTAGCGTCGGGGCTCGTCCCCGACGGTCCCGGGCGACATCCGCAACGTCGGGCACAGGGCCCGACGCTACACCGTTGAGATCCTCCAAGCCCGTGCTGCCTGTCGGTGAGGCAAAGGTGGATGCCGTTCAGGGGCGGCCGGTAGGCCGCCCCAACCGCCACGAGCCGGGTGAGGCACGCAGCCCTGCGCGGCGAGATCTGCAGCCGCAGGTCCCGCCGAGAGCCGCCGGCCCCACCCGTTCCATACCTTCCCGCTCCAATTCGAACCCCTTCAGACAAAACAAAAAGCCTCTCGTCCTAGGGACGAGAGGCTTAGCCTCGTGGTGCCACCCCGGTTGCCAAAGGCAGTTCAACACCACCCCTGGCATCTCCTCACAGGTACGGGAGATAACAGTACCTCCGATACCCGGCGCCCTGATAACGGGGGCCAATCCGGCACGGCCTACTCGGGCTCGCCCTTTGGGCCTGCGACTCCCGGGTCCATTCGTCGACGCGCCTGGTGCCGGCTCTCACCTACCCCGGCTCTCTGACCCGCGGCGCTACCGCTTACTAGTCCCGTTCCACGTCTTTACACGATGGATTGCCGTG
>JAJZRD010000265.1 GCA_021845945.1 Chloroflexota bacterium
GACCAGCGCCGCGAGGGATCCGTTGGAGCCACTGCATCTCTGCTCCGTGCAGCAGTAACAGTCCCGACCCCTGATTGGGCGTCAGGATATGAGCACAACGTCGTATCTCTTGGTGCCGCTACATCAACACTGCCGCATGGTCTGTCAAATGGGCGATGGGCTAATGGGCTACCGCACCAGGATCTCGGGACGCCGGACCGGCCCCCTGGCGGTGTGGAGTTCGCGGTAGGGGAAATCCCCGCCGTCGGCGAGGATCTCGTTGCCCTCGGGGCCGACCAGGAGGGTGTCCTCGGACTTGGCCCCCGGCACCGAGGGGTTCCAGGCGTAGATCTGCCCCACCCCCACCCGCTCCGTCCCATCGGGGGCGCGGCTTGTAGCCGGCCAGCCCGCCCTGATGGTGGTTGCGCCACTCCTCGGCGAAGCCGGTGGCGGCGTAGACTCCCCGGAGCAGGTCGAAGATCTCCCCGGAGGTCGCCCCCGGCCGAGTGGCGGCGATCACCTCGGCGTCGATCCGGCTGACCGCCTCCCACCCGCGCACGATCTCCGCTGAAGGGGCGCCGAAGTGGACCAGGCGGGTGCAGGAGACCACCAGACCGTCCTTCCGACCGCAGGCGGCCAGCATCGCGTAAGAGCGCAGGGCGCGCTGGGTGGGAAGGAAGTGACGCCACCGGAAGGCCCGCTCGTCGACGGCCACCAGGCAGACCGGCACCTCGATCCCCCGGGCCACCATGGACCCGACCATTCGTCCTGCGATCTGGAACTCGGATTCCCCCTGCTCCAGTTCGTGGCAAACCCGAGCCATCACCTCGCCCACCGTTCGCCCCAGCCTTCGCGCCCTCTCCTGGGCCGGCATGGAAAGGCGGGAGCGCAGGCGAGGAAGCTCTCCACCGACCCCCGCGGCCCCCTGCAACCCGGGGACGGGGCTATCCACCCCCACTATGGCGCCCGAGGGGATCAACTGACCCAGGGTCGGGGCGGGGCTCTCCCACCAGGGGTGATCGACCACCCGCCAGGGGAGGTCGGGGAACTCCTCGGTGGCCATGCGCCGGGCCTCGATGTTGGTGGTGACCAGGGCCATCTCCGTGGGGGTGACGACCACCCGCCCGGCGCCCTGGTCGGTGGCCCAGCCCACGAAGCTGCGACCGCTCCCCACGAGCCAGGCGACGTTGACGTGGTCCGACAGCAGCAGGCAGTCGAGGCCGGCCGAGCCCATGAAGCGGCGTAGGCTCTCGAGGTTGGCCGCGAACTCCTCGGGACGGCCCATGGCACTCTCCTCGCCGGGGAAATTATTTGTTCCCTTTACAAAATAATCTTCCAGGTGGATGCTACCGCGGGGAGCGTGCCGTTGTCAAGGGGCCAAACCTTCAGCTACTTGACAGGGTTGCAGGGTGTGGATAAGATGGGAGACACCAAAAGGATATGACAGTATAATGTTATATCCTTATCCTGAAGTATGGGATTGGAGGCTCCCAGCCATGCTCGATCGGGCCAGTCCCTTGCCGCTCTACTTCCAGCTCCGGGCCCTCCTGCTCCAGCAGATCGAGAGCGGGTCCCTCAAGCCGGGCGATACCATCCCCACCGAACGGGAGCTGATCGACCGCTTCGGCGTCAGCCGTATCACCGTCCGGCAGGCCGTCAACAGCCTGATGTCCGACGGCCTCCTCTACCGTCAGCGGGGGCTGGGCACCTTCGTCCGCAGCAACCGGATCGAGCAGGAGCTGTCCACCCTCACCGGCTTCTCCGAGGAGATGATCGATCGGGGGCTGACCCCCGGCGCCAAGCTGATCTCGGCCGAGATGGTGGAGGCCGACGCCGCGACGGCTGCCAAGCTGCGCCTCCAGCCGGGCCAAAGGGTGTTCCGCATGGTGCGGCTTCGACTGGCCGACGGCGAGCCCATGGCCCTCGACATCACCTGTTGCCCGCCCGACCTGGGAGAGAAGCTGCTGGCCGACGACCTCCAGGGCGCCCTCTACACCCTGCTCGAGGAGAAGTATGGGGTCGAGCTGGACCAGGCGGACCAGGCGATCCAGGCCGCCCTGGCCGACGAGTTTCTCGCCACCCACCTGGGCATCAAGAAGGGCATGCCCATGCTCCAGATGGAACGGGTGGTGTATGCCATGGACGGCCGCCCCGTGGAGTTCTCTCGGACCTGCTATCGGGCAGACCGGTACATCTATCGGGTGCGGCTGAAGCGAAACCGGAACCCGAGAGGCAGCACCAACCAGCGCTAACCAACCAGGACCAAGAAGAACAGGATATACAGGATAGGGTTGTTGGGAGGCTTGGCCATGGATAAAGGCAATCTGGCGATCGGGCAGTCCGGCGGTCCCACTGCGGTGATCAACGGCAGCCTGCTCGGCGCCGTGGAGGAAGCCCTCCGACACCCCCGCATCGGCTCGGTGCTGGGGCTGGTCAACGGCATCGAGGGCGCCCTCCAGGAGAATCTCCTCGATCTCGGCCGGCAGCCCGCCTCGATCCTGGAAGGCCTCCAGCGAACCCCCGCTTCGGCCCTCGGCTCCTGCCGCCGCAAGCTCTCCCCCGCGGACTACGAGCGGATCCTGCAGGTCTTCCGCGCCCACGACGTCCGCTACTTCCTCTACATCGGCGGCAACGACTCCATGGACACCTCGCTCCAGATCGAGTCGCTGGCCCGGGCCGAGGGCTACGACCTCCAGGTGGTGGGGATCCCAAAGACCATCGACAACGACCTACCCCGCACCGACCACTGCCCGGGCTACGGCAGCGTGGCCCGCTGGGTAGCCCAGTCGGTGATGGACATCGGCAGAGACCTGCTCTCCATGCGCACCTTCATGCAGCTGTACGTCCTGGAGGTGATGGGCCGGAACGCCGGATGGATAGCGGCCGCTGCTTCGCTGGCAAGCCGCCCCGAGAGCCCTCTACCCCTGGTGATCTGCCTGCCAGAGCAGCCCTTCGATCGGGGGCAGTTCCTCGAGCAGGTGGCCCGGCGGCACGGGGAGTTCGGTTGCGCCCTGGTGGTGACCTCCGAGGCGCTGCGCTCCGCCGACGGCAGCCTCGTGGCCGACGAGGCCGCCGACTCGGTCGTCGACGCCTTCGGTCACAAGGTGGTGTACGGGGTGGGGGACTTCCTGGCCCGAATGATCGCTGGGGAGTTGGGGCTCAAGTGTCGGTCGGACCGGCCGGGCACCGTCCAGCGGGCCGCCATGGCCTGTGTCTCCCCTGTGGACCAGGCGGAGGCTCGGGAGGCGGGCCGGGCGGCCGTGCGGCTGGCCCTGGAGGGCCGCAGCGGGGAGATGGTGACCCTGGAGAGGGCGTCGGACCAGCCCTACCGCTGCACCACCGGCGCTGCCCCACTCCAGGAGGTGGCCAACAAGGAGAAGATAATCCCGCCGGAGTTCCTGGCCCCCTTTGGGGTTGCCCCGGCCTTCCAGGGCTACGCCGCCCCCCTGATAGGGGAACCGCTACCCGACTACGTTACCCTGGAACCACTGCTGGCACCCAAACTAGTGATGAGTAATGAGTCTGGAGGGAAGGTATGGGCTACGACCTAAAGGGCTACCGCTTCTCGCGGGAGCGCTTCTTCCCCAAGTCGATCTTCGATCAGATCGCCGAGGTGCGGGTGGAGCGGCCCCAAGCGGTGAAGGAGTACGCGGCGCGACGAAAGCGACGGCAGCGGCTTACCACCGATGGAAAGCTGGTGATCCTGGCCGCCGACCACCCCGCCCGAATGGTGACGGCGATGCTGGGGGATCCCCTGGGGATGGGCAACCGGATCGACTACCTCGGAAGGATCCTGCGGGTGGCCGCCACCCTCAAGCTGGACGGGGTCATGACCACCCCGGACCTGATCGAGGACTTGCTGATCGTCGACATGCTGAACGTGGAGGCCGGCGGCGCCAGCTTCCTGGACAACCAGCTGCTGGTGGGGTGCATGAACCGGGGCGGGGTGATCGGCTCCCAGTTCGAGATGGACGACCGGATGACCGCCTACACCCCCCGGGGGATCGCCAGGATGGGGCTGGACGGAGCCAAGCTGATGTTCCGCATCGACCTGCAGCAGGAGGGAAGCCTCAAGACCCTGGAGTACTGCGCCCGGGCCATCGACGAGTGCAGCGACCTGGGGCTCACCGTCTTCCTGGAGCCGCTGCCCACGGAGAAGGTGGACGGGGTCTACAAGGTGAAGAAGTCGGCGGCCGACAACGTCAAGCTGATGGGCGTCGCCTCGGCCCTGGGGACCTCCTCCCTGTACACATGGCTGAAGATAACCTACTGCCCCGACTTCGACAGGGTGGTGCAGGCATCAAGCCTCCCGCTGCTGATGCTGGGCGGGGACTCCGCCGGCAACCCCATGGGCACCCTGGAGGCGTTCCACGCCGGCATCAGCCTGGGCGGCAACGTACGGGGGGCCATGGTGGGCCGCAACATCCTCTTCCCCGGCCCCGACGACCCCAGGGCGGTGGCCGCGGCGGTGGACGCCGTGCTGCACCAGGGCAGCTCCGTAGAGGCGGCTGTGGAGCTGATGGGCTCCCATCGGGACAGGGACATGGACCGCCTGACCTCGCTGTTGCTCAAGGGCTGATCGCTTCACCCTCTCCCTCTCCCACACCCCTCCCCCCACCCCGGGGGAGGGGTGCCGATGGGCTTGAGCCTTCTTGACAGCCCTTCGAGACGACGCTATATTGTCGTGGTAGTGGACATGTCGTCCTGTGGTCATAACCAATCTTCGCGATCAGCCGGTGGGAGGATCCCCTATGTTGCTCGATCGATCCAGCCCCGTTCCGCTGCATTATCAGCTTCGCTTCTACCTGCAGCAGCAGATTGAGGGTGGGGCTCTCAAACCTGGCGATGCCATCCCGACCGAGCGCGAGCTGGTGTCTCGCTTTGGCGTCAGCCGCATAACCGTCCGCCAGGCCATCAGTGACCTGACGTCCGAGGGGTTTCTCTATCGCCAGCACGGCCGAGGCACTTACGTTCGCTCTCAGAAGATCGAGCAGGAGCTGTCCACCCTCACGGG
>JAJZRD010000266.1 GCA_021845945.1 Chloroflexota bacterium
AGGGGCGGCGGGTGCCACTCCCATCGGGGACCTCTGCCCGCAGTGCGGGCAAGCCAGTCTCGTTCCCGAGGAGGGCTGCCGGACATGCTACAGTTGTGGCTACTCGGACTGCTGAGAGGGACCGCGCGATGGCATACGGGTTGCCCTTCTCCACCCCATCGTCGCAAGCAGCATCCGGCTGAAATCCTGGATCGATGGGAGATGGTCGATGTACGAGTATTGGATCGTCGTGCCCGCAGACCATGCGGACGAGGTCGAGAACGTGCTGAGGGACGAGGCCGAAGTCCGTAGGGAGGGCACCATGCCCACACCGGACGAGATGGCCGCCGACGAGGCGTGGGCCATCTCGTCCGGTACCCCTCTGGCGATCTTGTGCATTGAGGCCCCAACCCTACAGAGCGTCAACAGCTTGAAGAACTGGCTGGAGCAGCGGTTTGCCGATCCCTACGTGGATATCCGGGCGAGGGAGCCCTCCGGCGCCTTTCGCTTCAGCTTTCGGTCCCACAGTGCCGAGGAGATCAAGGACTGGATCGAGAACCAGACCTCCGGCAAGCCGCTCCCGAAGCGGGGCAGGAGGACCCTCTAGTAGTGAGCTCCCGTTGAGCGGCGAAACCCCGAGCCTGGACAGCTTCCCAGGCGCAACACAAGGTTCTGGGCGACTGTTCCCTTTCGAGTAGGCGGGGTCGGGGCAACCCCGCCTACAAGGACATCCCGCGCTTGAATCCCTCGTACCACCGCCGGTTTACCCAGCGATGCAGTCTGCAAGCGCGGGGTGGCCCGGCGATCTGGCGCCCCTTATGGTAGTCCCAGTGAGGGAAGGGACAACGGCTGTCGCCCGATAGATTCTCGGGCGGGCGGCCCCAACGTATCACCTTGCTCATCGGCTTCACCTCCAACGTATTCTGAGGACATCGGCGTAGCATGTGGCGTGCCGCGTGAATGGGCACTGCTGGATGGAGGAGAAACAGGGCATGGCTATTGCCATCGCATCGACGGGGGCAGTATGCAACTAACCGAACTGGCCGAAGCCTTCGCGAAGATCGAAGCCACGACCAAGCACCACCTCCAGGCGGCGCTCCTGGCAGAGCTGTTCCGACGAGGCCCGGAGGATGCCCGCATCCTGCCCTATCTCCTCGAGGGCCGCCTGGGTCCACCCTACGCCGCCCCCGACATCGGCGTGGACGAGCGCCGGTTGGCCCTCGCCATCGGGGATGCTACAGACACACCCGTCGAGGAGGTGTGGAGGCTGTACAAGCAGCGGGGGGACCTGGGGTTGGTGGCCGAGGGGCTGCTGCCGCCGGAGGGCCGGCCTGTCTCGGTGCAGCAGGCATTCCAGCAACTCCTGCGCGTCGCCGAGACGGGCGGCTACGAAGAGAAGGTGGCGCTTATCAGCGACCTGCTGCGCCAACTGGGGGGCAGGGAGGCGCGCTACCTGGTTCGGATGGCCCAGGGACGGCTCCGTCTGGGGGTGGGCGATGCGACCATCATGGACGCCCTTTCGGTGGCCAGTGTGGGCAACCGCTCCCTGCGGCCACGCATAGAGCGGGCCTACAGCTTCTGCTCGGATCTGGGGCTGGTCGCCGAGACACTCCTATCCGGCGGACCGGACGCCCTGGATAGGATCCGTCCGACTCCGGGCCGCCCGGTCCTCTCGGCCCTCGCCGAGCGGCTTCCATCGCCCGAAGCCATCGTGCGGAAGCTGGGCCGGGCCATAGCGGAGCCCAAGTACGACGGCCTTCGCCTCCAGGCCCACAAGGATGGCGATCGGGTCTGGCTGTTCACCCGCCGGCTGGAGAACGTGACGGGCGCCCTGCCGGACGTCGCCCAGGCGACGCGGCGGCAGGTGGTGACTCGCCAGGCCATTCTGGACGGCGAGGCGGTAGGATGTGACCCCAGGACCGGGAAGTTCCTCTCCTTCCAGGAGACGGTGCGACGGCGACGCAAGCACGGGGTAGAGGAGATGGAGGTCCTCTATCCCCTGCGCTACTACGTTTTCGACCTGCTTTTCCTGGACGGCGAGGATCTCACCCTCCTGCCCCTCAGGGAACGAGCCGCACGGTTGCGGGAGGTAGTGAGTGAGCAGCCCGAGGGGCCCATCTTCGTCACCCCTCAGATGGAGACCGACGATCCGGCAGAGCTGGAGCGCTTCTTCGAGGAGATGGAGCGCCGGGGCCTGGAGGGGGCGCTGGTGAAGCGGCCGGAGGCGCCGTACCATGCCGGAGCGCGCCGCTTCAACTGGGTGAAGCTGAAGCGGGGCTACCAGGAGGGGCTGGCAGGGGATACCTTCGACGTGGTGGTGGTGGGGTACTACCGGGGCCGGGGCAAGCGAGCGAAGCTGGGCATAGGATCGCTACTGACCGCGGTGTACGACCCGCAGAACGACCGCTTCCGCACGGTGTCTCGGGTGGGCTCAGGCCTCACGGAGGAGGAGTGGGTGCGCTTCCGGGAGATGCTGGATGCCGCCCGGGTGCCGGAGAGGCCCAGGCAGGTGGACTCCGAGCTGACGCCGGACGTATGGGTGGAGCCCCAGCACGTGATCGAGGTCATTGCCGGCACGATCACCCGCAGCCCGCGCCACACTTGCGGCAAGGTGGGGCGGCGGGATCGCGGATACTCCCTTCGCTTCCCGAGGATGTCCAGGTTCCGCTTCGACCGGCGGGCGGAGGACGCCACCACGGAGGCGGAGGTAATCGAGCTATACCGCTTGCGGACCCAGCCGCAGGCTAAAGCGGCATGAGCGGAGCACTGCTTTCCTGAGGTGGAACATGGACAGGCGGAATGAGGATGTCGCCCGGCTGCTGGAAAACGTAGCGAAGCTGCTGGCGCTGAAAGGGGAGAGTCCCTACCGCGTCCGGGCATACAGGGAGGCTGCGCGGACTATCAGTGCCCTGACCGAGGACGTGGAGGATCTCCACCGGGCGGGTCGTCTGGAGGAGATCTACGGAGTGGGCGAGTCCATCGCCTCCAAGATAGGGGAGTACCTGGACACCGGACGCTCCAGCTACTATGAGGAACTCAAGCGCCAGGTGTCCGTGGCGACGGTGGAGCTGCTGGAGGTACCGGGCATAGGGCCGGTCAGGGCCAGGCTCCTCCACGAGCGGTTGGGCATTACCAGCGTAGCCGAGCTGGAGAAGGCCGCCCGGGAGCACAAGCTGCGCGGCCTGCGGGGCTTCGGAGAGAGGCTAGAGCAGAAAATCGCCACGGAAGCGGCCCGGGTGGCCCAGCGGACCCGACGCATGCTGCTGGGAGTGGCCCTGCCGGCGGCGGAAGAGGTGGTGCGGCTGCTGCGGCGACATCCAGCGATACGAGAGATACATCCGGCCGGCAGCATCCGCCGCATGAAGGAGACTATCGGGGACATCGACATCCTGGCATCTTCCGATCGGCCTCTGGAGGTGATGGACGCCTTCACAAGCCTGCCCATCGCTGAGGAGGTCCTGGCCAAGGGGCCGGCACGAAGCACCATCCTCACCCGGGACGACCTGCAGATAGACATCAGGGTGATCAAGCCCGAGGAGTACGGCTCGGCGCTGCTCTACTTCACCGGCTCCAAGGAGCACAACATCGCTCTGCGCACCCTGGTCATGCAGCGAGACTGGAAGCTCTCGGAGTACGGCCTCTTCGACGAGCGGGAGATGCGTATAGCGGGGCGGACCGAGGAGGAGGTCTACCGGACTCTGGGGATGGACTGGATACCGCCGGAGCTAAGGGAGAACAGGGGCGAGATCGACGCCGCCAGGCATCACCAACTCCCTCAACTGGTGGAGCTGCGGGACATCAAGGGGGACCTGCACGTCCACACGGACTGGAGCGACGGCCACGACCCGCCGGAGCGAATGGTGGAGGAGGCCATGGCCAGAGGCTACCAGTACGTGGCCTTCACCGATCATTCTAAGGGGCTAGGTGTCGCCAGGGGCCTCTCCGCAGATGTCGTGCGCCAGCAGAGGCGGCTCGTGGACCGTCTGAACGAATTCTACGCCCCCTTCCGCATCCTGCATGGGACGGAGGTGAACATCCTGCCGGACGGCAGCCTGGACTACCCGGAGGAGGTGCTGGCGGAGTTCGACATCGTCACCGCCTCGGTGCACAGCGCCTTCGGCCAGTCTCGGGAGCAGATGACGGGTCGAATCCTCCGCGCCCTTCACAATCCCCACGTGGACACCCTGAACCATCCCACGGGGCGCCTGCTGCTGCGCCGGTCGGAGTACGAAGTGGACATGGAGGCGGTGATACGAGTGGCAGCCGAAACCGGGGTGGCGCTGGAGGTGAACGGCCAGCCGGACCGGCTGGACCTGGACGACGTATGGTCGCTCAGGGCTAAGCAGACAGGGGCGCTGGTGGTCTGCGACAGCGACGCCCATTCGGTGCGGCAGATGGAGTACGTGCGCTACGCCGTCGCCACCGCCCGCCGTGGTTGGGTGGGACCGGAGGACGTGCTCAACGTTCTGGCCCTGGATCGACTCCTGGCGCACCTGGCCCGACGGGCGCGCCGACGCGTAAGGGCGGCATAGGAACTAGCTAGAAGGCTGAACAGCTTCCAGCCCGCTCTGCTCGATCTATCCGCCTCTTCTCACCTGTTCGGTGAGTCTCTTCTCAACTACCATCAACTTCGCGAGGGCGTTCATGAGCCTTTCCCTGGCCCGGGCCAACGACTCGTAACCATCCATATTCGGCGTGGCCATTCCTTCGTCCAAGCACTGCAACGCTTCGTTCAACATCCCTCGAATTATCTGCAACTCGGCAACGGATTCGCGCATGTTATCCTCCCCGCACCATGCCCCGCAGGCGATGTGCCCGCACGATTCGAGCCTCGGCATGGTTCACAGGGAGAGTGACAGTCTAACGAAGGCAGGCTACCCGGATCGTCATGCCCGACCTGATCGGGCATCCAGGGTCCCCCCGTTGGCGTGAAGGAGCAGCCTCACGAGGAGAGGGGACGTCTGGACCCCCGCGCAAGCGGGGGTGACGTTGCATTAAACTGTA
>JAJZRD010000267.1 GCA_021845945.1 Chloroflexota bacterium
CGATCTCTGGCGCGAAATGCTTCGCCCCTACTTTGGACTGCGGTGGCTTGGCGCCGCACTCCAAGTGGTCCTAGTCCGGGATCTTCAGCTTCTGGCCGATCTGGAGGCTGTTGGAACTGGGAAGGACGTCGCGGTTGGCCTCGAAGACCTTGCTCCACTTGGAGGCATCCCCGTAATACTTCTGGGCGATACCGGTGAGGGTATCCCCCGAGGCCACAACGTGGGTGCGCTCCTGCTGCGGGGCTGGGCTCGGGACTGCCGTGGGCAGGGAAACGATCGCGGCCGGGGCTACCGTCGGACGAGCGGCGGTGGGATCGGCCTTGGAGCCCTCGGAGGTCTCACTTGGTCGGTAGGCGAAGGCCAGCACGACGGCCGCGATGGCCAAGGCCCCTACGACCACCTGAGGAGGTACGCGCCTAACCAGGGCGCGCCAACCCGAGTCGTGGATGCGCCGACGGTCGAGGTCGTGGGTACGCATCTGCACCTCCTTGCTAGACGAGGCGGCCCTACCGGCTCATTATACAGGTTGATCCAGCGGGTGCAAGGGGCAACAGGTTGGCTGGGAAGACCCACCCTATGGCCGCTCGCCGGCGAACGACAGTGGAATCGCGATCCGCTTCCGCTGCTGGAAGCGGACGATCTCCCGGTACCCTGCGGCCCGCAGCGCCTCCAGCGCCTGGTCGAAGTGGATGCCCACGTCGGCGGGCTGGTGGGCATCCGAGCCGAGAGTAGCGGGTACTCCGAGACGGCCGCAATCGGCCAGGAGGGTTGGGCCCGGGTAGATCTCTCCTACCGGCTTGCGGAGACCCGCTGTGCTCACCTCGATTGCCACGTCCGCGTCCTTCAACGCGGCCGCGACCTGAGAGTACAGGGGCCCCACGTCGCCCTTCGGACGGTGGCCGAACTTCTTGATGACGTCCAGGTGGCCCACGACGTCGAAGAGACCGGTGGCCGTGGCCTCCTTCACCAGGTCGAAGTAGCGGCCGTACAGCTCGTCGACGTCCCACCGGGCGTAACGGTCCACGTACTGGGGGTCGTCGAAACCCCAGTCGCCTATGAAGTGGACGGAGCCGTAGACGTAGTCCCAGGGGTGTGGCTCCAGGATCCGCTGCAGGGTCTCCGCGTACCCGGGGTAGTAGTCGGCCTCAACCCCCAGCCGAATCGGAATCTGGGGGAAGCGGTCGCGCAGCCGGAGCACGCTCTCCACGTAGCGGGGGAGCTCCTGCTCGGCCATGGCGAGGCTGGGGTCCCTGCGGTCGGGCGGCAGGAAGTACAGGTGGAGGTGATCCGAGAAGCCGATCTCGCTCAGCCCCCCGGCCAGCGCCTGCTCCACGTATTCCTCCATGGTTCCCACCGCGTGGCCGCACCGGGCGGTGTGGATGTGGTAGTCAACCAATCTGGTGCTCATGCGAGGCCGTTCCGCAGGAGGGGTGCAAGCTCTGCCAGGCTTCGGACCCTCAGGGGATGGCGGTCCGGCTGGAGATCGTAGCGGTCCAGCAGAACCGCTTTCAGCCCGACGGCTCGGGCCCCACCCACGTCGGCCAGGAACTGGTCGCCCACGTGCACGCCCTGCTCCGGAGGGATGCCCATCTCGCTCATGGCCGCCTCGAAGATCCGGGGGTCGGGCTTTTCGAACCCCACCAGACAGGAGGCCGCCATCACGTCGAACCATTTTCGCAGCCCCATCCTCTCCAGCTCCGGCGTGGGGTCGTCGGTGACGTTGGTGATGAGCCCCAGGCGGTATCCCGCCTCCCTGAGGCCGGCGAGGGTCGCCTCCACCTCGGGGAAGGGACGAAGCTCTTTCTCCTGCTCCCAGTAGCGGCTGCGGATCTCCTCGGCGAGCCGGAGGGCATGGCCCAGACCCGCCTCCTCCATCACCAGCTGCTGGTAACGGAGATAGAGCTGATCCCGCTCGGGGCGGCTCAGCAGGTGGATCGGGGTCTCCATACCGGCCAGGGTGTAGTGGTGGTCGGCGGCCAGGTAGCCCCGGCGCAGAACCACCGGGTCCACGTCGAAGCCGAACTGCCTCAGGGCTATCGCCTGCCGGTACTCGCGCGCCGGGTGAAAGTAGACCAGGGTCTGGTAGAGGTCGAGGAAAACGGCGGTGACGGTCACGGGTGGCAGCCTCTCGTCCTGTTTGACGAATGATATCACAGACCGGCTGGGAGCGCGGGCACAGCGGGACGCCCGCGCTCCCAGCCGCCGAGACGGGTGTGGCGAAGGACTAGATGGCCTGCCGGGGTCGGGTCTCTGCCGTCCCTTGGGGCCTTGCTGGCGAGCGGAAGTAGTAGGTGAATGAGGTGGCAAGGAAGGCGAGGTAGGCCAGCACCTCCAGCAGCGACGGGTTCCCGTTGTAGCCGACCAGGGCTGTGAGGAAGCGCCCCAGGGTCGACTTCTCGTCGAGGAGCCAGTTGACATTCCAGACGTGCTCGACGACCTCCGGCAGGAGCCCAGCCTCCTGGAACTCGTGGATCCCGTGGGCCAGGAGACCCGCCGCGAAGATCATGAGCATGACCCCGGTCACGTTGAAGAAGGCTCGCAGGTTCAGCCGGTGGCTGCCCCGATAGACGGAGTAGCCGAGGCCCGCCGCAAGGACCAACCCTAGGAGCCCGCCGACGGCCGATTCGGCAGGAGTGCTGGTTCGGCTGGCGGCGAAGAAGAAGAGGGCAGTCTCTATCCCTTCCCGGGCCACTACCACGAAGGCCATGAGCATGAGGGCGGCGCCGGATCCCGAGCTCAGCGCCGCCTGGAGCTTCTCCTGAAGCTCTGCCCGGATGCCCGAGGCCTGCCGCCTCATCCAGACTACCATGTAGGCGAGCATCGCCACGGCCAGGAGCATCGTGCTGCCCTCGAAGATCTGCTCGGCGGTGCCCGCCAGTTCGCCCACCGTGAAGAAGATGGCCGCTCCTGCCAGCAGGCTGACGAGGACGGCGAGCCCCGTTCCTACCCACACCGGACTGGAATGGCGGTGGTTCCCAGTCCTGGCCAGATAGGCTAGGATTATTCCCAGGATCAGCGTGGCTTCCAATCCCTCCCTGAGGGTGACGAGCAACGGTGCTACCATGTCCGAAACCTCTCCATCTCGTTATCGCCCGCCGGGGCTGAGTATGGCCTTGCAGGCGCAGTTAGACTATACTAACTTGTGGTCCACGTCAAGCGGGTTGCCCTGGAGTTCGGTGAGGGGCTGCCGGAAGAAAAGGGTGGTGCGACGCGGGCCAGCAACCCCTGGCAAGACTGGAGGAACGGCTTGGCGACGCCTACCATAGAGGAATACCTGGAGACCATCTACATCGTGGGGATGGAGAGCCTGCCGGTCAGGAGCGCGCGGGTGGCGGAGGCCATGGGCGTCTCAGCCCCAACCATGACCGACACTCTGAGGCGCATGGCCCAGCAGGGCTACGTCCAATCCGAAAGAGGGGCGGGGGTCGTCCTGACGGCCAAAGGCAGGGAGCTGGCCGAAACCCTGGTGAGGCGCCATCGTCTCTCCGAGAGGTGGTTGGTGGACGTGCTGGGGCTGGACTGGTCCCAGGCCCACGAGGAAGCCTGCAGGTTGGAGCATGCCATCTCGCAGGAGGTGGAAGAGAGACTGGCGAGGGTCCTGGAGTATCCGGCCACCTGCCCTCATGGAAACCCGATCCCCGGCTCCAGCATCCGGACCGACGGCGATGCCATGCCCCTGAGCCAGGCCGCCGGCGGGGAGGAGGTCACCGTCGTCAGGCTGTCGCCCCTGGCGGAGGAGGACCCGGCCCTGCTCGACTACTTCCGCCGCAACGGCTTGGTCCCGGGAGCGACCTTTCGAGTGGCTGAAGTGTCTCCCGCCGCGGGGGTCGTCACCCTTGAGGCGGGTGGCTCTACTGTGTCTCTTGGAATGAAGGGCGCCTCCTCCATTTGGGTGCAGGTGAGCCGGTAGGGCCGTCTCCGGTGTCGAGCAACCCTTCGCGCCTGGGAAGGCGCTCCTGCGAGTGCCGAACCATCCCCGGCACCTGCTTCCCCGGGAACGTGACGCACACCCTTTCCTACCCTGTCCCTTTACGTCCAGGGGGGGTAGATGTAAAATCCCGCTAGCTCGGAGCTGGAGGGGGGCGAGAGGGTGAAAGGTATCGTAGCGTTCGTGCTGGCGGTGGGACTGGTGGCCGCGGGGCTGTGGCTCTCGACCGGTCTGGGAGCCATCCAGATCTGGCTATTCGGGGGCGGCCTGATCGGGTTGGTGGGGATCTCCGCGGAGAGCTTCCTGGAGCAGCCCACCTCGTCGGAGCCCAGGGACCAGTACCAGGCCTTCACCCTTTGGATTGCCCCCGGGCTGCTGGTGGTGTCAGGCCTGTGGCTCACCCAGGTGACCCCTCCGGAGTCCCAGATGGTGGTGGTGGCGGGAGCGGCTATCTTGATGGCTGCCCTGCTGATGGGACTGAAGTCCAGCCTGGATCCCGGCGGGCGCTACTCCCGGGCGGGGCGATTCGTGGCCAACCTGGCTCTGTATCTGGTCACCTTCCTCCTCTTCGCCCTGATATACCACACCAAGGAGCGGAGCCTGGTCACGGCCAGCGCTACCGGTCTCGTCGCCCTGCTGGCGGCCCTGGAGGCCCTTCGCTCGGGCAAGGGGAGACGGCCCTTTGGGTGGCGGATGGCTGCGTTGGCAGGCCTGGTGGTGGCTGAGACGACCTGGGCGCTCAACTACTGGCCGGTCAGCGGGCTGGTGGGCGGAGCCCTGTTGCTGCTGACCTTCTACGTTTTCACCGGACTGGTGGTGGCGATCCAGGAGGGGGCCTTGGAGCGGCGAATGTTGCTGGAGTACGGGACGGTTGGCATCGCGGGCTTCATGGCCATCGCCTGGGCGGTACTGTAGAGAGACTCGGTGGGGGCGGGTCCAGGACCATTCCTTACAAGTTAAGGTCTGCACAGAGTTGTCAATAGGCGGGCGGATGAGCAATCCTTATGTATGAGCAAACGCAGACATACCGACTCACACCG
>JAJZRD010000268.1 GCA_021845945.1 Chloroflexota bacterium
GGTACAAGGCGCCGTCCTCCTCCAGGGTGGCCACCACCTGGGCCACGGCCGACTGCTTCTGGCCGATGGCGACGTAGATGCACACCACGTCGCCCTTGCGCTGGTTGATGATGGTGTCGATGGCGATGGCGGTCTTCCCGGTCTGCCGGTCGCCGATGATCAGCTCGCGCTGGCCACGGCCGATGGGGATCAGGGAGTCGATGGCCTTGATGCCGGTCTGGACCGGGGTGTTGACCGGCTCGCGCAGCACCACACCGGCGGCGATCTTCTCCACCGGCCGGGTCCTGGTGGTGTTGATGGGACCCTTCCCGTCGATGGGCTGGCCCAGGGCGTTGACGACGCGGCCAACCAACTCCTGGCCGACGGGCACCTCCATGATGCGTCCCGTCGCCCGGACCTGGTCGCCTTCCTTGATGTCGGTGAAGGGACCCAGGATCACGGAGCCGACGCTCTCCTCCTCCAGGTTGAGGGCGAGGCCCATGACCCCACCGGGGAACTCCAACAGCTCGTTGGACATGGCTCCCGACAGGCCATGGACGCGGGCGATCCCGTCGCCCACCTCGACGACGGTTCCCACGTTGACGGAGGTCACGACCTCCTGGAACTGTTCGATTTGCTGTCTCAGGATCGAGCTGATTTCGTCTGCGCGAACCGCCATAAGCGATAATCCTCCTGAAAGAGGGTCCAATGGTGTAGAGACGCGACACGTTGCGTCTCCACGGTCCGTCCATCAGGCCGGCGCGAGCCGCCTCTTGAGCGCCTGCAGCCGGCCCCTCACGCTGGCATCAATCAACTGGTCGCCGATACGCGCCACGATCCCGCCAATAATGGCGGGATCGATGTCGACCTCTACTGTTACCTTGCGGCCCGTCAGGGCCGAGAGCCGCTTGGCGATGGCCTTCGTCTCCTCGGGGCTCAAAGGTACGGCGGAGGTTACCTCCGCCGTCTCGATCCCCCGATGTTCGTTTAGCAGATCTCGGTAGTGGTCGGCGATCTGCGGCGCCAGGACGAAACGGCCCTTTCGCAGCAGCAGGCGAACCAGGTTCATAGACTCCTGGCTCATCCCCTCCAGGTGCTGGGTGAGCAGGGAGTCCTTGGCCGCCATGCCCACGGCTGGGCTGGCCACGAAGCCGGCCAGCTGGGGCTGTCGCTGCACCGCGGCGATGGCCTGTAGCTCCTCCGTCCAGCGGTCGAAGCTGTCGTGGGCCTCGGCGATCTCGAACACGGCCTCGGCATATCTTCTGGCGATGCCAGATCTCGCTACGGGCAACTCTTATCACCCTCGCAATGGGGACCGTCAACCACCAAGACACTAAGACACCAAGCTCTCACTACTGTTCTTCGCGTTTCTTTGTGTCTTGGTGCTTTTGTGGTTACGTCCCTAGTCGTCCAGCTTCTGTCCGTTACCGCTACTGTGCAGGAACTCCTCGACCAGCCGGCGTTGAGTCCGATCGTCCATCGACTCCCCGATGACCCGGCCGGCGGCGGAGACCACCAGATCGGCCATGTCTCGCCGCAGCTCCGACACGACCTGCTGCCGTTCCTGCTCCAACTGCGCTCGGGCCTTGGCGATCACCTTGTCCGCCTCGCCCTGCGCATCCTGCCTGGCCTGCGCCTTCATCCGCTCCCCGATCTGCTTGGCCTGCTCCACGATGGCCTGCCCTTCCTTTCGGGCGGCCTCCAGTTGGAGTCGGGTTTCCTCGGTGGTGCGGACCAGCTGCTCCTTGATGGTCTCAGCTCGCTCTACACTCTCCCTGATCCGGGCCGATCGCTCGTCGAGCATGCGGGTCACCGGCCGGTAGAGGAACTTGGACAGCAGCGCCACCAGCAACAGAAAGTTGACGGTATGCCACAGCAGGCTTGGAAGGTTGATACCCAGCGCTGCTAGTGCCTCCACGAGTCCTCCATTAGCTGGCTACCGGCTTTCAGTGTTCAGCGGTCAGCCTCTTGCTGATAGCTGATGGCTGAAAGCTGATAGCTTTCGTTAGATTCGACCGATCAGCAGGAAGGCGATCACCAGGGCGTAGATCGCCACCGCCTCGGCGAGGCCGAGACCGATCAGCATGGGCACCAGGATGGTCCCGCTGATCTCAGGGTTCCGCCCGATGGACTCCATGGCCTTGCCTACGCCGTATCCGATGCCGATGCCTGGGCCGATAGCCCCCAACCCGATCGCCAATCCTGCCGCCAGTGGAATGTAGCTTTCCGGCATTTCGCGCTTCCTCCCCAGTGAGAACAACTCTATGGTTGTATGAGAGCCACTCTAGTGGTGGGTTTCGCCCCCATGCTGCATGGTCGCGATAGTTAAGAATACCAGAGTCAGCATCGAGAAGATGAGGGCCTGCACGATGCCGACGAAGATCTCCAGGCCGAAGAACACCGCCGGCACGGCCAGCGGGAGCAAGGCCGCCATGGTGGCCAGCAGCACCTCACCGGCAAAGATGTTGCCGAAGAGCCGGAAGGCCAGGGACAGCGGCCTGCTGAGCTCGCTCAGCAGGTGCAGCGGGTTTGGAACCACGAACTCCTTGAGATACCGGAAGGGGCCCTGGGCCTTGATGGCCCACCCCTGCACCAGGAAGAAGACGACTATGGCCATGGCAGCGGTGACGTTGAGGTCGCTGTTGGACGACCGCAGCCAGGGGGTGTCGCCGTAACCCGGCAGCAGCCCCATCCAGTTGGAGAACAGGATGAAGAAGAAGGCCGTACCCACGAAGGGGAGGAACTTCCGCCCCTGCGGCCCCGCGGTGGTCTCGCACACCCCGAGCAGCAGCTCGATGGCGTACTCGACCAGGTTCTGGAAACCGGCGGGGATCAGCTTCATGCGGCGGGTAGCGAGGAACGATCCCACCACCAGCACGGCCGTGGTGATCCAGGCGGAGAAGATGGAGTTCGTGACGGGCAGCGGGCCAAGGTAGAAGAGAACCGTGGCCTGTATCGATATGTGCTCCATTCCAGCACCCGTTGGCTGCGCCCAATTCCCTGGACTATCCGTTTCTCTGGAGGTCCCGGACTATTTGGACGCAGCTGAAAATGCCGCCGGCCATGCCGGCGAGGGCCCCCAGGGCCGTAAAAACGGGGCTGGTATGCATGAGGGAGTCAAGATACCACCCCGCGAAGAGACCAATGGCCACGGCGGCCGCCATCACAAACCCGACTTGCGAGGCGATCGCGACCGCCTGCCAGACGCTGAGGTTTCGCATGGGTTGTCCCAGTAGTAGCAGGCCATCCGGCAGGAAAATGATAGCATATCCCACTGCGGAAGGCCAACCCGATTCTACTCCGGCTCGATCAGGCCGAAGTTGCCATCCTCCCGCCGGTACACTACGCTGACCCGTCCGGTCTCGGTGTTGCTGAAGACGAAGAAGGTGTGCCCCAGAAGCTGCATCTGGTCGAGGGCTTCCTCTACGTCCATCGGCTTCATGTCGAACCGCTTGGTCCGAACCAATCTCCCTTCCTCCCCCTCCTCGGCGGGAGCGATCTCCTCTTCGGCAGCGACGGCTGCGGCGGCCTTGGCCTCCACCCCGCCCTTGTTGAAGGCGCCGAACTTCTTGGTCTTGTATCGCGCGATTTGGCGATCTATCTTGCCCAGGACGGCGTCCATGGCGCTGTAGGCGTCACCCGCCGCCTGCTCTCCCCGGATCAGGGCACCGTTGGCTTTCAGTGTCACCTCGACCACGTACTGGGTGCCGGCACTCTTCGTACGGGAGCTGGACAGCTCCACCTCCGCCTCGGCGATGTCAGGCAGAACACGCTGGAGTCGGGCGATCTTGCTCTCCACGAACTTCCTCAGCCTGTCGTTGACTTCCATGCTCTTGCCCTTGACCACCACTTGCATCGTAGTCCTCCCGGCGAGAATCTCCATAGACGCAGGCAGGCACCCGAGGTGCCTGTCGTCTTCTATGTCGGTTTTGGGCTCCGCACCGTTCCGGAACATGTTACCCCGGTCCTGGCGCTGAACTGTTGCGGCGATTCTACAGGAAAGGCGCAAGAGGCGCCAGGGTTTTGCTAAGGAAAATAGGGGAATCTCAGTCCCCGGACGCCGGTGGACCGTCCCTCCGATCTTCTCCCTGCCGGGGAGACCTCACCAGGACGCTCTCGATCTCCCCTCGGAACAGCTCGTGCCATTCGCCGCTGGCCGCCAACAGCGTCGCCACCCTGCCGTCCTTCTCGACGAGCGCCACCTCCACCTGGTAGCGGTCCAGCACCTCCCTCCAACCGGGGCGCGCGTCCTGGAGCTTGCCGTAGTCCTCCATGAAGCCGTCGCCGTACATGTCGGGCCGGCCGTCGACGAAGACCCTTCGCTCCGGGTAGAAGCTCCAGATGAGGAAGCCGCCCCAGTGGAAGGTGTTGAACAGCTTCCCCTGGAGGCCCGACTCGCGCAGGTACCGAACCCCGGCGGCCGGGTACTCCGAGGTGCGGGGCTCGGGTCCCCACTGGGTGCGATCGGAGAGGAAGAGGGTGGAGGCCAGGGTCGCGAGGCAGAGCCCCAGCACCATCCAGTTCCAACGGGTCCCCAGCGAGGACCGGGTGCTGAGTCCTGAGTGCTGACTGCTGAGTGCTGAGTGCTGACCGCTGACTGCTATGCCCAGACGGGAGGCGAGGACCGGCGCCACGCCGATGGCGTAGAAGGGGATCACCCGCACCGACTGGAGCGACATGGCCGTGAGGGCCAGGAGGGGAATGGTCAGGGCCCAATCCAGCGGCCGCCGCACGGGAATGACCATCAGCGCCATCAGGCTGATGCCGAAGACGAAGAAGTAGTAGTAGTGGAAGTTGGGCGACTGCCACTCGGTGATGAACTTCATGGAGGCGTTCTGGGTGCCGGCGTAGCTGAAGGGATACAGCAGCACGGCGGGCCCCTGGGGATTGAACAGGGTAGCGGCGACCGTGGCCACGGCCACCGTGAGGTAGCGGCGGAGTGAGTGCTGAGTGCTGAGTGCTGGGTTCTGGGTTCTGGGTCCTGG
>JAJZRD010000029.1 GCA_021845945.1 Chloroflexota bacterium
ACCATCCTCTCCAGATGGCGAGGCCGCCCGGGAACGATCTGGCGCAGGGAGTGGACTATGTAGTAGCTGGGGATCTCCCGCAGGAACACCCCGTAGCGGGTGTCGGAGACGATGCGGTCGAACCGGCAGCTCCGACTGATCTGGCGGACGTACTGGTGCTCTCGCCAGAAGGTCCTGAAGACCAGCGGCATCGACAGACTCATCTTCACGTAGAACAACAGGGCCTGGCGGCTCAGCGGTTTGGGGATGTCGGGCAGATCCAGGTAGCTGCAACGGTTTCCCAGCTCGCTGCGGAGAAGCTGCAGCGCCCGCTCGGTGGAGAGGATGGTGACCTCGTGACCCGAGGCCAGCAGCTCTCGGATCAGCGCCAGGTCGCGGGTGGCGTGGCCGAGACCCCACGCGGCGACGGCGAACAGGATCTTCAGGTGCGAGCCATTCCTCCTCGGCGAGTGAGGGTCAGGCATACACGGCCTCCTCCTTGGGGCGTCAGTATCGCCGACATAGACTGAGTGCTGCCTCTTAGAATGGCTCAGTGGGAGAGGTAGCACGAAGTGCGCCAGCTTCCCACGACACAGGTCATCAGCGCCGCGGCTAAGATCGCGCGGTCGAAGGAGCTGGATCTAGAACGAGCAAGAAGCGGGCCAAACCGGCACAGATCGTGCAGGGTCACCACTTTGTAGGAGTTCCTCTAGGCAACCTGGTGGTTCTCCCAGTGCGTCCGCCGCGGCAGGCTTGGGGAGTCCTCGCGCCGCGAGCAGCATCAGAAGACAGAGACTTGGAGGGTTCAGCCATGGCAGCCACAGCACAGCGCCAAGACGTCGTCGCCCGCAGCTTCGAGCAGGCCCCCGATGAAGCGTACCTGGGGTTCAGCATGGGGGCGATCCTCAGCGCCTTGGGCCTCTACCTGATCGGGCGTCGCGATGAGGCCCTGATCGTGGGGATTCTGGGCCCCGCTTTTGCTCTCACCGGACTGATGATGAAGATGCTGGGGAGCTCTCGCGGCATGCCCAGGTAGTCTCCCCCTCCTCGGGCTCGGGGAGCGGCAAGTCCCCGCTCACCCTCTCCGCTGCTGGGGGAGGCGTCCATCGTGGTGGCGGCTTCAGCCGTTCGTCCGCCAGGGTGCGAACGGCGGGAGCCGCTGCTGCGAATCCCCACATGTTGCCACGTACGTCTTCACCGATGCCCTCTGAGGCTGGCCCGGATTTTGTCTACGTCGAAGCGTGTAACGTTGACACCGTATGCCGCCCGGTATAGAATGCCGATAGGTACCCGTGGAGGGTATACGGAGGAAATGTGGGCGACAACGAAGCGATCGCAGCCCGTCTGCGGCGAATAGAGGGGCAGGTCAAGGGGATCCAGCGGATGCTGGAAGAGGGCCGGCCTTGCGAGGATTTGATCACCCAAGTCATGGCGGTTCGGGCTGCCCTGGACAAGGTTGCGCTCAGCGTGATGGCCGATCACATGGAGGAGTGTCTCGCGGAGTCGATCTCCTCGACCGAGAAGAAAGCCACCATCGAGAGGGCGCTCACCCTGTTCCTGCGGATGTCCCCCGGCGCCGAGAGTTCGTCCGGTAAATGAGGAGGTCGTTCCTAGATGGCTGAGCCGATAGCGGTGACCGACGCCACGTTCGACACCGAAGTCCTTGAGTCGAAGAATCCCGTGTTGGTGGACTTCTGGGCCGAGTGGTGCGGGCCCTGCAAGATGATCGCGCCCGTGCTGAAAGAGGTAGCAGCCGAGCAGGAGGGCAAGCTGACGGTGGCGAAGCTCGACGTCGATAGCAACATGTCGACGGCGCGAAAGTTCGGCGTGAGCAGCATTCCCACACTGGTCCTGTTCAAGGAGGGCAAGCCCATTCAGAGGATCGTGGGCTACACCCCCAAGGATCGGTTGATGAAGAGCATAGCGCCCCACCTGGAGGTCACCGCCTAGGAGCGGCGACGCCGCCGGGCGTCGGAAACGGGGCGTGCCCCAAAGCTGCAACGTAGAACCCTGGAGGGACCCCGGACGTCGTCCGGGGTTCTCGTTTTCTCTCTGTGCCAGCCCTGTGCTCCGGCCGAGGTTGCCGCCCTACCCATTCGGTGGGGATCGTGCTAAGATCTGGAAACGGGCAGATGCTCCACGGGAGGCCCGGGAGAGAGCAGTCCATTTGGCGCCTCGGAGACCGTGGACTGAGGCGACGAGAGGGGGTGACAGGAGAATGCCGGCACTTCTCGCACTGCTGTTGGTCCTGGCGGTTCTCCTTCTGTTCTGGGTGACGGCCAACATCCTCGGGGTTATCTTCACCCTGTTTATCGCGGGCGCCATCGGTTGGCTGGCCGAGTCGATCCTTCCGGGACAGCGGCTACCCTACGGGTGGTTGGGGGCGATCCTGGCCGGACTGGTGGGAAGCTGGATAGGCACCTGGTTGATCGGCCACGTTGGGCCCGCGATCGCCGGGATTCCGGTGATCCCGGCCATAGTGGGGGCCGTCATCGTGGCCGCGGTGGTAAAGCTGCTCCAGCGGGGATCCAAGTCCCAGCGGCGGACGTAGCCCAACCCGCGGTGCGCGACCATAGTGGTTTTGACAGTTGCCGATGACGCCGGTAGGGGCGCACACGCAGGTGCGCCCAAGGCAGACACACAGGTCTGCCGCTACGCCCTGTCGAAACCCGTGTGGCAGAGCACTGGGGCCCGGCCGGAGACGGTCCGCTTCTAGACCGGTTCGGGGGTTTCCCGGCGGTCGGGCTCCGTGCCCTCCTCGGTGGCCTCGACCCGCACCGTCTTCTCCTGGCCGTAGGTGACCAGCCCGTGTGGACCCCCCTTCACCTTCTTGACGTAGCGCTGGAGGGTGTAGTCGACGGGGACCTTGCTGCTCCCCCGAGCCTGGCTGTGGATGGCGGCCAAGCGGGCCGCCTCCAGCAGGGTGCGCTGGGAGGGCTCGCGGGTGCCCACCTTCAGGATGACGTGAGCTCCGTGGACGCCCCGGGCGTGGAACCAGACGTCGTTGCCGGTGCCCAGGTCGAACGTCACCCGCTCGTTGCCCTTGGCGCTGCCGCCCACAAGGATCTGGTATCCCTCGGCCGAGCTGAAACGCTTGACCGTGCCGGGGGTCTGGTCGACCTTCTGCTTTCCGGGCTTCTGGCCGGGGCGAGCCTTCCCCCGGGTCCCGTAGGAGCCGGCTCCTGCCGGCGACCCCGGTTTGCCCACGGCGCCTTCCTTGGTCTCGGCCAGCTCCCGTGAGAGGGCCCGCAGCTCGACCTCCCCCTCGGCCAGCTCCACCAGGGTCAGCATCTGCTGCAGGTATTCCTTCTCCAACCGGACGCTCTCCAGCAGCTCCGGTATCTCCCTGGCAGCGTCCCGCGCCTTGGCGTATTCCCGGAAGTAGCGCTGGGCGTTATCCGAGGGGTTCAGCCTCTGGTCCAGGGCTATGGCGATCTTCTCCCATCGCAGCTCGGTTTGGCCAGGCTGGATCCTGGCCACGTTGGCCAGGATCGCCTGGCCCTTCGCCTTCAGCTCCTCGGCCTTCTCGCCCCGGGTCAGGGCATGGCGAAGGGAGTCCTCCTTCCGCTGCACCCGATCGAGGCGGGCCTGCACCGAGGCTCGCAGCGGACCCCGCAACGCCTCCCCCGGACGGAGCCGCAGCCTCTCCGAGTGGGCTCGCTCCACGGCCTCGCTGATGCTCTCGACTCGCTCCAGCCGAGATTCCGGGAATTGGGTGAGCTGGTAGGGGGCGTAGTGCAGGACGGCACCCTCCTCCACCACGAGGCAGGGCGACCACTCTCGGGTCTCCACGGGGCGCAGCAGCTCCCGAACCGCGTCGGCAATCGCCTGCCAGGAACTCACGCCGGAGGAGGTGGCGGTGGCATCGCCGAGGGCCCGATAGACCACCTCCCGGGCCGAGAGGGGCCCCAGACCGGTCACCGCCTCCTGGAGGAAGCGCCAGAGGGCGGAGCTCGGTCCAGCCTGCTTGGCGGCGGCAGCGAGCTGGCGTGCCAGGATCGGGGACATCGGGTTCAGCTTCTCCGCGGGCGGCGGTGGGCTGTAGGGCAGGTGAGGCAGCACCGGACGCTGGCGGCTGAGGGAGGGGGGGACCCGCTTGAGGGCGTCCAGCACCTTGCCGTCGGGCCCCACCAGGATCACATTGCTGTGCCTCCCCATAGTCTCTATAATTAGGACTGAGGCGGTCGTTGAGCCGTCTTCCTGGCGTTTCTCCACCGCCAGCTCGATCACCCGCTCGAGCGTGGGCTGCCGGATGGAGACGATCCGGCCGTCGCGCACGTACTTGCGCAGCAGCAGCAGGAAGGGCGTCACCTCCTCGGAGAGCCGCCGGAGCGTGCCGCGCACCAGATGGATCCGGGCGGACTGAGGGTCGGCCGACATCAGCAGGCTGAAGTCGCGGTGCAGGGCACGGACGCGAAGGCCGACCTCGAGGGCAGAGAGAGGAACCACCTTCTCTACGTGGCCCCCCAGGAGATTGGCCTCCAGCTCATCCCTGACGGCGTGCATCGTCAGCGCGTCGAAGGTCACGGCCTGCTGTTGCCTCCCATCGGTTGTCAGGCTGAGGGGAGCGAAGCAGCTCAGACCTGGATGAGATCCTTCGCTTCGCTCGGGACGACGATCGCTTCGCTCGGGTCGATAGCTGAAGTATAGCATGCAGAGGAGCGTCCATTGGCCGTAGAGTTGCTCCATATCGGGTTCGGCAGCGTGGTGGCTGCCAACCGGGTGCTGGCCGTTATGGCGCCGGACTCCTCTCCCATTCGCCGAATGGTCCAAGAGGCCAGGGAATCGAACCGGCTGATCGACCTCACCTACGGGCGCCGCACCAAGTCGGTCATCGTGCTGGACAGCGGACACCTGATCCTCGCTCCGATCCATCCGGAGACCATGGCGGGCCGCCTGGACCGCCGGCGGGGTGCGGAAGGGTGAGCGTGACGCCGGGCGTGGTCCCGGGGCTGCTGTTCGTGCTGTCGGGGCCCTCGGGTGTGGGCAAGGACGCCGTGATGGCGAAGCTGCGGGAGCAGCGCTTCTCCCTGCGCTTCGGCGTCACCGCCACCACCCGCAGGCAGCGGCATGGCGAGATCCACGGCAAGGATTACTTCTTCGTGTCCGAGGCCGAGTTCGATCGGATGATCGCCCAGGACGAGCTGCTGGAGTGGGCCTTCGTCCACTGCCACCGGTACGGCGTTCCCCGGAGCTCCGCAAGGCAGTCCATCGACAGCGGCCACGACGTCCTGCTGCGAGTCGACGTGCAGGGAGCGGCCACGATCCGGTCGAAGGTGCCCGGAGCGGTCCTCATCTTCCTGGCTCCCCCTTCAATGGAATCCCTGATTGAGCGGCTGACCCAACGGGGCACCGAGACTCCCGAGGAGCTGGTAACCCGCATCGCCAACGCTTACGAGGAGATGAAGCGTCTACCCGAGTTCGACTACCGGGTGGTTAACCCGGACGGCGGGCTCGAGGAGGCCGTCGAGAAGGTCAAGGCCATAGTGGTGGCCGAGCGATGCCGGGTAAGCCGTCGCCGGGCGGTGGTATGATCTTCGCCCGCGTGGCCGTCCCCGTGCCGGCTCGCGTAGGCACCCTCTTCACATACTCAGTCCCACCGAGGATGCCGGTCGAGCCGGGCAACCTCGTCATGGTGCCCTTCGGCTCCCGAATCCTGCCCGCCATCGTCGTGGAAACCGATAGCGTTCCCCCCAACCTCGCCACTAGGGAGCTGCTCGGTATGGTGGAGGGAGCGCCCTCTCTAAGCCCGGAGCGGGTGGAGGTGGCCTCGTGGATGGCTCGCCACTACCGCGCACCCCTGTTCGATGCCCTTGGGCTCTTCCTGCCGCCCGGCTGGCAGCGTGCACTTCAGGAGCGCCCCGCCGCCGAGGATGCGGCGCCGGCCTGGAGCTTCCAGTGGCCGCAGCCCCCCCTCTCGGCAGGGAGCCTGGTGGCCTTGGCGGCGGGGGCCGAAGCCGCCGCCTCAGCGGGCGCCGTCGCCGGGCTTCGGGCGAAGGTGATGGCCCTCCTGTGGGCCAGGGGTCCTCTGCCGGCCGGGGAGGCGGCCGCCGGGGCGGGCTGCGCCCTCGCGACGGTGCGCCGGATGGTGGGGGAGGGGCTGCTGGTGGCCGACCTCACCCCCTCCCCCGCTCTCCCAGTGGGAGAGGGGGCAGGGGGGGTGAGGTCGCCCGTTTTCCTCAACGAAGTCCAGGCCGCGGCCTTCGCCTCGGTCGCCTCCGCCCTGAAGAGCCGTTCCCACCAGGTTTTCCTGCTCCACGGCGTCACCGGCAGCGGCAAGACCCAGGTCTATCTGCGGCTGATCGAGGGCCTATTGAGGATGGGACGGCGGGCCATCGTCCTGGTGAGCGAGATCGCCCAGACCCCCGAGGCGCTGGAGAGATACTCGGAGCGGTTCCCCGGTCGGGTGGCATTGCTGCACAGCGAGCTACCCGATGCCGAGCGGTGCCGCCTATGGAGGGGCATCTCCGAGGGGCGGTTCGACGTGGTGGTGGGACCTCGCTCGGCCCTCTTCGCCCCGGTCTCAGAGTTGGGGCTCGTCGTGCTGGACGAGGAGCACGAGCCCGCCTACAAGCAGGAAGACAGGTCACCCCGCTACCATGCCCGGCAGGCGGCCATCGAGTTGGGTCGCAGGGTGGGTGCCGCCGTGGTGCTCGGCAGCGCCACCCCGGAGGTGACCTCTTACCACCTGGCCGAGAAGGGGACCTACCGGCTCCTCTCCCTGCCCGAGCGGTACGCCGGGCCCAGCAGCCGGGGGTGGTCGACCGGGATGATGCCCCGGGTGGAGGTCGTCGACCTCCGGGATGAGCTGAAGGCGGGAAACAGCAGCGTCCTCAGCCGCGCCCTCCAGACGGGGCTCGAGCGAACGCTGGCCGCCGGCCAGCAGGCGATCCTCTTCCTGAATCGGCGGGGGGCCTCCACCTGCGTCCTCTGCCGTGACTGCGGCCACGTCCTGAAGTGCCGCCGGTGCGACGTCCCCCTGGTCTACCACCGGGATACCGAGGAGTTGGTCTGCCACCAGTGCAACCGCCGTGGCCCTCTGCCGGCCAGCTGCCCTCAGTGCAAGCGGAGCCGCATCGGCTTCTTCGGCGCCGGTACCGAGCGGGTGGAGGAGGAGGTGCGCAGGCTCTTCCCCTCGGCTCGGGTCCTCCGATGGGACCACGACGTCGCCGGGCGGAAGGGGGCTCACCAACAGATCCACCGGCAGTTCCAGGAGCATCAGGCCGACGTCCTGGTTGGGACCCAGATGGTTGCCAAGGCCCTGGATTTCCCCCTGGTGACCCTTGTGGGGGTGGTGCTGGCCGACGTTACCCTCCACCTGCCCGACTTTCGGGCGGCGGAGCGCACCTTCCAGCTGCTGGCGCAAGTGGCCGGCAGGGCGGGGCGGGGCGAGGCGGAGGGCCGCGTCGTCATCCAGACCTACTCGCCCGACCACTACAGCGTGGTGGCCGCCAGCCACCACGACTACCTGGCCTTCTACGAGCGAGAGCTGGCCTTCCGCCGCCACCACTCCTACCCTCCCTTCCGGAGCCTGGCCCGGCTGCTCTACTCGGGCACCGGCGAGGCACGATCCCGGTTCGTGGCCCTGGAGATGCTGAAGCGGCTCCAGAGCAAGGTGGAGGAGCTGGGGCTGGGGGACGTGGACCTGCTGGGTCCGGCGCCCGCTTTCCACTCCCGTCTGAGGGGACGGTTCCGCTGGCAGATCGTCCTGGCCGGCCAGGATGCGGAGAGGCTGCTCCCCGAGGTGGAGCTGCCCCTGGGCTGGAGTGTCGACGTGGACCCCGTGAGCCTGCTGTAAGCCCTTTCCCCAGCCCTTCCCCCGCTGCGGGGGAGGGGCTCCCGCACCCGCTTCCCTGTCCTGCAGGCGCGATCACGCCACCGGGTGGTGCCTCGCCTGGGGGGCCGCGGCGGAGACCAAAGCCCGCTCCACCAGGGTGCGCACCAACTCCATCTTGTAGCCGTTGTCCCTCAGGGGCTGGGCGCCGGCCACCGCTGCCTCGCCCGCCCGCCGGGCAACCCCCCCGTCGACCGGCTGGCCGCGCACCACGTTCTCGGCCTGCTTTGCCCGCCAGGGGATGGGCGCCACGCCCCCCAGGACGATGCTGATCTCCCGGGCCATGGGACCATCCCAGACCCCCTGCACCGCCACGCTGGCCAGCGGGAAAGCCCAGACCCCTCGGGCCATCGCCTTGAGGTAGACCCCTCGCGCCTCCTGAGGAGGGGTGGCTACCCGAATTCTGGCCACCAGCTCGTTGGGCCGCAGGATCGTCTCCCGCCGGCGGTCATCGGCGGGCAGGGCGTAGAAGGACTCCACCGGCATCGACCGGCTGCCCCCCTTGCCGTCGTACAGGGTTAGCTCGGCACCCAGGGCGACGAGGGCGGGGGCAGGGTCGGAGGGGTGGGCGGAGTAGCAGGGCCCTCCGCCGAAGATGGCGTGTATGCGGTTCTCCCCGTCGGCGGCGTAGCACTTCTCGCCCCCCTTGAGCCAGCAGAAGAAGATGTTCCTGAAGTACCAGCAGCGGCTGGTCTGGCAGAGATTGCCGGCCAGGGTGGCCATGTTTCGTAGCTGGGGGGAGGCGGCCACGCTGATGGCCTCCGCCAGCACACGATAGTGCCGGCGCACCGGCGGATAGCGGCCCACGTCGTCCAGGGTCGCCAGCGCGCCGACCGTCAGCCCGGCCTCGTCGCTAAAGTCGACGTTGGCCAGCTCCGAGGCCGTCTTGAGGTTGACCAGTCGGGAGGGGGCGATGACGTCCTTCTTCATCAGCGGGACCAGGTCGGTCCCGCCCGCAACCAATCGAGTCTGCCAATCCTCGCCTATGGCGGCCAGGGCTTCTTCCACGGAGGTGGCGTTCAGGTGCTCAAAGGCTCTCATGGGACCGACCTCTTCCGTATCACCTGGTGGATGGCCAGGGGGATGCTGGTGAAGGGCACGCCGGTGGCGTTGTAGACGGCGTTGGCGATGGCGGGAGCGGTCGGGATGATGGGCGGTTCTCCTATCCCCTTCGCCCCCAGGTTGTTCGTATGGGGATCGACCTGGTTGAGGACGTTGGCGTCGATTTCCGGTATGTCCAGGACTGTGGGGATCAGGTACTCCTCCAGGTCGGGATTGAGCACCCTGCCGGTTTGCCGGTCCATAGCCCGTTCCTCGGTAAGGGCGTATCCAATCCCCTGGGTGATCCCACCCAGCAGCTGGCCCCGAACCAGCATGGGGTTGACGACCCTGCCGCAGTCGTGGACGGCGACCAGCTTCAGCACCCGCACCCGCCCCGTCTCCACGTCCACCTCCACCTCGGCGAACTGGGCGCCAAAGGTGCGCAGGGAGTAACCCACGGGGTTGGGACCCCGTGATCCCACCCCGACGATCATGAGGTTGTCGAAGGCTCCCAGCAGCTCGGCTACCGACTTGCGCTGCCCGGGAGAGCGGCCGTCGTAGACGAAGCCATCCCGCACCTCCAGCCGCTCCCGAGGCAGCTTCGTGAGCTGGGAGGCCACGTCCAGAAGCTGCTCCTGGGCGTCCATGGCGGCGGAGCGGACGGCGGGGCCTGCCGAGGAGAGCGTCTGACTGCCCCCGCTGGTGGGACCGAAGGGGGCGTCCCGGGTATCCCCCGCCGTGACCCGGATGGCCGATAGCGGGAGTCCCAACGCCTCGGCGGCCACCTGGGCCAGTCCGGTTCTGGTTCCGGTTCCTATGTCCTGCACCCCCGTGATCACATCGGCGCTGCCGTCCGGGTTGAGCTTGACCACCGCGTTGGCCGGGGGGCCTCCCCCTCCGCCCCACAGCTGGCTGGCCATGCCCAGCCCCCGTTTCCGGGTGGTCAGGGGGGCGTTCTGGGCCGTCTGGCCGGCCCTGGGGTTGCGAGAGGACCAGCCGATCTTCTCTGCCGCCAATTGGTAGGCCTCCCGCAGCTTGTTGCTGGAGTAGTCGTGGCCGGTCATGGGATCCTTGTCGGCGTAGTTCTTCAGCCGGAGTTCCAGGGGGTCCATTCCTAGCTTCTCGGCCATAAGGTCCATGGCGCACTCCAGGGCGAAGCTGCCCTCGGCGTAGCCGGGAGCCCGGAAGGCCCTGGCCGGCCCCTCGTTGGTGCGGACGGCGTACAGCCCGGTGTGCACGTTGGGGCACTGATAGAGACCCCTGGCAGGGCCATCGACGGAGCCGGCGTAGCCGTAGGAGCCGACCGGCACCACACAGTGGAGGTCGATGGCCGTCAGGGTTCCGTCTCTCTTGGCGCCGAGCTTGACCCGCTGGGTGGTTGGATGGCGGCACCCGGTGGACAGATTCTCCTCCCAACGGCTCAGCAAGATCTGGACGGGCCGGCCGGTCATTCGAGAGAGCAGCGCCGCCAGGACGGTGTACTTGCCCGTTTCCTGCTTGGCCCCGAAGCCGCCTCCTACGTACTCGGCGATGACCCGCACCTGGTTCAGCGGTATCCCCAGGATCTCGGCCACCTCGGAGCGGATCGCGAATATCCCCTGGGTGGAATCCCAGATGGTCAGCTCCTTCCCGATCCACTGGGTCACGCTGCCGTGCGTCTCCAGGGCGTTGTGCAGCGCCGTCTGGGTGTGGAAGCTCTCCTCCAGGGTGACCTCCGCCTCGGACAGTCCCCGCTTGATGTCGCCTCGATCGTAGACGCGAGGCTTGCCACCCATCAGGTTGCCCGATGGGTGGACCTTCGGGGCGTCGAGCTGGAGGGCTTCCTCGGGATCCAGGACGAAGGGCAACTCCTCGTACTGGACGTTGATGAGAGACAGCGCGTCGTCGGCCGTCTCCGCGTCGTCGGCGGCTACCGCCGCTACCTCATCTCCCTCGAAGGAGAGCAGGCTGTCCAGGATCAGCTTGCCGTCCTTCCATCGGATCGCGGGGGCGTTGGTGGAGGTGAGCAGGGCGCGGACGCCGGGCAGCAGCTCTGCCCTGGAGGCGTCGATGCTGACGATCCTGGCGTGGGGGAAGGGGCTGCGGAGGATCCTCCCGCACAGCATCCCGGGGGGATGGACGTCGCAGCTGTAGCGGGCCCGGCCCGTCACCCGCTCGAACCCGTCTATGCGCAGGGCGGACGTACCGACCACCTCCAGGGATGCCTCCTGCGGCCAGTGGGGTGGCTGCGGACCCTGGAGCAGGGCCGCCTGCTCCAGCATGCGGCCTTCGAACTCTACCTGGGTCTTCACTACCTTTGCCATCGCCTACCTCCCCCGTCCCATCCGCTCCGCCGCCAGGAGTCCAGCGTGGACGATGTTGGGATAGGCGCCGCAGCGGCAGAGGTTGCCCGACACCGCCCGCTTCACCTCCTCCGGCGTGGGCTCGGCATGGCTGTCCAGCAGCCCCTTCACCGCCATGATCTGGCCTGAGGTGCAGAAGCCGCACTGGAAGGCGTCGGCTTCCAGGAACGCCTGCTGGATGGGGTGGAGCTGGCCGTCCCGCTCCAATCCCTCGATGGTCTCTATCCGCCGTCCCTCACACTCGATGGCCAGGATCAGGCAGGAGTAGACCGGCTTCCCGTCCAGCAGGACGGTGCAGGCACCGCATTGGCCGAGACCGCACCCCCTCTTGGTGCCCGTCAGGTGGAGATTGTCGCGCAGCGCCTCCAGCAGCGTTCGGCGAGGCTGAACGGCGAGGGTGTACTCGGCCCCGTTCACCACCAGCTGGATGGCAGTTCTTCCCGGCCCTCGAGGCACCAACCAGGAGGGCGGCTTCGCGGCGAGTTCAGCCATGGGACCCCTCCGAAGGTATCAGCTATAGCTCAGCAGGGATGCGCTTCAGCCAGGACTCCTGGCCCAGGGTGGTCTCCGGTCCATGGCCCGGGAGGACGCGCACCTCCTCGGGCAGGCTGGAGAGTCTGGCCAGGCTCTTCCACATCTCCTCGTCGCTGGCGCCAGGCAGATCGGTGCGACCGTAGCCGTTGTGGAAGAGGGTATCGCCGGAGAAAAGCAGCTTCTGATCGGGCTCGTAAAGGCAGATGGCGCCCGGACTGTGGCCCGGCGTGTGGAGCAGGTGGAAGTGGAGCGCGCCGGCCTCCAGCAGGGCACCCTCTTCCAGCAGCGTGTCCGCACGGACCGAGGGGATCTCGAAGGGCACCTGATAGAGGGTCTCCGCCGGCGCCTCCAATCTCGACTCCTCCAGGGTGTGGGCCACAATGGGCGCTCCCAGGGCCTCCCGGAGGGCGGGCGCGTCCACCACGTGATCCCAGTGAGCGTGGGTCAAGATCAGGGAGACCACCTGGAGGCCTCTCTGCCGCACCTCGGCTACTATGCGAGAGGTGACTCCCCAGGGGGCGTCGATCACCACAGCCAGGCGGGCCTCGCCGTCCAGCGCCAGGAAGCTGTTGGTATCCGTGGGCCCGGCCGTGAACTGGAGGATCGATATGGCCATGGGACCTCTCTCCGACGATTCGCGGGTGGACGCGGTGGGCACAGCCGGCCCTTGGTACAACACGCGACTGCAAGAAGGTTGCCAGGCAACCAGATCTTCCCTCCCCCATTTGAGGGAGGGAAGACCACGCCATCCAGCGTTGCGGTCCTTTCTAAACAGCCCGCGCATCGTAGCACGGAAGCGGGAAGTCGTGCATCTGAGGGCGGCACGCCGGTTGCCCTGACCTTGGGCGGGCCCCGGCCCTCCCTGCTCCCCGGGGCTTCTGTGAAGAGAGAGCTGTTGCCGAAGGAAAGAAGAGATGACGAGGATAGACCCGGCGCTTCCCGAACTGCCCATTCGGTCGTCGGCCTGGCGGGAGCTGGTGGCTCGTGGGGTGAAGGTGGTGATACACGATAGCCACAGCACCAGGGGCGGCGGCTTCTGGCACCCGGACACCCAGTTGGTGGAGCTGTTCACGGCCCAGGAGGAGGCCGCCATCCACGAGATAGCCCACGCCTGGTGGGAGGAGCTGCGGCGCGACGAGACGACGCGCCGGCAGTTCCTGGCGGCGGTCCTGCGACTCTCAGAGGAGGTGGATCCCCGGTTCAGGGATGCGGCCTCCCTGGCCCACGTTTACGAGCACGGCGATCCCTCCACCGGCTTTCCCGGCATGGGCGACAGCGACTGGGAGCGCTACGCCGGCCTCGCCAGTGGGGTCATGGGCCGCCTGGAGAGGCTCCCGAACTACGTGGCTCGCTTCTACGCCGGACTCTTCGACCTGCCGAAGGTCCGGTCCTGAAGGCGGAGAGGGGTAGTCGATCGCAGATGCCCCGGTTCGGGCCCGAGAGGGCCCTCCTACGAGGGTGTGCTGAGGAGTGTCCCGATTATGGTAGAATCTCGTCCCACCACATGGAGTCTCGAGGATGGCGCCCCCTTCGCCGTCCTTTGGGATCTGGACGGCGTTCTGGTGGACACCAGCCGCTATCATTTCGAGGCCTGGCGGCGGTTGATGGCCGAGGCCGGCCGGGGCCTCTCCGAGGAGCAGTTCCGCGCCAGCTTTGGCCGGCGCAACTCCGAGATACTGCCTCGCTGGCTGCCCGGTGCCAGCGAGTCCGAGGTGGAGCGACTCTCCGAGCGGAAGGAAGCCATCTTTCGGGAGTTGCTGCCCGAGAGGGTTCCGCTGTTGCCGGGGGTGGAGCGGCTGGTGACGGAGTTGGCGGCCGCGGGCATCCCCCAGGCGATTGCCTCCTCCACGCCTCGGCGCAATCTGGAGGTGATCCTGCCCCGGCTTCGGCTGCCTCTAACGGAGTACGTGGCCGCCGAGGACGTGGCGGAGGGGAAGCCCGATCCTGAGGTCTTCCTGAAAGCCGCCGAGAAGCTGGCGGTGCCGCCCGAGCGGTGCGTGGTGGTGGAGGATGCGGTAGCCGGGGTGGAAGCGGCCCGAAGGGCCGGCATGGCCTGCCTGGCCGTGGCCACCACCTGGCCCCGGGAACGGCTGTCGGGTGCCGATCTGGTGGTGGACAGCCTGGAGCGGGTCTCGGTGGAACAGCTCCGGTCGCTGGTGGAGGACAGGCGCAAGGCAGGGGGCAGAGACCAGGGCAGGTAGGGCGATCGGAAGGATCGCCCATATCAAGGGCGAACGCGAGGTTCGCCCCCACGAAGGGCGAGGTGGACTTTGCATACAGTTGGTAGCGAACTCGATAGCCTGGCCTCATTGCTGCAGCGGGTCAGGGGACTGCACCTCTTCCGAGGCGTCCTGGAGGACGACATCGGGAGGGGGTTCCTGGGACTGCTGCGGGCGGTGGCGGCGGAGAATCCGAAGGCCGACCGGGGCGCCGTCCTGGAGGCCTATGCCCACCTCTTCTCCCTGCTTGCGGCCGAGGCCGAGCTGAGCGGCGCTCCCCTGGCGGGCAACGCCTTGCAGAACCACCTGCTGGATCGCCTCCTCGCCGACGACAACCCCTTCAGCCGAAAGGCCGAGCGAGAGCCCCTGGAGACCATGGGGCCCGCTCTGCTGGCAGCCGCGGGGAACGACCTGGGCCTTCTGGAAGATCTATTCCTGGTGGGTGGCGAAGGACTCTTCTCGCGGGTGAGGGCCAGGCTGGGGGAGGACCACGAGAGACTGGTGCCCTGGGAGGAGCTGAGACCTCTGCAGCCTGAATCGGCGAGCGCCAGGCCGCCGGCCATCAAGCTCCGGCTGGCTTCCGAGCGAGGCTGGTCTTCCCTCCTGGGGGAACTGGCACGGCACTACTCCACCTCGGGAGTAGGCGACTTCGCCCGATTCCGTGCCTTCCGCTGGATGCGCAGCGAGCGTGGGGGGCGACTGGAGGGGGTTGCCTGCCCCGATCCGATCTGCCTGGACGAGCTGGTGGAGTACGACCTGGAGCGGGCTCTGCTCCTCCAGAACACCGAGCAGTTCGTCGCCGGCTTCCCCGCCAACAACGCCCTGCTGTACGGCGACCGGGGGACGGGGAAATCCTCGACCATCAAGGCGCTGCTCCATCGATATGGCGACCGGGGGCTGCGGCTGGTGGAGGTGCCCAAGGGGCTGCTTGGCGACTTCCCCCGCATCCTGGCCACCCTGCGCCGCAGGCCGGAGCGGTTCATCCTCTTCGTGGACGACCTCTCCTTCGACGAGAGGGAAACGGCCTACAAGGAGTTGAAGGCCGCCCTGGAGGGCAGTCTGGAGGCACGGCCGGGGAACGTGGTGGTGTACGCCACCTCCAACCGCCGCCACCTGGTGCAGGAGCGCTTCTCGGACCGGACGGGGGGCGACGGTGAGATCCGGACCCAGGACAGCCACCAGGAGAAGCTGTCCCTGGCCGACCGGTTCGGCATCACCCTGGTCTTCTCCTCGCCCGACCAGCCCCGGTACCTGCGGATCGTGGAAAGCCTGGCCCGACAGCGGGGGCTGGAGATCGACGGCGCGACCCTGCGCAGCCGCTCCCTCCAGTGGGCCGTCCACCAGGGCGGCCTTTCGGGCAGGACCGCCCGCCAGTTCGTGGACTTCCTGGCCGGGGAGCTGGCGCTGGCGGCGGGTCACGCCGGCTAACCTGGGGCGGGGGATTGCCCCCATTCCCTCACTGAGCTATCGTACCGCAGCGTTCCCTCGCCCCGTTCCGTGCCCCTTACTTCCCTGTCCGCGATCGAGTGGGAACGCTTTCTGCTCCTTTTCCAGCCCCATTGGGTTAAGTGGGAACTGGCGATCTTATATCAGTCTTAGCTGAAGGGGACGACCTTGGCAGCGATGTTCCGCTCTCAACGAGGTACCATCATCATTGCGGCGAGCACCGCGATAGCGGTGCTGGCGGCCGCGGCGGCGGCCTTCTTCCTGGCGCCCGCAAAGACTCTCAGCGGCTGGGTTCTCGATTCTGCTACCGGCGAACCGTTGGTGGGTGCGGTGGTCAAGGCCGGGGACAAGGAGTTCCAGGTCGGCGAGGACGGCAGCTTCAGCATACCGGGCCTTCGCCCCGGCAGCAACGTCGTGGCAGAGGCGAAGGGACACCAGCCGGCCTCCAGCGTGGTCATCCTGGGCGATCAACTGCGGCTGACGCTGGACCCCCGAACCCTGGAGGGCGTGGTCGTGGATGCCTCCACCGGGAAGCCGGTGAAGGGGGTGCAGGTAGCCGCGGGGGGGAAGCCGGTCCAGACCGACGACCAGGGCCGGTTCAGGCTGGAGGGGATCGATCCGGGCACCGAGATCGAGGCCAAGGCCAACGGCTTCGGCCGTTTCACCCTGAAGTACGATGGCCAGTCGACGGAGCAGCTGGCCCTGAAACCCAACTCGCTCACCCTCAAGGCGGTCAACAGGTTCACCAAGCAGCCGCTGGAGGGTGCAGAGGCTTCCGACGGACATAGCACTGTCCGCACCGACAAGCAGGGCCAGGTCCGGCTCCAGTACCTGCCCGAAGGCACCGAGATCACCGTGAAGCTGGAGGGCTTCACCCCCTACAAAGTGACCTTCAGCGGCCGGGATACCGCCGACGTTCTTCTGCGGCCGGACGCGGTGACCGGTGTGGTCAAGGACCCCAAGGGGCAGCCGCTGGCCAACGCCATGGTCTCCGACGGTCCGACCACCGTCACCACCGATGGGCAGGGCAACTTCAAGATCTCCGGGGTCCCGGACAACGCGACCCTGGTCGTCAACGCCCCGGGCTACGGACACCAGAGAATCCAGGTGGGAGACCAGGCCAACCTGGACATCACCTTGAAGCCCTTCTCCGTCAGGGCCACCTACCTCACCTTCTACGGAGTCGGAGACCAGGACCTGACCAATCACATCCTGCAACTGGCCGATACCACCGAGATCAACGCCGTGGTCATCGACGTGAAGGGCGATCGTGGTTGGATCGCCTACAAGAGCGACGTCCCCATGGTGCAGGAGGTCGGCGCCCAGCAGGAGATCATGATCAAGGATGCAAAGACGTTCCTGGCCGATCTGAAGAAGAGGGGCATCTACACCATCGCCCGGATCGTCGTCTTCAAGGACAACCCCCTGGCCGCTGCCAGGCCCGACCTGGCGGTGATGAACTCCGTCACCGGCCAGCCCTGGGTGGACCAGGAGGGGCTTCGCTGGGCGGATCCAACCCGCCAGGAGGTCTGGGACTACGACATCGCCCTGGCGACCGAGGCCATCGACAACGGCTTCGACGAGGTGCAGTTCGACTACGTCCGGTTCCCTACCGACGCCAGCGCGGGGAACGACCTGGACACCGTCAGCTTCTCCGAGGCCAACACCATGGCGAACCGGACGGCCGCCATCGACGGCTTCCTGGAGAAGGCCAAGCAGGCTATTCACGCCCACGGCGGGATCATCTCGGCGGACATATTTGGCTACGTGGTGTGGCGAGATGACGACATGGGGATCGGCCAGCACCTGGAGAACGTGGCCCAACACGTGGACTACGTCTCGCCCATGCTCTATCCAAACCTCTTCTGGGATGGCATAGCCGTGGAGGGTGGGGCGAAGTACGGCAACCAGCAGGCGGGGCTCTATCCCTACGACATCGTCAACGAGAGCATGAAGGTCGCCGTCAAGCGGATCGGTGCCGATAAGCTTCGGCCGTGGCTCCAGTATTACAACGATTATCTGACGGGAAAAGCCTACACGGCCGACGACGTCGAGGTCCAGAAGAAAGCCACCTACGATAATGGGGTCCAGGGCTGGCTCTTCTGGGATCCCAGCAATCGCTTCAACAAGGGCGGCTTCGACTCGAAGCAATCGGGATAGGTCCTGGCCCCAATTCGGGAGGGCCCTGGCCCTCCCGAATTGGGGCCCGAGGCTGAAGCCCTCCGGCAATTTGCCCCGGCCATCACTTGGCCGTCTCGTAGATCCTCAGAGCCCAGCCACCGAGGAGCAGCCAGCCGCCCAACAGGAGGGCCGGCCCCCCGAGGTTGGTTTGAAAAGAACCTCAAAACACCCCCGCTGGCTTAGGGCGAACGCCCTATTACTTTCCGTAGAAGATCGTGATAGAAGTTGCGGCATGCCTCGGAGGCTCACGAATCCAGACGGGGCAAGCAACTGAGTCAGGAGGGGGAGGAATTCGATGGCGAGTGGCGACAAGCAATCTCGGAGGATCTTCCTGGCCAACGCGGGGAAGCTGGCGGCCGGAGCCGCGGCTGGTGCCGCGGGATTGAGCCTGGTTGCCGGCTCCCAAGGTACCGCGGCGGCGGCCGCGGACGTCCCAGAGTGGCCCTGGCCCTACAAGAAGCTGGATCCCGAGAAGGTATACTGGAGGGGCGTGGATGGCTACTACAAGAACGCCTGCGCCCAGGGAGCCTTCTCGGCGTTGATCGGCGAGTTGGGGTATCCCTTCACCACCGTCCCCGTCGGCATGTTGAAGTTCGGCGAGGGCGGTGTGTCGGGGTGGGGCTCCCACTGCGGCGCCCTCATTGGGTCGAGCGCCGCCATCGGGCTGGTCCACAAGGATTCCGCGGTCTACGGCAAGCTGATCAACGAGCTCACCCTCTGGTACACCGAGGAGCTTGGCTCCGGCTCCCCCTTGTGCCACATCTCCGTGACGGAGTGGGCCAAGCGGAACGGAGTTAAGGTGGACTCCCAAGAGCGCAAGGACCGCTGCGCCCGGCTGACCGGCGAGGTGGCCAAGAAGGCCGCTCTCCTGCTGAACGCCCAGGCAGACGGGCAGTTCACGCCCGCGATCGGACCCAGGCAGGCGGTGGTCGACTGCCTCAGCTGCCACGGCAAGATGGGGATGGAGAACGTGCGGAACAGCGTGCTCCAGGACTGCACCCCCTGCCACGGCACCGATCCGCACGGCAACAGGAGACAATAGGCTCTCCTTCGTTTCCCCCAGAGACGCCGGTCTGGCCTAGCTCGGCCGGCCTGGCCCGATCGGAGCTTCTTGAACAGGGTCTCCGAAAGCTACCCGCTTTCGGAGACCCTGTCGTCCTGGGCTGTGCCGAAGTCGTTGTGCGCGAAGCGAAGCGTCTTCACGGACCGAAGAGCGAGACCCTTCGCTGCGCCCGGTGTGGGAATCGGACGGCTTCCCGGCCGGCGGTTTTCATCCCAGGAGAGGCTCGAGTAAAGGGCTTGGAATCTGCAGATGGCATAGTTGCCGGCGTGGCTCGAGGGAAGCGCCGGAGGGGACGTGCGGTCGAGTCGCGGCGGGGTCGGGTGCGCGGATTCCGGCGGGGTGGGGGATGGAGGCAGTGACGAGAAATCGGCTGATCCTGGCGGCTATCCTGCTCCTGGCCACAGCTGTCTTCCTCATCGACCTGTTCGCCGTGTCGGGCGTGCTTCTGCCCATCGCGCCCTACGCGGTGTCCATTCTCATCGCGGCTTACCTCCTCCCTCCATATCAGGTGGCCGGCGTCACGGCGTGGGTCATGGCCCTGCTGCTGGCTTCAGCGGTGTCTGAGGGGGCGGTAGCCTGGAGGGCGGCCCTGGACGAGGCTGGCCTGCTTTTCATCGGCTACCTGGCTACGGCCCTGGCGCGAAAGACCCAGGTCGAGGCTGCGTTGAGATTCGAGGCGCAATCTAACCTGGCCCAGCTTCGTGCCGTCGTGGAGAGCATGGCAGAAGGGGTGATCATCGCCGATCCCCAGGGAAGGGCCGTCAGCCTGAACCCGATGGCCCTGCGCATGCTGGGGTTTCGGGCCCCCGAGGAGGTCATCGGGCGGGACCTCCGGGAGGTGGTCAGGGGATTCGAGTGGCGCGACCCCGCAGGCCAACCGCTGTCGCCCGGGAAAGCGCCCCTGGAGCGGATGCTTCGAGGCGAGTCCTTCACCGACCTGACCGCCTTCGTGAAGAACGTGGAGAGTGGGGAAGAGTGGGTAGGCAGCTACAACGGCAGGCCTGTTCGTACTGCTGCTGGGGATATCTTTCTGTCGGTGCTGACGTCACGCGACATTACCGCCCAGTGGCGGGTGGATGAGCAACGCAACGACCTGGTGCGAGCCATCTCCCACGACCTACGGAACCCCCTCACGGCGGTTCAAGGTCAGTCTCAACTGCTGCAGCAGATGTTGGTGAGCGCCGGCTTCGACGGCCGGGCGCAGCGCAGCGTTCGGGCCATCGTCGTCGGTGCCAAGCGGATGGGGGCGATGATCCAGGACCTGGTGGACTCCACGCGGCTGGAGGCCGGGCAGCTGCGGCTGGAGAGACATCCGACGGAATTGAGGCCCTTCGTCTTGGATCTGCTTCAGCGCTCCGCTGTCGTCCTGGAAGTGAGCAGGGTGGCGGCGGAGATCCCGGCAGACCTCCCGCCCCTGGACGCGGATCCCAACCGGCTGGAGAGGATCCTGGTGAACCTGCTCAGCAACGCCCTCAAGTACTCCCCTGGGGGGACCGAGGTGCGAGTCGGGGCAGAAAGGGAAGCCCAGCAGGTGAGAATCTGGGTGCAGGACCGGGGGATGGGGATACTGCCGGAGGACCTGCCCCACATTTTCGAGCGCTTCTATCGAGCCAAAGGCGCCCGCAAGACCGAGGGGCTGGGGCTGGGGCTGTACATTACCCGCATGCTGGTGGAGGCCCACGGAGGCCGGATCTGGGTCGAGAGCGAGACGGGCAAGGGAAGCACCTTCTCCTTCACGCTGCCGGTGGTGTAAGGGCGATGCACCGGCTCCAGTCCTGGCTGCGGAACCCTACCCTGGCTTTCGCCGCAAGATTCAACCTCTACGCCATCTCCCTGGCGGCGCTCTGGACCCCGCTCGGCACGGTACTGCTGCAGCAGCGGGTGGGCGGCATCACGCCCCACGCCTTTCGAGACACGGCCCTCGGCATCATGACCTTCGTAGGCATCGGCATCGCGGCCCTTACCGAGCCCATCGCCGGGCGGATCAGCGACCGCGCACCGCTGCCCGATCGCCGCCGGCCCTTCATCGTGGGCGCCACCCTGCTGGATCTGCTTTTCCTGCTCGGTTTCTGGTGGGCTCCCAGCTACGGCTGGCTCTTCGCGGCCTACATCCTCCTTCAGCTCTCCTCCAACGTGGCCCAGGCAGCCTTCCAGGCGTTGATCCCCGACCTCGTCAGAGCTCAGGAGCGAGGGTTGGCCTCGGGGGTCAAGAACGGCTACGATCTGTTGGGCTCCATCATCGGGTTGGCGGGTGTTGGGGCGCTGTTGGGGTCGGGGCTGGGCGAGGGGGCAGCCCTGGCCTTCATCGCCGGCATGTTGATCCTGGGGGCCGGCGTCAGCATCCCCTGCGTCCCCCGGGTCTCTCCCCTACCCCCCGAAGAGCGGGCCCGCGACCTTCCAGAGTTGGTGGATCCCAGGGCCGTTCCGGAGGCTTTTCGGCTCGATTTCCGAGCCCACAGCGCCTTCGCCCTGGCGACTGCCTGCCGGTTTCTCTTCCTCTTCGGCATGTATCCCGTTCAGAGGTTCTTTCTCTACTTTGCCCAGCAGCGGTACGGCCTGCAGGGCACCGGTGAAATCACCTCCTACTACTTCGTGATCCTCATCCTGGTGGGCGTGGTGGCGGCTGCGGGGACCGGGGCTCTCTCGGATCGAGTAGGACGTTTGAACACCCTGCGGTTGGGCATAGGGTTCAGCGTGGTCGGGCTGTTCGGGGTTGCCTACTCTCCCACCCTGCTGGTGCTGCTTGCCCCCGGCGTGGTGATGGCGATCGGCCTCGGCACCTTCCAGGCGGTCAACTGGGCCCAGCTGAGCGATTTCATACCCGGTGGCCAGGAGGCCCGCTTCTACGGCCTCTCCAACATCGCCGCCGCCGGGGCCAGCGCCATGGCCGGCCTCTTCGGCCCCCTGATCTCCTGGCTCAACGGGGTGACCTCCGCCGACAGCTACCAGCTGGCCTTCAGCCTCGCCGCGCTGCTGGCGCTGACCAGCCTGATACCGCTTCACTGGATGCCGGCCGGGCGACGCTGGGAACCGTAGGGCGCGTTGTCTGACCTCCCCTTCACGACCCGGTGCCGGGGGCCGTGACAGGCTCGTTTATTGCACGGGATGCCAGCGGAAGCCACACCGTGGAGACCGAAACTTCCTTCCGCCACCGCCTGTCACAAGATGAAAGTGGGCGGTGTTATACTCTCGGACGGGGCAAACCAGTTGGTAGAGAACGAGGGCGATCGGTTGCAGCTGTCAGACGCCAGGCTTCTGGCGGGTTTGCGTTCCGGCGAGAAGGTGGCCTTCGAGATGCTGTTCGCCAGACACTGGCGCAGGGTCTACGGCGTCCTCTTTCGACTCATGGGCAGTCGAGAGGAGGCTGAGGACCTGGCGCAGGAGCTGTTCGTGCGGCTCTATCGCAATCCGCCCGATCTCCGAGAGCATCCCTCCCTCGCCCCGTGGCTCTACCGGGTTGCCACCAATCTCGGATACAACACCCTGCGGAAGGAGAATCGCGAGTCCAGGCGGCAGGAGCGGATGCAGCGGCTTTCCGATGCCGAGGAGGCGGCCGGACTGCATGCCTCCGACCCCGAAAGCGCCAGCCTGGCCGAGGAGGAGCGGAGGACGGTGAGGCGAGCCCTGGCTAAGCTGTCGGAGCGAGAGCAGGCCTGCTTGGTGCTGCGGCACAGCGGGCTCAGCTACGCCGAGGTGGCGGCCGCCCTGGAGGTGCAGCCGGGCTCGGTTGGCACCCTCCTGGCGAGAGCCGAGGAGCGCTTCCGCAGGGTGTACGAGGGGCTTCAGGAGGTGCCCGATGGGGTGCGTTGAGCGTGGGGAGCTGAGGGCGTTTCTGGACGGTGAGCTGGCGGGATCGGAGAGGCTGCGGGTGGAGGATCACCTGGCCTCCTGCCTGTCCTGCGGGAGGGATCTGGAAGCGCTGCGGGTAAACGCCTCCCTCGCCCAGTCGGCCCTGGATCGGGTGGCGCCGAAGGCGACCGAGGTGCCGCAGCCGGCCTGGAGCCAGATCCGAGATCGAGCGGAAGGAAGAGTCAGACGCCCCGTTACGCTTGGTTGGAGGTTGTCTCAAATGCTAGGAGACCTATTCAGGTTTGTCGGCGGGGGCAGGGTCAGGATGGCCGTCTCCACGGCGGCCGCGCTGGCGATCGTGGCCCTGCTGTTTACCCTGTCTCCGGTGCAGACCGTGGCCAGCAGCTTCCTCTCCATCTTCAGGGTGCAGAAGTTCGTGGCAGTGCAGGTGGATCCCACCGCGATGCCGAAGATCGCCTCGCCGGGGGAGCTGGGTAGCTTGAAGACCACAGGCGATCGCACGATGAAGGTGGTCACTCCACAGGATGCCGAGAAGGCCGTGGGGTTCAAGATGCCGGTTCCATCGACTTTGCCCTCGGTGCTTCAGCCCTCGCCCACGGCGACCATGGTGACCGGCAGCTACAGCGTGACCTTCACCCCAGATCTCAAGAAGGTGCGGGCTTACCTCGCCGCTATCGGGGCCACCAACGTGCAGCTGCCCGACAATCTGGATGGGGCACCCATCACCCTTCAGATGCCGCCCACGGCGAGCACCCTGTACCTGGAGAAGGGGGCCGCGGCGAGGAACGCCGAGGACGTGCCGATGCCGGCGGTCGGGCAGAAGTTCCTCTACCTGGGTGCCGGCAGCAGCCCGACCATGAACGTGCCCGACGGGCTGAACGTGGATCAGATCCGGACCGAGGTACTGAAGATGCCAGGGCTCCCTGCTGACCTGGTCAACCAGTTGAAGTCGATCGACGACTGGCGCAGCACCGTGGTGGTTCCGGTGGTGAAGGGGACCTCCCACGAGGTGACCATCCAGGGGCAGACGGGGCTGGCGATCGCGCAGCCCGATGGCCAGGGCGCCTCGTTGATCTGGCCCAGGGATGGGAAGGTGTACGCGATCAGCGGCAGCTTCAGCGAATCAGAGCTGCTGGCGGTGGCCAACTCGATCAAGTAGCCGTCGGCGTAGGGGCGGTCCGCGAACCGCCCCTACCTGAGGGATCGCCTCCGGTAGCCGTTGGTGCGGTCGGGGTGGGGCGGGTGTTAGACCTGCCCCACTGCAAGAGGTGACCATGACTGAAGGCAACAATGCATCGCCTTGGGGCGACCTGGCGATAGAGACCCGTCACCTGCGGAAGGAGTTCGGCCACAAGGTGGCGGTGGAGGACCTCACCCTGAGCGTTCCTCGGGGGGAGATCTTCGGGTTTCTGGGACCCAACGGAGCCGGCAAGACCACGGCCATCAAGGTCCTCATGGGTCTGGTCCGGGCCACCTCGGGCTCGGCTCGACTGTTGGGCCTGCCTCCCCACGACATGAGGGCGAAAGAGCGAGTGGGCTTCCTGCCGGAGCTGTTCCGTTTCCACGAGTGGCTGACCGCCGAGCAGTTCCTGGACTTCCACGGCCAGCTGTATGGTATGGCTCTGGAGAAGCGGCGGGGGCGCATCCCCGAGGTGCTGGATCTGGTGGGGCTGCGGGCCGAGGCCAAGTACCTGCTGCGCACTTTCTCCAAGGGAATGCAGCAGCGGATCGGCCTTGCCCAGGCGATCCTGAACGATCCGGAGGTGGTGCTGCTGGACGAGCCCACCTCGGCCCTCGACCCCCTGGGGCGGCGCGACGTGCGCGACCTGATGCGCTATCTGAAGTCGCAGGGGCGCACGGTCTTCCTCAACTCTCACCTGTTGTCTGAGGTGGAGATGGTGTGCGATCGGGTCGCCATCATCGACCGGGGGAGAGTGATCGCCACCGGGGCACTGCAGGAGTTGCTGGCGGCGGCCCTGGAGGTGGAGATCGAGGCCGGCGGCGTGACGCCCGCGGCGCTGGAGGAGCTGCGCGGGCTGAGCCAATCGGTGGAGAGCCTGGACGGCCGGATCGTGGTGCGGCTGGCCGATCGGGAAGACATACCGGCGGTGGCCGAGGCGTTGATGCGCCACGGTGGGAAGCTGTACTCCCTCGGCCGGCGGCGGGGCTCGTTGGAGGATCTCTTCATTCGGGTGGTGGAGCGGGAGGAATCGAAATGAAGCTGCTGCTGATGGCCCGCTTCACCTTCCGGGAGGCGCTGCACAAGAGGGTGGTGCACGGTGTGGGCGCCCTCTCTGTGGCCTTCCTGGTCCTGTACGGCTTCCTGGTCTGGCTCGCCTACCGGCAGCTCGGGGAGATGGGACCCGCACAGATGATGGCGCTCCAGTTCACCCTGCTGGGGATGAACGCCGTCAGCGGCATCGGGGCCTTGCTGGCCGTGTTCCTCTCCGTTGGAACCATCTCCTCGGAGGTAGAGGCGGGAACGCTGCACGCCATCGTCCCGAAGCCTCTCAGCCGTCGGGACGTTCTGTGGGGCAAGTGGCTGGGCTACGCTGCAATGCTGTCGGTGTACGTCTTCCTGCTTTCCCTGGCAGTGAGCGGGATCGTCGCCCTTTTCAGCGGTAGCTGGTCTGTGGAGACCGTGCCGTCGGCGTTGCTGCTGGTGCTGCAGTCGCTGGTGTTGCTCTCCCTTTCGGTGCTGGGCACCACCTTCCTACCCACCGTGGCCAACGGCGTGGTGGTCTTCGGCCTCTACTCGGTGGCCATGATGAGCGGCTTCATGGAGCAGCTGGGCTCCATGATCCGAAACGAGGCGATGGTCAACGTGGGGATTGCGGTCTCTCTCCTGGTGCCCTCGGACGCCATGGGTAAGCTGTCGTCTTCCCTGTTGCAGGAGGGGCGGTCCTACGTAGAGAGGATCGGCCCCTTCATGGTGAACTCTCAGCCCTCGATGTGGATGGTGGCGTACGCCATCCTCTACGTGGGAGTGCTGCTGGTCGTGGCCCAGGCGATCTTCTCCCGGCGCGACCTGTAGCGGGTTAACCATTGCTCTTGAAAACTATTTGCCCCTGAGGGATACTGGGGGCGGCAAGAGAGGCCTCTCACCGTCGAGGAGGTTTGAAGCCAGGACGGTGGGGGGGCTCTCTCTTTTTCTGGCTTCTGTCGGGCGACCGAGGGCGCCCGGCGGGACCCGGCTGCACAAATCGGTGGTTGCAGATCCCCATGCACGCTTCGGCAGGGCAGCTTCCGGATCCCTACAGGCGAAGGTGCCGTTCACATCGGGCCCTCATTAACTGGAAAGGGGTAGAGAAGGTGGAGGCCAAGGCAGCAGCTGAAAGCGAGCAGGTCATATCGGACCTGCTGGTCGAGGAACGACGTTTCAGCCCTTCGGAGGAATTCGTTCGTCGGGCGGTGGTCACGGACCCGGAGGTGCGCGAGAAGGCGATGGCCGACCCTGAGGCCTTCTGGGCCGGCTTCGCCGAGCAGCTAACCTGGTTCAAGAAGTGGGACAAGGTGCTGGAGTGGGACCCGCCCCACGCCCAGTGGTTTGTGGGTGGCAAGCTGAACGCTGCCTACAACTGCGTGGATCGCCACGTCCTGAACGGCAAGAGGAACAAAGCGGCGATCATCTGGGAGGGGGAGCCGGGCGATCGGCGGGTGCTGACCTACTGGGACCTCTACAGGCAGGTGAACAAGCTGGCCTGCGGCATGAAGGGCATGGGGGTGAAGAAGGGCGACAGGGTCGCCATCTACATGCCCATGATCCCCGAGGCGGTGATCGCCATGCTGGCCTGCGCCCGCATAGGCGCCGTCCACTCGGTGGTCTTCGGCGGCTTCAGCGCCGAGGCGCTGCGGGACCGCATCAACGACGCCCAGGCCAAGGTGCTGATCACGGCCGACGGTGGCTACCGTCGGGGCGGCCTTGTGCCGCTGAAGCACGACGCCGACTACGCCCTGCGGGAGTGCCCCAGCATAGAGCACGTGATCATCGTCAAGCGGGGCGACTTCCCGTTGAGGGTCATCGAGGGGCGCGACCACTGGTATCATCGGGTGATCCAGAACGCCGACGGCCATTGCTCCTACGAGGAGATGGACTCCGAGGACATGCTCTTCACTCTGTACACCTCGGGTACCACGGGCAAGCCCAAGGGGATCGTCCACACGACCGGCGGCTACCTCACCGGCGTGTACGCTACCACCAGGTGGGTCTTCGACCTTCGGGAGGACGACATCTTCTGGTGCACCGCCGACATCGGTTGGGTCACGGGCCACTCCTACATCGTCTACGGCCCGCTGTCGGTGGGCGCCACCGTGGTGATGTACGAGGGGGCGCCCGACTGGCCGGACCGGGATCGCTACTGGCAGATCATCGAGGACAACGCCGTCAGTGTCTTCTACACTGCGCCGACGGCCATCCGGGCCTTCATGCGTTGGGGCGAGCAGTACCCCCAGTCCCACGATCTCTCCAGCCTCCGCCTCCTGGGCAGCGTGGGGGAGCCGATCAACCCGGAGGCCTGGATGTGGTACTACAAGAACATCGGCCGCGAGCGGTGCCCCATCGTCGACACCTGGTGGCAGACTGAGACGGGGATGATCATGGTCACCACCCTGCCGGGCGTCGACGACATGATTCCGGGTTTCGCCGGCAAGCCCTTCCCCGGTGTCGAGACTGCGATCCTGAACGAGCGGGGGGAGAAGGTCACCAGCGGTGGAGGCTACGTAGCCATAACCCGCCCCTGGCCCGCCATGTTGCGCACCATCTGGAACGATCCCGATCGGTACGTGAGCCAGTACTGGAGGAAGTGGGACAACGTCTACTTCCCGGCCGATGGCGCCAAGTGCGACGGG
>JAJZRD010000269.1 GCA_021845945.1 Chloroflexota bacterium
GGTCTTCCGTTCCGCGTCCAGGTACATTGTGATGGTTGCCGGCAGAGCGTGGGCTGCGATAGTGTACCCGTCCGGCTTGGAAAGGGACAGATCCGTCAGACCCACCTGACCGCCGGCCCCCACCTTGTTGGCCACCTGAACGGGGGTGCCGAGGTCCTTCTCCAGCATGGGAGCCATCACCCGAGCCGCGATGTCCATGGAGCTACCGGCGGGGAGGGGAACGGTCAGGGTGATGGCCCTGCCCTTGGTGGGGAAGTCCGTCGTCTTGGCAGGAGCTTCGGCCGCCCTGGCAGGCGCCACCGCCTGGGTGGGCGCAGCTGCCGGGGCCGCGGCATTGGTGGGTTCCGCGGCTTTGGGGGGAGAAGTCGGGGCAGGAGCGGGAGCCGCCTGAGTGCATCCACCGACCAGCAGGGCCGTCGCCAGAGTCGCCGCCAGGAGAGGGAACAGGAGACGTTTCATCCTTCCTCCTCTGTCTGCACTAAGGGGCGACACGTTCCGTTGTGTGGGACCCGTTGCCTCAGAAGCTGCGCCTGTTCGCGCTGGGGAAGGGAATGAACTCACCGCGGAGTGCGCTGAGAACGCGGAGAGGACTCGGCATCTCCACGACCTCCGCGCCCTCCGCGGTGCTGGCAGCTCGTCCCTAGTCCTCCACGAAGGCAGCGCAACGGCAAACGCAGCCCTCGCCACCGACCCATCTCCAGGGGAAAGCGCCCAGGGTGACGCGGCGGTTGACCACCTCCTGGAGTTCCTTACCGAAGATCTCGACGGCGAGGATGTCGTTCCGCGCGAAGGTGTAGTGGCAGTACTCCATGTACTTCAGTGGGAACGCCTCTTCGATCGGCTTCCCATGGGCTTCCTCGCATTCCTTCACCAGGTCGGGCCGAATGTTCCGGATTTTCAGCCACATCGGGTGGCCGATGGGCTGCGTCCCAGGCTGTTCGAGGATCGGATCCGGCAGATCATGGCCATCTACGTGGGCTTCAACAGGAACGAGAGGGGGCTGCAAACGGGCGTGGAGCAGCTGGAGAAGTTACAAGGCTGGGTGCCGAGGCTCCGGGCCAGGAACTTCCACGAGCTGCTCCGGGCCAACGAGGCGATGAACCTGCTGGACTCCTGTCGTCTCATCGCCCGGGCGGCGCTGGAGCGGAAGGAGAGCCGCCTCGGCCTCTACCACAACCGCACGGACTACCCGGAGAAGGACGACGCCAACTGGAAGAAGTTCGTCATCCTGAAGCGGGAAGGAGACGGAATTGGGGTCTCCTTCCGACCAGTTGAGTCAGTAAGGTAGGTGTGACATGCCTCCTATCATAGATCGAAACAGCTGCAACGGCTGCGGCATCTGCGATCGCAACTGCCCGCTGGACGTCATAGAGATGGACCGGGAGAACAAAGCGACCTGCCCCTACCCCGAGGAGTGCTGGCACTGCGGGGTCTGCCGCATGGACTGCCCGGTAAACGCGGTGCGGATCGCCTTCACACCGCCCTATCTGTAGGGGCCCGCCCCACGTCGTTTTCGCCGGCGGGAGCCGGCTCCTACGGTCGCCCCGGTGGTGGCACGGCCGCGGGCTCGGCGGGACCGGGCGCGGTTTCAGGAGCACCACCGGCGACCATGGGCGTCGCCGTTGCGCTGACCACGGGTCCGGTCGTGGGCCCCGGCGCGGGCGTCGGCCGCTTCTCGCCCGGCATGGGCGTCGGGATCGGCTGCAGGTTCTGCCCGACCGCGGAAACGGTCTGCCCCAGGATCTTGCCCGCCTTAACGCTGTCGCCTCGAAGCGTCAGGTCCGGCGACGGAAGTCCCGGAACGATGGCGTACTGGGCGGGGGTGTAGGTCTCGGGCCACACCTCCGTCAGGACGTTCTTGCAGTCGGGAGTCGGGGCCTGCCCCGTCTCCGCACAGACCTTGTACTCCTTGACGCCGGGCGGTGGCACGAACTCCTCCACAGCGGTGCCCAGATGCACGTCTTCCATGAAGTCGTGCCAGATGCGGCCCGCCCCCATGGAGCCCAGCACCTCCTTCATCGGCTTGTTGTCGGTGTTGCCAACCCACACCCCCGCTGCCAGGTCCGGGGTGTAGCCGATGGTCCAGGAGTCCTTGTAGTCGTCGGTGGAACCGGTCTTGGCCGCAGCGGGCCGGCTGAGCAACAGGGCGCTCGTCGGTCCCTGGAGGGGCGTGCGGGCCCAGTTGTCCGAGAGGATGCTGGTGATCATGTAAGCCTGGACGGGGCTCACCACCTGGCGCCCCTCCGACGGGTGAAACTCGTCCAGGACGTTCCCCTGCCAGTCCTCCACCTTCAGGATGGCCACAGGATCGTGGTAGCTGCCGTAGTTGTCCAGGGCGGCGTATGCCCCCACCATGTTCATCAGCGCCACCGACCCCGCCCCGAGCCCCAGACTCAGGCCGTACACCTCCGGCTTCTCCAGGCGGATCCCGAGGCCCTCCGCCACCTTCAGGAAGTCCGGGATCGTGGAGTACATCAGCGCCTTGAGGGCGGGGATGTTCTTGGAGTTGGCCAGGGCGTATCGAACGGTCATCGGGCCGTCGAACTTGAAGTCGAAGTTGTGGGGCGTATAGGGCGGCAGGTAGGACTGGGTGTTGGGAAAGATCGTTGACTCGTCGGTGATGATGGTCTCGGGACCCCAGCCCTTCGTGAAGGCCGTGACGTACTCGATGGGCTTGATGGTGGAACCGGGCTGCCTCGGGGAGGTGGCCATGTTCACCTCGCCCGCGATGCTATCGTCGAAGTAGTCCCGGCTTCCCACCATGGCCACGATCTCCCCCGTCCTGGGGTTGATGGCCACCAGGCCGGCGTTGTTGGCGTTCTGGATTCTCAAGTTTTCCATGTGGGCGTTGATGGCGCTCTCGGCGATCCTGTTCATCTTGAGGTCGAGGGTGGTGGTCACCTTGAGACCCAGCCGGTACACCACGTTGGGGCCGTACTCCTGCTCCAGCAGCTGCCTCACGTACATGACGAAGTGGGGCGCCTCGAAGGGCTGCTTCGCGTCGGTGCGCAGCCTCAGCTGCTCCTGCTTGGCCCACTCCGCCTGCGCACGAGTGACGTAGCCCTGGTCCAGCATGCGGTCCAGGACGTGGGCCTGGCGATCCTTGGCGGCCTCGAGGTTGACGACCGGATCGTACTGGCTGGGCGCCTGCGGGAGACCCGCCAGCATTGATGCTTCCGCCAGGTCGAGATCCTTGGCGGGCTTCCCGAAGTAGGTCCTCGCGGCCGCTTCGATCCCGTAGGAGAGGTGGCCGTAGTAGACCTGGTTCAGGTACATCTCCAGGATCTGGTCCTTGGAATACTGCTGGGAGATCCTGAAGGCAAGAGCCGCCTCCTGGATCTTTCGGACGTAGCTCTTCTGATCCCGCTCCTCCTTGTCGATCAGGACGTTCTTGGCCAACTGCTGGGTGATGGTGCTGGCCCCCTGGACCAGCTGGCCCTGAACCGTGTTCTGCCAGACGGCCCTGGCGATACCCACGGGATCGACTCCGGCGTTGGTGTAGAAGTCCTTGTCCTCGGTCGAGATGGTGGCGTCGATCAGGTTCGGGGACACGTCGCCCAGATGGACGGGGAAGCGGCGGCCCCCGTTCTGATCGTCTATCTCGTACAGCAGGGTGCCGTTGCGGTCCAGGATCTGGGTCGTCTTGAAGGAGAACTCCTTGGAGAGCTCGCCCACCGGCGGCAGGTCGGTGGTGTAGGTGGCGAAGACCGAGCCGACTCCCGCCAGCAGCACCAGGATCCCAGCCCCGACCAGGGATAGAGAAAAGACCAGGAAGAACTTCCAGCCCAGGCTGCTCTGGGGCCTTCGGGCGAACCTCCGTCCTCGGGTGCGATCCAGGTACCTGTGGGTTAGCCCCGCGCTCTTCCTGAAGTCACGCCGTCCGCCGTTGCGAAAACCGGGGTTTTGTTGCGCCATTTTCCACCATACCCAACGCAGAGAATGCCGAGAAGGCTGAAGAAAGCATCGGGCATGCCAGGGGAAAAAGCGCACGCCGCGGGTCAAACCCGCGGCGTGCTGAAGAAGGGGAAAAGGCGGGGAACGCTCCTAGCTACCTGCCACACTCGGAGGGGCTTCCCGCGAGGTGGCGACGCCGGGCCTCGCCACCCCCAGGGGATCGCTGTAGAAGTCGTTCAGAGCCAGAGCCGCCGCGCCGATCAACCCCACGTCGGGCCCCAGGGAGGTGGGCTCGATCCGAACGGTGCTGCCAAGGAAGGGGAAGGCCCGCGCCCGCACCGTCTCCAGGACGGCCGGAAGCATCAGGTCGGCTGCATCCACCGCCAGCCCCCCCAGCACCACCAGCTCGGGGTTGAAGGCGTTGACCAAGGCCGCCACGCCGACCCCCAGGTGGCCCGCAGCCTCCACCACTGCCGCTCGGGCCGCCTCGTTGCCGGCTCGAGCGGCGGCTACCAGGTCGTCGGCCGTGGGCGCTCCGCCCTCCCGGGCCGGTACGCGCAGCTCCGCGGCGGCCAGCGCTAGGGCCTCCCGCGACACCAGTGTCTCCAGGCAGCCGGTGTTGCCACAGTGGCAGGGCCGGCCTCCCGAGGGCACCATGGTCATGTGCCCCACCTCTCCGGCCCCATCGGCGCTGCCGTGGAAGAGCCTGCCCTCGAAGACCAGGCCGCAGCCCAGCCCCCGTCCCACGTACATGAACACCAGGGTGCCCGCGTCCCGTCCGGCGCCAAAGAGGGTCTCCGCCAGGGCCATCGCACGAGCGTTGTTGTCGACCCACACCGGCATGGCAAGCTGCCCCTCCAGCATCGGCCCCAGGGGCACGTCCCTCCATCCCAGCCGGGAAGCGATGCGGTTGATCCCATGCCGCACGTCCACCAGCCCCGAGGCGCCCACGCCAACCCCGACCACCCGATCCCTCAACCCGGGCTCCGAGGCCAGGAGGGACCCGGCCGCCTCGGCGACCCGCTGG
>JAJZRD010000270.1 GCA_021845945.1 Chloroflexota bacterium
ACTCAATCGGGCGGCGGGGTGGGCCGGGTCTCCCTGGCCATCGACCGGCAGCAGCTGGGGAACGGGATCGTGGTGCTGGGCAACCTGAACGCCAACAGCCCCCAGGTCGTGGTTCGGGCCAGCCTGCTGGCGGGCAGCGTCTTCGATAGCCCCGACAGGGCTGGCATCGCTCGCTTCGTGGCCCCCATGGTGATCCGCGGCACCGAGGATCGGTCCTTCCAGCAGTTGAGCGAGGAGACGGACAGCCTCGGCATGGCCTTGAACGTCGAGGTCGGGAGGCTCACCGCCCAGGTGAGCGTGCGCTGTCTGAGGGAGGACTTCGGCCGGGCACTGGAGATCCTGGCCGAGGTGCTGAGGCGCCCCACCTTTCTGGAGGAGGAGGTGGAGAAGCTCCGCGCCCAGATCATCACCGGGCTGCGGGAGCAGGAGACCAGCGCCAGGGCCATGGCGGAGCGACGCTTCCTGGAAGAGCTGTATCCCGTCTGGCACCCCTATCGCCTCTGGCCCTCGGGCTCTCAGGATACGATAGCCGCCACCACCCGCGAGGAGTTGATGGCCTTCTATCGACGCCACTACCGGCCAGACCTGCTGACTGTAGCCGTGGTGGGAGACGTGGCCCCGGCCGAGGCCGTGAAGCGGATCCAACCGGTGCTGGGCGACTGGCGGGCCGAGGGTAAGCCCCCCAGGCTAGAGATACCGCCGGTGGAGCTACCCCCCAACACCGTTCGAGAGGTGGTGGTCCCCGGCAAGTTCCAGTCGGAGATGGTGATGGGGTTACCCGCCCTCTCCCGCAAGGATCCCGACTACTACGCCCTGCGGCTTGGGAACTTGATCCTGGGCGAGCTGGGGCTCTCGGGCCGTCTGGGCGCCGTCATTCGGGACCAGCTGGGGCTGGCCTACCACGTGTCCAGCGACGTCCAGGCCAGCGTCGGGCCCTCCCCCTGGGCCATCAGGGCCGGGATCAACCCGTCCAACGTGGACAAGGCCATCGAGGGGGCCCGGATGGAGATCGAGCGTTGGAGGACGGAGCTGGTGAGCGATGGGGAGATCGAGGACGGCAAGAGCTTCCTGATCGGGAGCCTGCCCATCGCCCTGGAGGCCAGCGACGGCATCGCCCGAACACTGCTGGACATCGAGTTCTACCAGCTGGGCCTGGACTACCTGGAGCGGTATCCGCGGTTGATCGATGGGGTAACGCGGGAGGCGATCCGCGATGCCGTCCGCAAGTGGATCCATCCCGAGCACCTGGTGACCGTGGTCGCGGGCCCAAAACGAGATTAATGGATTCTTAACACAATTCCGGCGTGCCTGTGATATAGTCCTGGCGCTATTCCAACATTAATGCCATAAGAGCAAGTAGATGTAGGGGCAGCCGAGGTGGGCTGCCCTTCCCTGGCAAGCACATGGCAGCTACCCAGCGGTGCCCCTGCAGCGAGCTCGTGTCCGGCCTTCCCCCTGGCCAACGGCTCGTCTGTGGCCTTCAGCTTCAGCTTACAGCTTAAGTCGGGGCTATCTACAGGATCTGACTTGCCGTCATGCCGAGCGATGCGAGGCATCTCATGCGGCGGTGGCTCGAGACCCTTCGCTTCGCTTGGGATGGCACGAAAGCTTCGCTTGGCGGTTCCAGGCGTCTCGACGCCTGACATCATGAAGGGCTCTGATTCTCAAGGAAGACAATCTGGAGGTATGGTACTGTGAGGAGGATCGTGTCCAAGCTGTTGCTCACGCCACTGATGGCCCTTGTGGCGCTCTCCGCGGGAGCGGCGAGCCTGCCGGCCGTCGCGTTGGCGCAATCGCCCGACATCTACCTGTCGACCCCTGTTCCCGGCGTGATGGTCGACCGGGGCAAGCAGGTGACCTTCAGCATCGACGTGAACAACAAGAGCACGGTAGGCAAGACCGTCGATCTCACCCTTTCCAAGGCTCCCGACGGGTGGGCTCCCATCCTGAAGGATCGGGGATTCATCGTCCGCTCGGTCTACGTGGACGGCGGCAAGACCGAGAGCGTGGACCTGCAGGTGACGGCCCCGGCCGAAGCCAAGGGGGACAACGAGTTCGTCGTGAGAGCAAGCGGTGGCGGTGCGGATAGCACCCTGCGGCTGCTTATCGGCGTGAAGGATCAGGTGACCAAGGCCACCTCGCTGGTGGTGCAGTACCCGACCCTGCAGGGCAAGTCGGGCAGCCAGTTCGGCTTCAAGGCGGACCTGCGCAACGACTCCGAAGCGGACCGCACCTACGGCCTCAGCTTCAAGGCGCCCGATGGGTGGGACGTGTCCTTCAAGCCCTCCTACGAGGACAAGCAGATCTCCAGCGTGCAGGTGAAGAGCGGCGCCAGCCAGAGTCTCGACATCAACGTTGCCCCGCCCGCCCGAGTTCAGGCCGGTGAATACCCCGTCACCATCACCGCCGCCTCGGCCTCGGATCGGGCTTCCAGCGACCTGAAGGTGACCATCACCGGCATCTTCCAGATGGCCATGACCACCCGAGGGGACCTCTTCAACACCCAGGCCACGGCCGGCCAGGAGAGCCCCTTCTACGTCACCATCACCAACAGCGGTTCTGCTCCCCTGCAGAACGTCAGCCTTTCCTCCAGCAAGCCCGACGGCTGGACAGTAACCTTCAAGCCCGACAAGATCGACCAGTTGGACCCCGGCGCCCAGCGTGAGGTGACCATGCTGATCAAGCCGTCGGCCAAGGCGATCGCGGGCGACTACATGCTGAACGTCTCCGCCTCCCATCCGCAGGTCTCCATCGACAAGGACGTGCGCGTCACCGTGGAGACGCCGACCCTGTGGGGATGGATTGGGGTTGGCATCCTGGTCATCGTGATCGGCGGGCTGATGGGGCTGTTCATGAAGCTGGGCCGGAGATAGATCCATGGACGAGCGGTCGCAGATAGCCATCGAGACCGTCGACCTGACCAAACGATACGGAGAGCTGACAGCCGTCAACAAGCTGAATCTCCAGGTATCGGAGGGGGAGATCTTCGGCCTGCTCGGCCCCAACGGCGCTGGGAAGACCACTACTATCCTGATGTTGCTGGGGCTGACCGAGCCCACCTCGGGCAGGGCTCGCGTCTATGGGCACGACTCCACCAGGGAGCCGCTTGCGGTCAAGCGGATAGTGGGGTATCTACCCGACAACGTGGGCTTCTACGAGGACATGACCGCGAGGGAGAACCTCCTCTACACCGCGGACCTGAACGGTATCTCGAAAAAGGTGTCCCTCCCACACATCGACGAGCTGCTTCTCCGAGTCGGACTGGCCGACGTGGCCGACAAGGAAGTGGGGAAGTTCTCCCGCGGCATGAAGCAGCGGCTGGGAATCGCCGACGTCCTGGTCAAGCGGCCCAAGGTGGTGATCCTGGACGAGCCAACCCTGGGCATCGACCCCGACGGGGTGAAGCAGATGCTGGAGCTGATCACCCAGATGAGCCGCCGGGACAGGATCACCGTGCTTCTCTCCTCCCACCTGCTGCACCAGGTGCAGCAGATCTGCAATCGGGTCGGCATCTTCGTGAAGGGCCGCATGGTAGCCGAGGGGAGCGTCGAGATGCTGGGGCTCCAGATCATGGGTGGCGAGCCGATAGTGGTGGAGGTAGACACCTCGCCCATCACCGACGAGCTGGTCGCCGGCCTGCAGAAGGTGCCGGGGGTCGCCTCGGTGGAGAAGGTCAACGGCACGCTGCTGCTCCACTGCTTCAAGGACGTGCGCGGGGAGATCGCCCGCGTCGTGTCTGCCGGCTCCTCGCTGAGCCAGTTGCGACTCCGGGGGCACGTGCTGGAGGAGATCTACCTCAGGTACTTCCGGGAGGGCTAGAGACATGCCAGGACTTCTAGCGGTTTTCCGCAAGGAGATGGCCGACAACTTCGCCAGCAGGCGTTTCCTGATCATGTTCGGGCTGATCCTGCTGGCCGGACTGTCTGCCACCTACACGGCGGCGCAATCGATCCGCAGTGATGTGAGCAGCCAGGATGCCGCCGCCGGCTTCGTGTTCCTGCGGCTGTTCACCGTCTCATCGGGCACCCTGCCCTCCTTCGTCTCCTTCGTGGGCTTCCTGGGCCCTCTGGTGGGGCTGGCAATGGGCTTCGACGCCATCAACGGGGAGTACGCACGGGGCACCCTCAGCCGGGTGCTATCCAACCCGATCTTCAGGGACTCGGTGATCAACGGCAAGTTCCTGGCCGGCGTCGCCACTATCGGGGTTATGCTGGTCGGCATCGCCCTCGTGCTGGCGGGTCTCGGCTTGCGGTTGATCGGCATCCCCCCAACGGCGGACGAGGTCTTCAGGCTGTTCTTCTACCTGGTCATCGCCGTGGTATACGTGGCCTTCTGGATGAGTCTGGCGATCCTCTTTTCGATCCTCTTCCGGCAGAGCGCCACCTCGGCGCTGGCGGGGATCGCCTTCTGGATCTTCCTCACCTTCTTCGTCACCATGATCGCGGCCACCACCGCCCAGGCCCTGTTCCCGGTCAACGAGCAGGAGCCCCAGACGGTGCTGAACAACGCCTACTTCAGCATGGGGCTGGCGAGGATCTCGCCGACGACCCTGTACCAGGAAACCACCATGACCATCCTCACCCCCAGCATTCGCACGCTGGGGCCCGTCATGCTCACCGAGGTGATCGGAATGGTTCCTGGTCCGCTGCCGCTGGCCCAGAGCCTGATGGTGGTGTGGCCTCAGCTGGTGGGGTTGATCGCTCTGACGCTGATCTGCTTCGGGATCTCCTACGCGAGGTTCATGAGACAGGAGATCCGGGCCTAGTACACGACCACAGAGAAGGTGATATGTACTGTCATGCTGAGCGCAGCGAAGCATCTCCCCGTGGCGAGAGGAGATCCTTCGCTATCGCTCAGGATGACACCTCTCAGAACCAATGTGGCGAAGCACTAGCCTTCGGCTGGGGCCGA
>JAJZRD010000030.1 GCA_021845945.1 Chloroflexota bacterium
TTCCGATCTAGGGGACCTCTTCCGTCTGACCCTGGGCTACAACAGCGGCGTGGCCTTTGGCATGTTCGCCAACAGCGCGGGGTGGCCGGTTCTCCTCTCGGGCACAATCATTCTGGCCTTGCTGGTCGGGACAGTAGGAGCCCTTGTGGCGGGCAAGCTTCCGCCAGCAGTCCCCTGGTCTCTCCAGTTGATTCTCGGCGGCGCCATCGCCAACTTCGCCGACCGGCTGCTGGACGGTCGGGTCACCGACTTCCTGGATGTGGGCCTGCGTGCGAGCCGCTGGCCGGCCTTCAACCTGGCCGACAGCTTCATCGTGCTGGGTGTCACCGCCCTGACACTCGTGCTGCTCCTCGGCAGGGGCGAGATGGAGGTGAAGTCGTGAGACAGAGGGCGCTGGAATCACTTCACGGCGAACTTCAGCAAAGCGTGAGGTAGAGAAATGGCTCAGACAACACAGGAACAGATGGAGGTACGGGTCGCCAACCTGGACTGCGAGCACGACGCCGCGGCCATCGAGCGCGGCTTGCAGGACTTCCGGGGCCTCGTGGCGCTCAAGGTCTACCCCAAGTCCGCCAAGGTACAGATCACCTACGACCCCAACATCATGAAGCCCGAGGTCGTTAGGGAGAAGCTCACCTCCCTCGGCTTTCCAGTCCAGAAGGGGCTGGAGATGGCCGAGCAGCCGAGACTGTGGCGCAATCCCAAGGTGATCACCTCGGTCACCTCGGGCGTCCTGCTGGCCCTCGGGTGGCTCCTCGGCCTTGCCGGCCTAACCCCGCCGCTCACCACCCTCATCTTCGTGGCCGCGATCCTGATCGGTGGCTACTACTTCGGCCGGGAGGCCATCGAGGAGCTGCTCTTCGAGCGAGAGGTCGGCATCGAGCTCTTGATGAGCGTCGCCGCCATCGTCGCCACCCTCATGGGGGAGGCGCTGGAAGGGGCGACGCTGGTTTTCCTCTACTCCATAAGCGAGGCCACCGAGGGCTACACCGAGGAGAAGACGAGGTCGGCCATCAAGGCCCTCATGAAGTTGGCCCCCAAGGTGGCCCTGGTGCGCAGGGACGGGGTCGAGAGGGAGGTCCCGCTGGAGGAGCTGGAGGTGGGGGACCTCTTCATCGTCCGGCCAGGGCAGTCGATAGCCACCGATGGGATGGTGCTGGTCGGCTCCTCCAGCGTGAACCAGGCGCCGGTGACGGGCGAGAGCGTGCCGGTGGAGAAGACCCCGGGGGATGCGGTCTTCGCGGGGAGCATCAACGGCGAGGGGGCGCTGGAGGTGATGGCTACCAAGACCTTCGCCGACAACACCATCGCCCGGATCATAACGATGGTCGAGGAGGCCCAGGAGAAGAAGGGAAAGAGCCAGCGGTTCATCGAGCGGTTCGGCGCGAGATACAGCCCGGCGGTGCTCGCCCTCGGCGTCCTGGTCGCGGTCCTACCTCCCCTTCTCTTCGGCGCCGACTGGGCCACCTGGATCAACCGGGCCACGGTGTTCATCGTGGCCGCCGCCCCCTGCGCCCTGGTGATCTCTATCCCCATCACCCTGGTGGCCGCTCTGGGCACGGCGGCCCGCAACGGCGTCCTGATCAAGGGCGGGATGTACGTGGAGGAGCTGGCGAAGGTGAAGGTGGTGGCCCTAGACAAGACGGGCACCCTCACCCGGGGCGAGCCGGAGGTGACCGATGTCCTGGTGTGCCGCGACGGCGGGGAGAAGGCAGCATCGCCCCAGGAGGTGTTGGCCCTCGCCGCGGGGGTCGAGCGGCGGAGCGAGCACCCCCTAGCTCGGGCGATCCTGCGGAAGGCCGAGACGGAGGGAGTGACGCCCGCCGAACTCCAGGACTTCCGGGCACTGACAGGGGCCGGCGCCTCGGCTCGGCGGAACGGCATCACCCTCTACGCAGGTAGCCCGGACCTCTTCCACTCGCGCCTGGGCGTCTCCCTGGACAGTGCCCGGGACGACGTGAACCGCCTCCAGGCCGAGGGCAAGACGGTGGTGGTGGTTGGCGACGAGAGGGCCCCATGGGGGCTGATCGCCCTGCGGGACAACCTGCGGCCCAACGCCAGAAGTGCCATCGAGGCGCTGCACGCGGCGGGGGTCGAGAAGGTGGCGATGCTCACCGGGGACAACGAGCGTACTGCCCGGGCCATCGCCGGGGAACTCGGGATCGACGAGGTGTACGCCGAGCTGAAGCCCGAGGACAAGGTGGCGAAGGTGCGGGAGCTGTCCCAGCGGTACGGCCACGTCGCGATGGTGGGGGACGGGGTGAACGACGCCCCGGCCCTGGCCGAGGCCACGGTGGGGGTTGCGATGGGGGCAGCCGGGACCGACGTCGCGTTGGAGACGGCGGATGTGGCCCTGATGGCCGACGACCTGGAGAAGCTGGCCTACGGTCTCCGGCTTGCCCGCCGGAACCAGTCGGTGGTGAACCAGAACCTGGCTCTGGCGGCCCTGGTGATCGGTGCCCTCGTGGCCGGGGCTGTAGCCGGAGCCTTCACCCTGCCCATCGCGGTGCTGGGCCACGAGATCAGCGAGTTCGTGGTCATCGGCAGCGGCCTGAGGATGCTGCGGTCGTAAGGAGGACGGGATGAACTGGGACGCCCTCGCCGAGACCTTTCACGTGGCGGCGTTCATTGTGGCGGCCGCCCTGAGCGTCCCGGTTTCCGCGTGGGCCTCCGGGCACCTGTCGGTGCCGGTTAGGCCTACCTCGGTGGGGGTGTACCTGTATCTGCTGGCTGCTTTGCCCATTTGGATCGCCTCTTTCAACCTCAGCCGGCTATTGGGCGACTTCTGGAGAGGAGCAGACGACGCGAGGAACCATCCTGATCGCCGAAGATGAACCGAAGATCGTCGATGTGCTGAGGCTCTACCTGGAGCGAGATGGCTACCAGGTGGTGGCAGCACCAGATGGCGCTGCGGCCCTGGAAGCCTTCCGCCGCAAGGTGCCGGACCTCGTGCTCCTAGACATCAACCTGCCAGAGGTAAACGGGCTGGAGGTGTGCCGCCAGGTCCGGGGGGAGTCCTCCACTCCCATCATCATGCTCACCGCCCGGAACGAGGAGGCCGACAAGCTGATCGGTCTGGAGCTGGGAGCCGACGACTACATGACCAAGCCCTTCAGTCCCCGGGAGGTGGTTGCCCGTGTCCGGGCGGTGCTCCGCCGGGCCGGCCCGTCACAGCCAACTCAGGAGGTGCTGAGGGCCGGCGACCTCGTGCTGGACTCCGCTCGCCACGAGGTCAGGCGAGGCGGGGAGGCGTTGGACTTGACCCCCACGGAGTTCCGGCTGCTGGAGGTGCTGATGCGAAGCCCGGGTCGGGCTTTCAGTCGGTTCCAACTGCTGGACCTGGTGCAGGGGGAAGCCTTCGAGGGGTACGAGCGCACCATCGACGCCCACGTGAAGAACCTGCGGACCAAGATCGAGCCCAACCCCAGCCGGCCTATCCGCATCCTCACCGTCTACGGAGTGGGCTACAAGTTCGCGGAGTCCACGAGTGGATAGCGGGGCCTTGGAGTCACTCGGCGGGTTCGCCGTGGTCGCCGGTCCATCTGATCGGTGCGCATGGGGAGAACTTTCACGGCCTTCCCATGGCTCCTTCACAGGATCTTCACAGGGGGATGGTACGGTATACCTGTTGATAGGGACGGCACGCCTGTGAGCTGCGTATCGACGGAGTAAGGAGGACTACCGTGAAGCAACGAATAGCGGTCCTGGGGGTGGCGCTGGCAAGCGTGGCGTTGCTGGCGGTCCTGGTGGTCAGCAGCGCCTTCGCCCAGACCCCTTGGGGAGGGTACGGCCCCGGTTGGGGCTGCGGGCCGGGCGGGATGATGGGGGCCTACGGGGGACCGAACGCCCAGCCGGGGCCCGGCGGACGAGGTGGCTGGGGCATGGGCCCCGGAATGATGGGCGGCTGGTGGGGCGGTGCTCAGCCAACGGGGAACCCCATCGGCATGGATCAGGCCGAGCAGGCCGCCAGGCAGGCGATGGCGGCGAGCGGGTATCAGAACCTGGTGATCGACGAGATCATGGAGTTCCAGAACAACTTCTACGTGGACGTGAAGGAGAAGGACAGCGGGATCCATGCCTTCGAGTTGCTGGTGGACCGCTACACCGGTGCCGTCTACCCCGAACCCGGCCCCAACATGATGTGGAACACCAAGTACGGTATGATGGGTGGCACGATGGGACGGGGGATGATGGGCCGCGGTTATGGCTGGTGGGGAGGAGCCCCTCAGCAGCCGACGGCGGACATGCCGGTGAAGGCGGACCAGGCGATCAAGAACGCCAACGACTACCTGGCCCAGGCTTTCCCTGGCGCCAAGGCCGCCGACGATCCGGCTACGTTCTACGGCTACTACACCCTGGACTTCTCCAAGGACGGGAAGACCCTGGGGATGCTCAGCGTGAACGGGTATTCCGGCCAGGTCTGGCTGCACACCTGGCACGGAGACTTCATCGGCGAGAAGGAGATCGGCAACTGAGAGGCTGTCCAAAGACTAGACCAAGATCCATCTGACTCTTCCTGGAGACCGTACTCATGGGCAGCATGGCCTTCAAGCTGGTCGCTGCTTTCGCGGTGGTCGCCCTGGTGGGAGTGCTGATCGTCGCCTTCCTCGCCAACCGCCTCACGTCCAGCGCCTTCGGCAGCTATGTGGAGCAGGGGGTCCTCGCCCAGGACCAGAGGATCGCCGACTACGTCGTCGACCGCTACACGACCGGCGGGTGGCGAAGTGTCGCCACTACGCTGATGCCTATCTCCCACTCGACCGGCACCCGGCTCGTCGTGGCGGACAGCTCTGGGAGGGTCGTCGCCGACTCCTCAGGCCGGCTTACGAATAGCCCTGTCCCAAACCCTGCCCCCGGCCGGCAGGTGCTCCTGAAAGCCGACGGGAAGCCTTTTGGAACCCTCTACGTCACCGAAAGCAGCTCGGGTATGTCCGGCATGATGGGCCGGTGGGACATGATGGACGAGGGGGACACGATGGGCGGTTGGGGGATGATGGGCAACCAGGGGTGGCGCGGTTGGATGGGAGGGCGATCCCCTGCTTCTGAGGCAAACACCAGTGGAGCAAACACCAGTTCCGCGGAGCGTTACCTGGACGCCGTGGGCCGGGCCACATGGATCGCCGGTGCCCTCGCGGTTCTGGTGGCAGTGCTCCTTGGTTTCGTCCTCAGCCGGCGCATCACATCACCCTTGAGGCGCCTCACCCTGGCCGCCGGTCGGGTGGCCGCGGGGGACTTCTCCCAGCGGGTGGAGGTCCGCTCGAAGGACGAGCTGGCCTCCCTGGCCACCGCCTTCAACACGATGGCCGAGAGCCTGGCGAAGACGGAGGAGCAGAGAAAGCGGCTCTTCTCCGACGTAGCTCACGAGCTGAAGACCCCCATCGCCGTCATCCAGGGGAACCTGGAGGCCATCGCCGATGGGGTGGCCGATCCCACGCCGGAGAGGGTCGCCTCCTTGCGGGAGGAGACGGCGCTGCTGACCCGGCTGGTCACCGACCTGCGGGACCTTTCCCTGGCCGAATCGGGGCAGCTCAAGCTGCATCCCCAGCCGATGGACCTGGCGGATCTTGTGAAGGGCACGGTGGTTGGTGTGCAAACCCGGGCCGAGGAGCGAGGGGTCGAGGTGGCGGCCAGCGCCGAGGAGGGATTGCCGCCGGTCCTCGCCGATCCCGACCGGGTCGGCCAGGTCCTGCGCAACCTCATCGCTAATGCCCTGCGCTACACCCCGGGCGGAGGGTCCATCCGGGTATCGGCGGGCCTTGACGGGCAGGCCGGCCACGCGGGCATGGGAGCCCGCTTTGCCCAAGTGAGTGTAGCCGACACCGGTTCGGGCATACCCCCGGAGGACCTGCCCCACATCTTCGACCGCTTCTATCGAGTGGACAAGTCGAGAGCCAGGGCCAGCGGCGGCACGGGGTTGGGGCTCGCCGTGGTGAAGCAGTTGGTGGAGGCCCACGGGGGGAGGGTCTGGGCGGAGAGCGAGCTGGGCAAGGGCACGGTATTCCACTTCACCCTGCCGGCAGCACCCCCCAACAGGACCGGGTAGCTCAAACCGCGGCTGCTCTCTACTCGCAGTCAGCCGGAGTTCGGATCTTCACACCCTCCCCATCCGGCCTTCACGGGATGTTCACATTCCCCTGGTAACCTGTCCCCTGACAGAACAGATCAAGACGCCCCCACGGCGTCGGACGGCCAGGAGGAGAAGTGCAATGAGGCGTAGGTTCGCTCTGCTGGGCACAGCGATAGCAGCTGCAGCAGCCCTCGTGGTTCTGGTGGGAAGCATAGCTTTCGCACAGGTCCCGGGAGGATACGGGTACGGCCCGAACGGATACGGCACCGGCGGTTACGGAAACGGCTATGGGATGATGGGCCGGGGAATGATGGGGGGCTACAACAGCTGGGGCTACCAGCAGGCTCCGAACAACGGGAACGGCTACTACGGCCCGCAGGGTCAGGCTCCCAATACCTCCCGGGGCTACTACGGCTGGGGCAGGCACATGGGGCCGGGGATGATGGGCGGTTACTACGGCGGCTGGGGCTGGTAGCGGACCTCGGTCCAAAGGGACTTTCTCGAGGCAAGTCCCAACGAGCGGGCCTGATCGATGGCACCGATCAGGCCCGCTCGTTACTTCTTCTTGTCGGGCTTCACCCAGCTTGCCCCACCCCAATGGGAAGTGCTATCATGGCCGAGATAGATTAAGCCACAGCTTAATCGTCGGATGATGGTCGGTGCGGCGCCGATGCCGCGCCCCAGGAGAGAGTGGATGGAGAAGACCCTCGAACTGGAGGTCCCGCTGCTGTTACCCGGGATCAGGGACGGTCGGGACCTGTGTCTCGAACGGCTGGAAGGGGCCCTGAAGGAACGAAAGGAGATCAGCCGGTCCCACGTGGAGCGGGACCAGGCCCCGCCCCGTCTCTGCCTTCACTACGACCCTGCCCAGATCACGGTAGAGGAGGTGCGGCGTCTCGCCCAGCGGGCGGGCACCGACATCGCCAATCGCTATCACCACGAGGTGATCCCGGTGCAGGGGATGGACTGCTCCGACTGCGCCCTGGTGGTGGAGCACGGCATCTCCAGGGTGGACGGCGTCCTCTCGGCCAGCCTCAACTACGCCGCGGAGACCCTCCACGTGGAGTACGACACTCGCCACACGAGCAGGGGCGCCATCCAGAGGAGGATCAGGCAGCTCGGATACGACGTCCCGGCCGGACCGGTCCGCACCTGGTTTGTGGCCAACCGGGAGCTGCTTTTCAGCCTTCTCGCGGGGGCCTTGCTGTTGGCGGGCTGGGCGGGCGGGCATTTCCTGGCCTTACCCTTCGCCGTTTCCCTGGCCTTCTATCTCGCCGCTTACGTCTTCGGGGGATACGACGTCTCCCGCCACGCCCTCCATGCCCTGCGGGAGCGGGAGTTCGACACCGACGTGCTGATGGTGGTGGCGGCCCTGGGAGCGGCGGCCCTGGGCGATTTCCCCGAGGGGGCGCTCCTCCTCTTCCTCTTCAGCCTGGGCCACGCCCTGGAGGAGCGGGCCCTGGACAGGGCGAGGGGCGCCATTCGAGCCCTGTCGGACCTCGCCCCCAAGACGGCCCTCGTCCGACGCGGCGACCGGGAGGTCGAGATCCCCGTCGGGCAGGTCCAGATCGGGGACACGGTGATCGTTCGGCCCGGGGTGCGGGTGTCGGTGGACGGAATGGTCGAGAGCGGCGCCTCGGCGGTGGACCAGTCGCCGGTCACCGGGGAGAGCGTGCCGGTGGACAAGACCCCGGGGGATCAGCTCTACGCCGGATCGGTGAACGGCGAGGGGGCCCTCACCGTCAGAGCGACCCGCCTAGCGAAGGACAGCACCCTGGCTCGGGTGATGGAGATGGTGGAGCAGGCCCAGGCGCAGAAGTCCCCCACCCAGCAGCTCACCGAGCGTTTCGTGCGCGTCTTCGTGCCGGCGGTCCTGGTGGGAGATCTGCTGCTGATCGCGGTGCCACCCCTCTTCGGCGTGCCCTTCGCGGACTCTTTCCTCCGAGCCATGACCCTGCTGGTGGCGGCCTCGCCCTGCGCCCTCGCCCTCGGTACCCCCTCGGCCATCCTGGCAGGGGTGGCGCGGGCAGCCAGGGGCGGCGTCCTGGTCAAGGGCGGCGCTCACCTGGAGAACCTGGGGCGCCTGAAGGCCATCGCCTTCGACAAGACGGGCACGGTGACCAGGGGAAAGCCCGAGCTAACCGACGTGGTGCCACTGAACCCCATGAGGGAGAACGAGGTTCTGGCCCTGGCAGCGGCCGTCGAGAGCCGCTCGGCCCACCCGTTGGCGCAGGCGGTGGTTAGGGCGGCCCAGGAGCGGGGGCTGGCTCTGCCGGCCGTCGGCGAGGCGAACGCCCTCACGGGTCGAGGCATCGTGGCCGAGGTGGAAGGGAAGGTCGTCCGGGTCGGCAACCTGAAGCTGTTCGAGGAGATCGACATGCAGTTGCCGGCGACCGTTCAGCGACGGGCAGCGGCGTTGGAAGAGCAGGGCAAGACCACGATGGTGGTCAGCGTGGACGGGGCCACCGTGGGCCTCATCGCCGTGGCGGACGTCGTGCGCCCTGAGGCCAAAGGTGCCGTCGCCGCCCTTCAGCGAGCCGGGGTGGGCCAGACGGTGATGCTGACCGGGGACAACGCCCGGGTGGCGGCCTACATCGCCCGCCAGGTGGGGATGACGGACTATCGCGCCGACCTGATGCCCGAGGGCAAGCTGAATGCTATCGGCGAGATGGTTATCCGCTTCGGCGTGGTTGCAATGGTGGGCGACGGCGTCAACGACGCCCCGGCCCTGGCGAAGGCCACTGTAGGGGTCGCCATGGGTGGGGCGGGGACCGACGTGGCTCTGGAGACGGCGGACGTGGCCCTCATGGGGGACGATTTGTCGCGGCTCCCCTTTGCCGTCGGATTGGGACGGGCCACCCGGCGGGTCATCCAGCAGAACCTGGTGGTGTCGATGGGTGTGATCGTGGTGCTGATGGGGCTTGCCGTGACGGGGCTGGCCGGCATCGGCGTGGCCATCGTCTTTCACGAGGGCAGCACCATCCTGGTGGCGCTGAACGCACTCCGTTTGCTGGGCTTCAGGGAGTAACCTCGCCTGCCAGCGACTCGCCGGACTGTTCCGGGGCGGGGCCGTGCTCGAAGTGGGATAGGGCCACGGTGAGCAGGGTTCGGACGTGGCCGTCGTCCAGGGAGTAGTAGACGAGCTTGCCCTCCCGGCGGGTCTTGACCACCCGGAGCTGGCGCAGCATCCTCAGGTGCTGGGAGGCGGCGGCCTCCGACACGCCCGTGAGGGCGGCCAGATCGCAGGTGCACAGCTCCTGGTGCAGGAGGCTGTAGACGATCTTGGCCCGGGTGGCGTCGGCCAGGGTGCGGAAGGTCTCCGCCAGGAGGAAGAAGTCCTCGTCGTCCAGGAGGAGTTCCCTCCCACGGGCCACCCGCGCCGGGTCGGCGCCGTGCTCCCGGCAACGCTCCGCCTCAGCCTCCACTCCCCGCTGCCGTGAGACCATCTCTCGACTCCTGTACCCAACGATGAAGTAACCGCCTAATCGTAATGATACGCCATCGGGAAGGGATGGGGCCAGCATCCGGGGCCACTTGCCATATCCCCCCTGGGGGGATATGCTATCGGCATGCGAACGAGAGTCTGTCGCCCGCTTCAACTGGAGATGAACGTGAAGGACGCGAGAAGCCACGGGGAGCACCAGCACACCAAAGAGGTGATCAACCGACTGTCGCGCATCGAGGGACACGTCCGGGCGGTCAAGGGCATGGTGGAGGAGGGCCGAGCCTGCCCCGATGTGCTGATCCAGCTTGCCGCTATCCGGTCAGCCGTGGAGCAGGCATCCCGGGTGGTCTTATCGGACCACGTAGAATCCTGCCTGCGGGGGGCCGCGGCGACGGGGGCTGCCGACGAGGAGTGGGAGAGCCTGAAAGAAGCTCTCGATCGGTTCATCTCGTAATTGGGGGTTTTGTATTCGATGCACGGCCACGATCACCATCACGAGGACACGCACACCCACGACCACGATCACCCGGGGGCGGCCCATGGCCATACCCATGGTCCCGTCGATCCAACGATCCTCACCAGCCAGCGCGGGATCTGGGCCACCAAGTGGTCGCTGGCGGGGTTGGCCGTCACCGCCCTCCTCCAGCTCTTCGTCGTGTACTTCTCAGGGAGCGTGGCCCTCCTGGCAGACACCATCCACAACTTCGGCGACGCCGCGACGGCCATCCCGTTGTGGGTGGCATTCACCCTGGTCCAGCGCAAGCCCAGCCGGCGCTTCACCTACGGCTACGGCCGCGTGGAAGACCTGGCAGGGGTTGCCGTCGTCCTGACCATTCTGGTCAGCGCCGTGGTCGCCGGATACGAGTCGGTCCAGCGTCTCCTTCACCCCCAGACCGTTCAGTACCTGTGGGCAGTCATCCTGGCCTCAATAGCCGGTTTCCTGGGCAACGAGGCCGTGGCCCTGTTTCGAATCCGAGTAGGCAAGGAGATCGGCAGCGCCGCCCTGATCGCCGATGGTTATCACGCCCGGGTGGACGGTCTCGCCAGCCTGGCCGTTCTCGCTGGAGCCGTGGGCGTTTGGATGGGCTATCCCCTTGCCGACCCGCTGATTGGCCTCATCATCACCCTGCTGATCCTGCGGATCGTATGGCAGTCGGGCAGGGTCGTCTTCTCCAGACTCATCGATGGGGTGGACCCCGAGGTGGTTGACCAGATCGAACGGACGGTCGGGCAGAGCCAGGGGGTGCGCGACGTCGGGGAGGTGCGGGTGAGATGGCTCGGACATCGGCTTCACGCGGAGGTGAACCTGGCCGTGGACCCGCGGCTCTCCGTTGCTGAGGGGCACACCGTGGCCACCGAGGCGCGACACCAGCTCCTGCACAACCTGGGCTATCTCTCCAACGCCACCATCCACGTGGACCCGGTGAGCAGCTCGGGTGAGGAACACCACCGCATCGAGAACCACGTCCACAGCGGCCTGGACCCTCACTCTCACTAGCTGCACCTTGCCGGGCGATGTTGGGGGTGCCCGAGTCCCGCGACGAGACCCTTCAAGGGCGAAGGGCCTGTCAGCCTGCCGGTGACTCGCGCCACACACGACACAGAGGGGGCGAGATGTCCCGCCCCCTCTGCACGAGAAGGCGCCTGCGCTACTTCTTCGGGGTGGGCTTCGGCCCACACCCGCAACCGCACGCGCTCGCGGCGGGCGTAGCCACCTCAGCCTTCGCCTTCTCGCCCCGGATCGCCGGCTTGCGGCCGGCCTCTGGCCTGGATGCCATGGCTGCTGCCTCCTTTCTCAGGTGACGGCAGCAGCCTACAACCTGGCCCCAGGGGCAATGTCAAGAGGTCGCAACAACTTCTTCTCGACCCACTGGCAGACAAGCGCAATCCGGCGAGAGGGGCGAGTCAGCGACTCTCTCCCTGTGCCCCGACTTCAAGATGACGAGGCGCTCCTCCAGCGACCGCTGTAGCTCTCCCAGCTCGCCGATGCGCTGCCGGCACTCCTCGATCTTCCTGGAAAGCAGCTCCTCGACCTCCCGCTGAAGCTGTTGGCAGCCGCCAGGCACCCCGTTGAGGAGTTCCTGGATCTCACTCAGGGTGAGGCCGAGAAGTTTGGCCCGCCGGATGAAGAGGAGACGGTCCAGCGCCCCGGTGTCGTAGAGGCGGTAGCTGTTGACGGCCCGAGGAGCCGGATCGAGCAGCCCCAAGCCTTCGTAGTACCGGACGGCCTTCGCCGTGGTTCCCGCCCTCCTCGCAAGCTCTCCGACTGTCAGTGATCTGGCCACGTTCTTCACCCCCTTTCTGAGCCAACAGTACACCTTTCCCCTAGCGGTAAGGTCAAGCACCAGGAGCAGACGGCAGCAGCCTGTGAGCCAGGGCCGTGAAGGCGAGAGCTGCCGCCGTGGGGCGGACGTCTTTGCGGGAGATGATGCTGATCTCCCTCTCCAGCCGCAACCCCTCCACGGGAAGGGTCTTCAGCAACCCCTGGCGCAGCTCCACCTCCACGCTGTACCCGGAAACGGCAGCGATCCCCACGCCCGCCATAACCCCTCGCTTGACCGCCTCGCAGCCGGCAAGCTCCATGACCCTGCCGAGCTGAAACTCGCGGCGGCCCAGCTCATCCTCCAGGACTCTTCTGGTGCCGGAGCCCGGCTCGCGCAGGAGAAAACGCTCGGATAGCAATCGTTCGAGAGGGATGGAACCTTCCGAGGCCAGCGGGTGCGAAGGGGGAGCCACAATCACCAGCCGGTCTCGGGCATAGGGAAGGGACTGCAGGCCGGGCTGAAAGCCCATGCCCACGAAGCCCAGGTCCAGCTCGCCAGTCAGCACCCGAGTCTCGACCTCCTGGCTGTTGGCGACGAGCAGGCCCATGTCTATCCCTGGATACCGCTCCTGGAAGGCGGCCACGACCGGGGGCAGCAGGTAGGCGCCGGGGGTGCTGGAGGCCCCCATCTGCAAGTGCCCCCTCCCCAGATTCGCCACCTCCGCAAGGGCCCGGACCAGCTCCTCCTCCACATCGAAGAGCCTCTGGGCGTAGCCGAACACCATCCGGCCGGTCTCCGTGAGAAAGACCCGGTTGCCAGACTGCCCTAAGAGCTGGACCCCCAGCTCCTTCTCCAGTGACGCCACGTGGCGCGAGACGGCGGGCTGGCTGATGAAGAGATCCTCCGCCGCCCGAGAGTAAGAAAGGCGATGGGCAACGGCGAGGAAGATCCTCAAGCGGTAGAGGTTCACGGCTATAACTCAACTGAATAGATGGCATTCAAGCTCGACAGATGCATTATAGCATTGCCGGTGGTAGGCTTCCGGCTAAGGCACAGACTACCTTCGATCCGGGGGCGGGGTTCACGGCCTACTCGCTGGTTGAAGGCCGCTGTCTTTCAAGGGCGGTCACGCGTCACGCGGGCGGGGCTGACACCGGCAGGCGAAGACATTATTATCACACACCGTTATCGCATATCGATATTTATCTGTGGGGTGGGGGCGACGCATCCGCAGTTGGCCTCCGCCAACAGGCACTGCCGACGAGGGAGGCCGCCAAGAATGTCCGAGGTCGTCCTAGAGGGGGCCGGGGCCAAGAGGGTCGCCGTCTGCAACACCTGCACCCTCCGGTTGGTGCGCCTGGCCTACCAGCGAGCCCCCTGGTTCCGACTGGTACGGGAACCCCTCAGGCTGGGAATGCAGGCTATGGCCCGTTGGCACCACGTCGCCCCCGACCGCTACCTGGTTCGGACCCCTGCCTGCTACGGTTGCGTTCGGTTGCACAAGAACGCCCTGAAGGAGGAATCGGCCACCTTCCGCTGGCTGAACGACCGGGTGAATCCCCTCTTCGACGCCTTCCTGGAGCGGATCGTGGCTCCCGGGGAGGTCGCGGATGCCAAAGCATACGCCAGGGCCGCCTCCGTGGGGAGCATCCCAGAGGGGCAAAGGTCGGAGAAGGCAGGTTAGCCCGCCCACGGTGTCCCCGGCCGCAGGGGTACAGTCGTCAAAGGAGGAACAACCCGTATTATGATCGACCCACTAGCTCTCGCCGCTTTCTCTCTGGCCGGCTTCCTGGCAGCAACCGCCGCCACCATGATGGGCTTCGGGATCGGTACCTCCCTGACGCCCATCTTCGCCCTGGTCTACCGCACCCAGATGGCCGTGATGCTGGTGGCCATCGTCCACTTCCTCAGCAACGCCTTCCGACTGGCGCTGTTCCGGCGCCACGTGGATTTCGGCCTGGTCCGGCGGTTCGGCATCCTCAGCATCGTGGGTGCCCTGATCGGCTCCCTGTCCCAGGGGCTCGTCGACAGCGACTGGCTGAAGGTGGCACTGGGGGTGCTGCTGATCCTGCTGGGAGGGATCGAGCTGCTCCCGGGAGGCTCCGGCTGGCACTTCCCCCGCCACCTCGACCAGTTGGGGGGCCTCCTCTCCGGCCTCCTCGGCGGCTTCCTCGGTAACCAGGGGGCCGTACGCGGCGCCTATCTGGCCAACTACGACGTTCCCAAGGAGTCCTTCATCGCCACGGCCGCTCTGATAGCCGTCTCCATCGACAGCACCCGCATCCCCGTCTATCTGTACACCCAGTGGCCGGAGCTGATCGCAGACTGGCCTGTCCTGGTGGCGACGGCGGCCTCGGCCTACCTTGGCACGTTACTGGGCCAGCGCCTCGTGGGCAGGGTGTCCCAGGCGGCCTTCAAGCGGTGGGTAAACGGGATGATTTTCGCCTTCGGCCTGGTGATGGTGGCCCAGGGCTCCTGGCAGACTACGCTCTCGGTGGCGGCCACCGCAGTCGCCACGCTGCTCGCGCCGACGGTAGCCCTATCGCTCATCACCCTCCAGCGTCGGTTGGCTCGACGGGAGGGCCGAGATCGGCATGGGAACAGGGCAAGCCGATGATCCGTGATTTCTTCCTCGGCTTCATCAAGGTACACCTCTTGCATCACGCTGCCCGAGAGCCCGTCTATGGACTCCAACTGATAGAGGAACTGCGACGCCACGGCTACAACCTCTCGCCAGGCACCCTCTACCCCATGCTGCACGATCTGGAGAAGTCGGGCCATCTCATCCGCGAGGACCGGCTGGTGGGCGGGAAGATCCGCAAGTACTACCGGGCGACACCCCTGGGCGAACAGGCGCTGGAGGAGGCTCGGGCCAGGATCCGCGAACTGGTGGCGGAGGTTCTGGAGGGAGAAGGTCCGGCATCGCTGCCCGAGGCGGAGGAAGGGGGCAGCGTGGAGCAGGGAGTTGGAGGGGACGTATGATAGCTGTCTGGGCGATGTCCGGGCTGTAAGGTCATGGGCCGCCGTGGATAACCGCAACCCCGTCAGGAACGACGAAGAGTCGCGCCTGGCGCCACAGCTGGGAGTCGGCCAGGCGCTTGCGATCACCCTGGGTGCCATGCTGGGGGTCGGCGTTTACGTGTCCATGGGGCGGGCAGCGGGGACGACCGGCGGATCTCTGCTGGTAGCCAGCAGCCTGGCACTTCTGGTCTACTACTGGGTGATGAACCTATCGGCCCTCCGCCTGCCTGCGGAACGGCGACTGTATCCAGTAGCGGTGCCGGTGGCGGGCATCGTGGCTAACCTGGTCGTCGGTCTCTCTCTGCCCTGGCAGACCCTGGCGGTGGCCGGTGCCGTGGCCGCCGCCGACTTGGCCTACTTCGAACTGCTCCGCCGCCTTCGAAGGTGAGACGCAGCGAGCGCCCGGCGGCACGGGTGTCCATCAGCCGGCATCCACAGCAGCCGGACTGTCCCAATCCCCGCCGGTCTCGTCGGATGGGGCTCTGCCCCTTGCCTCGATCTAGTGGGCCAGGTACTCCACTCGTCTCACTTCCATTGCAGCAGGCTCTCAAAAGTGTTGTCGGTTGGCACCTGGACCTTGATGAAACCGTAGCTACCGGGGAACTCGCTGCTGGTCTGGCTGGCGTGGCAGCTGTTGCAACCGTTGATGGCGTTGTTGTATGCGGTGGTGAAGGCGCCGGTGTCCTTGTTGTCGATGGCCGTGGACAGGGGGTCCAGGAAGCTGGTCTCGAAGCCCTTCAAGGCCGCGGCGCGAGCCGGCCGGGTTGTTTCCCCGACCTTCTGGATCTCCCGCATCTCCAGCACCTGATACTTGGCCATGTCCCAGTTTCCCGCCTGCTCCGCGAAGTAGGCTGCCGCCATCCTACGGCTGTATTCGATCATAACAGTCCCCAGGGCTGGCTGGATGGCGGTTAACTGGGCATTGTTTAGGACCAAGGGTGTTGGAGACGGGGCGGCTGCGGCCGAAGTGGTCGCTGCTGGAGCTGCAGCGACTGCCGTCGCCGGAGTGGTAGCCGCATTCGGTGGTGCGGTCACCCCAATGGGCGACTGTGGGGCTGCGGTAGGCGTCGCTGGCTGGGGAGCGCAGGCGACGAGCGTCGAAATCGCCGCCAGACCCGCGGCCAGCAAGAGGAAGTCCACGTCCCGCTGTGGAGATCTCACCTGCAATGTCCTCCATTCTGCAATGTTGGCAATCCAGGGCAGCATCAAAGCTTCAATTATCTAGCCGCATAATCCGGTCCGCGGCGAACCGAACGGTGCCCGTGCTGATGCTCACGGCCCGGGCCGAGGACACCGCCAAGGCCATCGGTCTGGGCATCGGGGCCGACGACTACCTGGCCAAACCCTTCAGCCCCACCGAGCTGGTTGCCCGGGTGAAGGCGCTGCTGCGCCGGGCCTACCAGTTCAACGAGCCACCCCGGCCAACCCTGCTGGGTGGCCCTCGCCTGCTCCTGGACTCGGCCCGCCGTCAGGTGACCCTGGACGGCCACCCCGTGGAACTGACGCCCACCGAGTTCGACCTGCTCCACCTGCTGATGGGCAACCCCGGCTGGGCCTTCAGCCGGAGCCACCTGCTGGAGAAGGTGTGGGGTTACGACGACGAGGCCGGCGAGGACACGGTCACCGCCCACATGAGCAACCTGCGCCGGAAGCTCGGGCCGGAGGGCGCCGACCTGATCCGCACCATTCGAGGCGTAGCCCACGCCTACGAGCAGGACAGGTGATGGCCCGTCGCCTTCTTCTCAGCTACCTGGCCCTCATCGCGCTCACGGTGGCCCTCCTCGCCGGGATCATCTATTCGGCGACCTCGCAGACCTTCTCCCGCTATCTGAACGACCAGGCCGCCGCCCACAACGAGATGTTGCCGGTGATGCTGGCGGGGTATCACACCGAACACGGAAGCTGGGATGGTGTGCAGCCGAGCATCGAGCAGGCGAGCATCCTGATCGGGGGGCAGGTCACCCTGCCCGATGTGCAGGGCCGCATCGTGGCGGCCACCCGACGCGACCTGATCGGGCGAGCAGCCGCCGAGGTCCCGGATCTGGGCACGCCCATCCCGGTGGCGGGCATCGGAGGGAGGGTCATGGGCACCCTCTCCGTCCAGCGCAGCGCCGCCGCCGAGCGGGGGCCGACGCCGAGTTCCTGGCGGGCGTCACCCGCGCCTTGATCGCCGCCGGGCTGGCCGTGGCCCTGCTCGCCGCGGGACTGGGGGTGCTGCTGGTCCGCTCCATCAGCCGGTCCCTCTCAGAGATGAGCAGGGCGGCTTCGCGCATCTCACGAGGGGACTATGCCGTGCAGGTTCCGGCCAGGGGGCAGGACGAGGTGGCTGCCCTGGGCAGGGCCTTCAACCAGATGGCCGAGGGGATGGTCGGCGTGGAGCGGCTGAGGCGGGAGTTGGTGACGAACGTCTCCCACGATCTGCGGACCCCCCTGACGGTGATCCGGGGCTACCTGGAGGGGCTCCACTCCGGCGAGATCGCCGACCGGCGCTCGGCGGAGATGGCCTTCGAGGCCATGCACGGCGAGGTCAACCGGTTACTCCGCCTGGTGGACGACCTGAGGCAGGTAGCCTCTCTGGACGCGGGCGCACCCCAACTGAAGCGCTGCCCCACCCCAGTGGCCGATCTGGCTCGGGACGCCCCGGTCCGCATCGAGCCAGTAGCCGCGGCCAAAGGCGTGATCCTGGCCAACGAGGTGCCGCTGGACCTGCCGCCGGTGAGCCTGGACCCGGAGCGGATGGGCCAGGCGCTGCTCAACCTACTGGAAAACGGGGTGCGCCACACCCCGACCGGTGGCACGATCACCCTGCGGGCCGGGCGTGCGAGGTATCCCAGGGGCCCAAGAGAGCACCTGTGGCTGACGGTCCAGGACACCGGCGAGGACATCCCTGCCGAACACCTGCCCCACGTCTTCGAGCGGTTCTACCGCGCCGACCCGTCCCGCACCCCTTCCGAGGGGGGCGCAGGGCTGGGACTCTCCATCGCCCACTCCATCGTCGAGGCCCACGGCGGCCGGCTCACCGCCCAAAGCCACGGTATCCCGGGCCGCGGCGCCTGCTTCACCCTCTATCTTCCTCTTTGAGTTGCGCCTCTACCTTGTGCATCCGAGTTTGCCGATGGAGGGAATAAGATCCGCTGTCTTGAGTTGGTTGCCCCCAGGCTCGCAATGTCGGTCAAGGGTGAAGCACATCTTCAGCGTCTCAGGCTGGCAAGTTCTGCGTAGGAGGCGTCGGCCTCGGCCTGGGTCAGGACGCCGCCCCGGACCAGGGCCGCGAGGACATGCTGCTGGCGCTGCCTGGCCAGATCGAAATGCTTCGTCGGGTCGTAGGCGGAGGGCGCCTGGAGCAACCCGGCGAGGAGACTCGCCTCCGCCCAATCCAACGCCTCCGGCGCCTTGCCGAAGTACCCCCGACTGGCTTGGGCGACGCCCCAGTGCCCATCGCCGTAGTAGATGCCGTTGAGGTACATCTCCAGGATCTCGGCCTTCGAGTAGCGCAGCTCCAGCTTGACCGCCAGCCCCATCATCCGCAGCTTGGCCCTGAGGGTGTGATCGTCCTCCACGTACAGGACCTTGGCCAACTGCTGCGAGATCGTGGCACCACCCTGAGGGGAACCCGTGGTCAGGGTGGACCAGGCAACCCGAAGCAGGCTCACCAGATCGATGCCATGATGAACATAGAAGCGTCGGTCCTCGATGGCGACGACCGATCGCGCGACCTTCCCCGGCAGTGGCAGTCCGGTATCGATCCCGTCGTGGGCTCGCAGCACCTCGGCGACCCGAGCCTCGGCATCGCCCACATCAGGCAGGGTGGCAAGGATCACGAGAGAAGCACCAGCGCCTAAGAGGGCAGCCATGATCGCGGCCAACAGTAGAGCTTTCAACCCTTTGCCCTACCCGGGCTTCCGGCCGCCGGCTGAGGATGGATAGGAGAGCAGCCTACCGGACCGCGTCATCACGACACGGCGTCCTTCGAGAGCCGCTCCTGCCTGCTCCTCCCCCACTCTCCGACAAGCAGGGCAAGGTCAGTCCAGGCGCCGCCCAGCAGGTATCCACCCACCACGTCGCTGGGCCAGTGTTCTCCGGAGGCCACCCTGGCGGCCCCCACCACCAATAGAAAGGCGACTGACACCAGGACAGCTGGCATGCGCCACCTGGGGTGGTCCCATGCGATGAGAGCCAGGAGCACGCCAAGGGTCACGGTGACCCGCACGACGTGGCCGCTGGGGAAGGAGGCAGTCGCCACGAGGTCGTCCGTCGGCCCCTGGCCGGGCCGCGACCGACCTACCAGCGCCTTCAGGGCGAAGGCCGCGACCTCGGCGGAAAGATCGGCCAGCACGAGGATGAGACTCGCCCGCCGCGCTCCTCGCAACCAGAGCAGCGCCCCTACGGCCAGAACCAGGGCCGTCAGACGGGTAGCCCCACCAACCGGCTCACCAGGCTCAGGGTGGCTCCTCCATGGCCGGCGAGTGCCCTCTCAAGGGCCTCGTCGCCGGAGATAGGCCCACCTCGCATGACCAGTGCCAGGGCGAACAACAGCAGGAAGAGAACGGCGCTGAGAAGAGCACGCCCTTTCACAGTTCACCTCCAAACGAAGTTGCGGCAGTATCGGCGAGCCCCACCTACGCTCGAGCCGACAGTTGGCGGCATCGGGCAAGGTGAGTATACCAACCACTCCTACCTTCACAGTGCTGACGTCGGGGGTCTCGCTGCCAGACGGTGAGAATACCGCTCTTCACTCGCCGACCTCGTAGACCTCGATCCTCGGGCCCGGGCGCTCCAGCCGCCACAGCTCAAGCCACGGGTCTTCCAGGTTGTTCAGCAGATCCGAAGGCACGTATCCCGCTGCCTGGCCGGGGGAGAAGGTTGCGAGCAACCGCCCGCGCTGGGCCAGGTACGCTCTCAGGGCCTGGTGCCCCCGGTGGTCGGACTTCCAGCGGAAGTCGCTGACCACGAAATAGCGGATCCGGTGGGTCGCCAGGTAGGGCGAGAGGAGATCGACGGCGGGGGATGTGTCCGCCAGGTTGAGCCGCGTCAAGCGGTAGGCCACCGCCCCCTCGGGCAGCCCCTTCTCCAGGATCCACCGGTCGCGGGCTCCCAGGCTTTTCGGCTCCGCTTGCTGCCGGGCCCGCAATCCCTCTGGATCGGGGTCGAGCGGGGGAGGGTAGGACTCCACCGCCACCTCGGACCCCGGCGGGATGCGGCTCTCGATCCACTCCTTCGTCAGGGTCCTCGTGTCCGGTTGAGCCAGGAGCCAGTCGTAGCGCAGGGAGGCCAGCGCGACAACAGCGATCAGGAGCGCGGCCAGGAGAGCGCCGAGCCGGCTTCCCCATCTCACGGGCTTCAACCTGTCCTGGAACCAACCGGCAAGGCTCGCCGCCAGCCCGGCGGGAAGGGAGCCCAGCACCACCACCGGCAGCATGTATCGCTGCTCCAGGCTGGGAGAGGTGGTGGAGAACATCAGGTAGTGGAAGAGCGGGTAGATCAGCACCAGGAGGGCAGTCGAGGGGAAGCGCCGCACGGCCAGAAAAGCTCCGACGATACCCAGGAGGGCGATGGCGGGATCGTAGGCCAGGACGGCTTCGGCGAAGAAGGCGAACCCCTGCCTCTGTAGGAACTGCTGGAAGAAGCCCTCGTAGTGGCCCCGGATCTGCCCGCCGATGGAGGATTCGCCGCTGGAGTGGAAGGCGACGAACCGGTCCGCCTCCAGCAGCACGTAAGGGTTCAGGGCGAAGAAGAGGGCGGGGGCCAGCAGGACGGTCGACAGCAGGGGCATATGGGCGCCGATATCCAGGAGACTCCGCCCGCCCTGGCGAAGGCGGACCCAGTGGCCGGCCGCGGGAAGGACGAGCAGCAGGAAGCCGTTGAAGGAGGTGGCGGCGGCGAGCCCCACCAGGAGTCCCGAGAGCAGGTAATCCCGCCTCCTGCCGTGCTTTGCCAGGTCCAGGGAGGTCCAAAGGACGAGAAGCGCCAGGAAGGTGAGGGGAACCCAGTGGCGGGCCTGGTGGGACATCTGAACGTGCATGAAGCTCACGGCCACCAGTCCGGCGGACAGCACCCCTGCACGCTCGTCGTAAAGCCGCCTGCCCAGCAGGTAGACGAGGGAGATGGTGGCCGTCCCCAGGAGGGCCACGGTGAGGCGGGGTAGCAGGTAGAAAAGGGTCGGGTCGGCGAAGGCGAACTCCCGGAAATGGACAACCGACGGGAAGGCCCCGGTGAGTCGGCCAACGACCAGCAGCCCCAGGTACTCAGCCCCGAACAGGTACATCAGGAAAGCCGGGTAGATGAAGGTATCCGGCCGCAGGCTCTGGCCAGCCCACATCCGCACGGCCCCGCCCACCAGGGTGCTCTCGTCCGGGACATACTCGTAGGGAAGCCCCTGGGCTAGGCCGTAGACCCTCAACCCCAGACCGAGCATAGTGATGAGGGCTACGAGCCAGGCCACCTTCACGGTGCTGAGGGCGCGACGGGCTCTACCTGTTGATCCCGAGGTCTGGGTCGGGAGCGTTTGAGAGAGTGCCATCGAGGTTCATTACCTCACGTAGCCCGGCGGAAGCGGCGCACCGACCAGCGGTATGCCAGGATCAACAGAAAGAGCCACAATCCACCGATGAGATAGCCGCCGGCGACGTCGCTCGCCCAGTGGGCGCCGAGAAACACCCGCGACGGGCCGATTAACAGGATCAGGGCGCCGCAGAGGGCCACCACGGCCCACCGCAGGGGGCCCGCCAGCTGGCTGTACGCCAGATAGGCCACGAAACCGAAGAATACGACGAAGAAGACGACGTGGCCGCTGGGAAAGCCGTATTGGTTGAAGAGCTCCAGGAGGTCGTTCCCCGCATCGGGCATGGGACGAGGCCGAGCCACGACCACCTTCAGCAGGATAGCCAACGCTACGCCCGTGGCGGTCGCCAGCACGAAGAACGCCTCCAGCCATCGACGCAACAAGGCGAGGGTCGCCGCCGTGCCGACGATCAGAGGCGTAGCCACCTCGGGGCGGCCGATCTCGCTTACGCCCTGCATCAGGGAGGCGAAGATGGGATTCCTCTCCTTCCCCAGCTCCTGACCGATCTTCACGTCGAATGGCAGGACCGGGAAGGTAGCCGCTGCCAGCGACAGGGCGATGGCGAGCCCGAGGAAGAGAGCAAAGGCCAGGAGGATCTTCCAGTTCCTGCCCTCACGCCACGCTGCCCAGCGACAGGAAGCCAAATAGCACCCCCAGTACGGCCCCACCCACCAGGATCAGGAAGGGGTGGATCTTCGTGCGCAGAGCCAGGAGCAGGGCGAGGGCCGCGATGAGGGCGTAGGGCCAGCCGGTGAAGGTCTGCCGGGCGAGGCTGAGGGCCGTGACCCCGAGCAGGCCCACCACCGCCGGCCCCGCCCCTCGCCCGAAGCCTCGCAGCCAGGGGTGTTGAAGGAAGCGGCGGAGCAGGTGGGCGGCCAGGGCGGCCAGGGCCCACGGCATCAGAAACACCCCCAGGGTAGCGGACAGCGCCCCGACGAGGCCGGCCGCCCGGTAGCCGACGAAGGTCGCCAGGATGAGCACCGGCCCGGGGGTGACGTAGCCGAAGGCGACCGCCGCGGCGAAGTCGGAGGGGCTCACCCAGCCGGTCTCCGCCACGGCGATCCGCTCCACCAGTGGGAAGGCCGCCTGGCCTCCGCCGAAGGCAAGCAAACTGACCAGCAGGAAGCGCCAGAAGAGTTCGAGGATCACCGCGCGCCTCCCCTGGTCCGCTCTTTGTTGGCCACTGGCTTGGATAGCAGGGGCACGCCAATCAGCCCGGCCGCCACAACGATCAAGGCGGCGTTCAGGTCCAGGAGGGTCCCCGCAGCGAAGGCGACCAGCGCGATCCCCAGGGTGAGGGGCTCCTTCACGTTGGACCTGCCGAGGCGGTAGGTGGTCGCGAGCAGCACGCCGACCACTGCCGCCGTGAGCCCGCCCACCGCCGGACCCATGCCAGGCAGGGCGGTCGCCGCCACGTAGAGGGCGGCCAGCAGCAGCATGGCGAGGAAGGAGGGAAAGATGAGGGCTGCGGTCGCAAGCGCCGAGCCTCCCCAACCGCCCAGCTTGAAGCCGAGATAGGCCACGACCTGGAGGACGGTGGATCCCGGCAGCAGCTTGGTGTAGGTAAGGGCCTCGGTCAAGTCGTCCCGGGTGAGCACGCCCCGACGATCCACCAGTTCGCGCTCGATCAGGGCGAGGGCCGCCCCGAGGCCGCCGAAGGCGGTCGCGCCCAGCCGCAGGAATGCCCAGCCAAGAGTGAGGACCGACAGGGTATGGAAAGTGCCGTTACGGCCATGATTATTGGTTTGCATTTCTCGACTCCGTCCAGCAGCTAATCCTCGGGACCGGTCTCATGGCAACCGGCGCCTGTCTCGGGAATTAGTAGGGCGACCCTCGTGCCATCCTGCCGGTTGGAGGTGATCTCCAGGGTGCCGCCCAGCGACTTGGCACGCTCCCTCATTCCGAGTAGCCCGAGGTGACCGCCGGCGGCGAAGTCGGAGGCGGTGGGCGGGCTGAAACCGATGCCGTTGTCCACCACCTCCAGCCCGACTCTGCATTCAGAGAAAACCATCCTCACGCTCACGTGAGAAGCCCTCGCATGACGCTCCACGTTTCGCAGCGCCTCCTGGGCTATACGGAACAGGCACAGTTCCAAGTCCGGCGCCAAGCGGCGCTCCTCCCCCACTATGGTCACCTCTCCGTCGACCTTGGCCCGCTCGGCGCAGTCCTCCACCAACCTGCGAACACTGGTCACCAGCCCCAGGTCGTCTAGGGTCAGGGGGCGGAGGGTCCGGGCGAAGTCCCGCAGCCCCTCGGCGACCGTCTCAGCGGTCCTTCGAGCCGCCCGCAACTCGCCGAGGCCGAGGGGTGACAGTGGCGCACCAACGCCCTCAACCAGGTCCAGTTGGCGGCACAACAGGATCAACTGCTGGACGCTCTCGTCGTGAAGCTCCTGAGCGATCCGACGACGTTCCTCCTCCTGCGCTCGGAGGATGGTCGCGGCGAAAGCCCTCAATCCAGCCCGCTGCTGCCGTTCCTCGGTGACGTCTCTGAGCTGGATCTCGATCACGGGGTTGCCCTGGCTGTCGCTGATCCGAGTGAGCGTCGGCTCGAGATATACCTGTGAACCGTTGGCCCTGGTGATAGTGAGGTAGTCTTCCTGCTGCCTGGCGTCGTGAGATAGGTCGATGAGTTTCCTGCTCCCAGCCGGCCTAACGAGATCCGCGATGGTCGCGTTGCGTAGGTCGGCTGGATCCTTCCCAAAGAGGCCGCCTGCAGCCGGGTTTGCCTCGAAGATCGTACCGGCCGGATCTGTCACCAGGATCGGGATCGGGCTGGACTCAAACAGACCTCGATACTTCATCTCGGAGGCCCTGAATGCGGCGCCGGCTGCTTCGGCCTGCTGCCTGGCAGCCTGTTCACGGTCCACCCGGTGCCCGACGAAGGAGGCGATTCCCGCGACTATGCCGAGCTGGAAAAGCTCGGTCGCCGCGTCGAGCCCTTTGTGGTACAGCAGCGGCAGGGGCACGGTGAGAGCAATGCACAGCAGGGCGGTCGCCGTCGAACCAGCAAAGCCGAAGTTGAGGGCAGCATATACCATCGGGATGTAGAGAAGGGTGATCGGAACAAACGTGAGGCTATAATCCGGGATCTGCCAGCTCTCCCAAAGCCGCAGGCTCTCGGCAAGGAGGTGGAAACCGGCAACCACCGCGACGAGACCCTGGACAGCCCAGAAGTGCCTGTCCCGGATCCTGGGGCGGAAGGGGTAGATCCAGGATTTTCCGTTCAACTCTGATCCTTGCTCTCTTCCAGCGCGATCCAGCCGTGGGAGACGGCATATAGGACGGCCTCCAGGCGCGAGGAAACACCCAGCTTCGCCAGGATGCTGTTGAAGTGGCCCTCGACAGTACGCATGCTGATGCCCAGACTATCGGCAATTGCCCTGTTCCGGAATCCCTTTGCCGCAAGATCGAGCACCTCCCGCTCCCGCGGGCTGAGCTGCCCCGGAGCCTCCTGGTGCACTGAAACCTGGCGACGGTTCCAAAGGCGAGCTACCTTGAGCGCGATGGAGGGATGGAGGACCGGCTCCCCCTCGTGAATCCGCCGCACGGCGTCCACCAGCTCGCTAGCCCGGGCGGTCTTCAACATGTAGCCGGAGGCCCCGGCCTCCATCAAGGCGAGGATGTAGTCGTCGTCGTCGTAGGCGGTCAACACCAACACCCTGGTGTCGAGGCCCGCATCTCTAATCAACCGGACGACTTCGACGCCGCTGAGCTTGGGCATGCGGATGTCCAGGATCAGCACGTCTGGCCAGAGGCGCTGCACGAGTTCCAGCGCCTCCTGCCCATCGCCGGCCTCGCCCAGGACGGTGAGATCGGCATGCTGTTCGAGGATGCGGCGCGTCCCCTCCCGCACCAGCGAATGGTCTTCTGCAAGAACGATCCGTATCGTCTCCATCGTACTTTGTATTCTAGCAGCCCCGGCCAACTTTCCAGCGATGTAACCACCTGTCGAAAGTAGGTGGAAACACCTATCCGACAAGGCGTGTTTTCCTCGTTGCCATGCTTTCAGATGTGATGTCTGATATGAGCTGATAGACCGCCTGCGCCCTTCATCTTCTTTCGAGGCTTGCGGGTGCCATCAGGCTACCCTCGGGACCTCCCTCCCAGGATGGCGGCTTGATGGCGCTTCCCGCCATCTTCAACGGGAGACTGCCATGAAAGGAGGGCCTACCACCAGGATCTAGTCGCGCCCCTTCGCACCCTGCTCATGCGTCCACAGTTGGGACAGCTACGATGGAAGCAAACTGACGAGGAGGTCCAGTTGAGAGCACTTCTAGCCGTGTCACTGGCTGCCGCTATGGTAGCGGTCATTGCCCTAGCCGTCCCCGCGGGGGCGACGACGGACTATGCGGCAAAGACCGGGCAGCCCTGTACCACCTGCCATTCGACCATTCCCGCCCTGAACGCGACAGGCGAAACCTTCAAGGCCGGCGGCTACGTGTGGCCGATACCCGCGGCCCCGAGCGAGGCACCCGCTGGCGTTCCAGCCCCAACCGGCAACCCGATCCTCACCTCGGTCCGGGTTGATGCGGCACCCGTCCTCGACGGCAACGGCAACGACTCGGCCTGGGCCAAAGCATCCGCCCTCGAGATCCCGGTAACTACCTTCGGCATCCCCAAGTTCAACATCACCATCAAGTCCGTCTACTCGGGGGACATGGTTTACTTCCTCGCCCAGTACCTGGACTCCAACTACCAGGTGGAGAGAAGCAACTGGGCCTACGACGCCTCCAAGAAGGCGTGGGGGCGAATCGAGGACGACTTCGGTGACGAAGACGAGATGGGGTTCTTCTTCAACATAAACCTGCCCAACTACGATTCGGTCGGCTGCGCTCAGACCTGCCACGGAGAGAAGATGGTGGCCCCGAAGGGCACCACCCTCGATTACTGGCAATTCAGCTCGGCTCGCGCCAACCCTATGGGCTGGGCCCGTGACTTCCGCCTGAGCGACGACGAGAACGCCGACCCGGCCGGCGGCTTCACCAGAGACGAGAGCTCGGGCGGCAACCGCGGCTATGCGGACAACGTTCAGAAGCTGGGAGGCGTCGAGGTGCCCCTCTACTGGAAGCCATACTCCGGCACCGGTGGCGTCTCGGTCGGTGACCCCCGCTTCCTGCTACAGTCTGAGATCGACTCGGGCCTCGCCAAGAAGATCGTGAAGGCCGATGCCGACGGCACCCTCACCGACAAAGCCGGCAACAAGGTGCCGATGTTCACCCGCATCCCTGGCCGCATCCTGAGCGCCCCCTCTGGCCCGAGTTGGAACGACATCCAGGCCAAGGGCGCGTGGATGGATGGCGTCTGGACGGTCGAGTTCGCCCGGAAAATGGACACGGGGCACTGGGATGACGTGAAGTTCGACCCAGCCGGGCAGTACGACTTCGACATGTACATCAAGACCCGCCAGCCCGGCGAGAGCGCCCATGCTGAAGTGCCTGTAAGCAAGCTCGTCTTCGCCCAGTAGCAGCCGGACAAGCCTAACGGTTGGTATCGCTCACCCTGGCTGCTGGCCTAGATGTCCTCATACGGTCGAATCTGAACAAACGTGTCAAGTTTCAGGCGGCTGAGGCAAGTTTCGCATGATCAACGATAGCGTCGATCTGTCGGTCGACCTCCTTGAAAGCCTCGGCGAGGGGCC
>JAJZRD010000271.1 GCA_021845945.1 Chloroflexota bacterium
CTGTCGCCTCTCCCTCTGGGAGAGGCCGCCCGAAGGGCGGGTGAGGGCTGCTTCGATGCTCGCGACAAAGCCCTCACCCCGACCCTCTCCCAGAGGGAGAGGGGGATAACCTCTCCCCGTCTCCCCCTCTCCTCCTCACCTCGTCGGTTCTTCTTGCTGCCTGGCGCACCCTTTGAGTAGAATGAACGCATGGAGTGCGCCGGCATATCCAAGAGGAGACGACGATGAAGGCAGTAGTGATGGCCGGGGGTGAGGGCTCGAGACTCCGGCCCCTGACTCTGGGTCGACCCAAGCCGATGGTGCCGATAGCCACGAAGCCGGTGATGCAGCACAACCTTGATCTCCTCAAACGGCACGGCATCACCGAGGTGGTGGTCACCGTTCAATACCTGGCCTCCATGATCCAGGACTACTTCGGCGACGGCAGCCAGCTGGGGATGAAGATCGTCTACTCCGTCGAAGAGACCCCCCTTGGCACCGCGGGCAGCGTCAAGCTGGCCCAGAAGTACTTGACCGACACCTTCGTCGTCATCAGCGCCGACGCGCTCACGGACTTCGATCTCACCCAGATAGTCAACTTCCACAAGGATAGGAAGGCCCTGGCGACTCTGACCCTTTTCCGGGTGCCCAATCCCCTGGAGTACGGCGTCATCATCACGCGAGAAGACGGCGAGATCGTCCAGTTCCTGGAGAAGCCCAGTTGGGGCGAGGTCTTCAGCGACACGGTGAACACCGGCATCTACGTGCTGGAGCCGGAGATCCTGGACAACTTCGAGCCCAACAGGGCGTTCGACTTCAGCCAGGAGCTGTTCCCCATGATGCTGAAGAAGGGGGACCCCCTCTACGGCTTCATCGCCCCGGGCTACTGGTGCGACGTGGGGAACCTCCAGGAGTACCTTCGAGCCAACGCGGATCTCCTGGCGGGGAAGGTAGCTATCCCCTTGCCCGGCAAGCACGTGGGCGGGAGCGTCTGGATAGAGGAGGGGGCCGAGGTCTCACCGGACGCCCAGCTGTACGGCCCCGTGTGCGTCGGCCGCGAGGCCAAGATCAAGAGCGGGGCGGTGGTCCATGGCCCCAGCGTGATCGGCGAGTACGCCGTCGTGGACAGCCGCTGCCACGTGGTGCGCAGCGTCATATGGAACAACAGCTACCTGGGCGAGCGGGTGGAGCTGCACGGCGCCATCGTCGGGAAGCAGTGCCACATCGAGAGCAAGGCGGTGATCTTCGAAGGGGCCGTGATCGGCGACAACACCGTGGTTCGGGACAGCGCCATCATCCAGCCCAACGTGAAGATCTGGCCCAACAAGGAGATCGAGACGGGCGCCACGGTGGCGACCAGCATCATCTGGGGCGCCCAGGGCCGGAGGGTTCTGTTCGGTCGGTACGGGATAACCGGCCTCGCCAACATAGACCTGACTCCCGAGTTCGCCGCCAAGCTGGGCGCCGCCTTCGGCGCGACCCTTCCCAAGGGCTCCGTGGTCACCGTCAACCGGGATCCCAACCGCACCCCCAGGATGATCAAGCGGGCCATCATCTCCGGGCTACCCTCGGCCGGCGTCAATGTGGCCGACCTGGCCTCGGTCCCCATACCGGTGGCCCGTTACGTCACCCGCACCTCCGAGGCCCAGGCGGGCATCGACGTGCGGCTCTCCCCTTTCGACAGTCGGGTCGTGGACATCAAGTTCCTCGACCAGAACGGCATGGATATCAGCAAGTCCACCGAGAGGAAGATCGAGAACACCTTCTTCAGGGAGGACTTCCGCCGCGTCTACCTGGACGAGGTGGGGCTGATCTACTACCAGCCCAGGGTGCCGGAGAGCTACTCCGAAGGTTTCATCGCGGCCCTGGACAAGGCTGCCCTGCCGGCCCCTCCCGATGGCTTCGGCCTCGTGGTCGATTACAGCAACTCCATCTCCTCCACCATCCTCTCGCCGATCCTGCGGCGGGGAGGCGCCAGGGTCGTGGCCCTGAACGCCTCGGTGGAGGATGCGCGCCCCATGGCCTCGCCCGAAGAGCACGAGGTGGCTCTCGCCCAGTGTGCATCCATCTCGTCGGCGCTGCGAGCCGCCATGGGCGTGCGCATCGACCCAGGAGGTGAGGGGGTCTGGCTGGTAACCGGCCGAGGGCAGATCCTTCCCGGCATGACTGCGTTGGCGGTCATGGCCGACCTGGTGTTCCGGGCGAAGCCGGGAGCCGTGGTGGCGGTCCCGGTCTCAGCCTCCAAGGTGATCGACGAGGTAGCGGCCAGAAATGGAGGGCGCGTCGTCCGCACCAGGGTGAACCCCCACTCCATGATGGAGGTGGCCGCCCGGGAGAAGGTGGCCATGCTCGGCGACGGCAACGGGGGCTTCATCTTCCCCGCCTTCCACCCGGGATTCGACGGCATGTTCGCCGTAGCCCAGATGATGGGGCTCCTGGCCAGCGCGGGCGCTACCCTGGACGACGTGGTGAACGCCCTGCCGCCCTACTACATGTCCTCCACCAAGGTGTCCTGCCCATGGGAACGCAAGGGCAGGATCATGCGCATCCTGCACGAGCAGTACAGGGACGGCCAGTCCAGGCAGATCGACGGCGTGAGGATAGACCTGGGGGAGAAGGAGTGGGTCCTCATCCTGCCCGATCCCGACCGGCCGATCTTCCACGTCATCGCCGAGTCCACCTCCGCCGACCAGGCTCGAGTGCTTCAGGACAAGTACGCGGCGCTGATCAGCGGCCTGCAGGACTAGCCGCTCTCCGTAGGGAGGGGCCCTGTGCCCCTCCGCCCGGACGATGACCTCGACTGCGTAGGGAGGGGCCCTGTGCCCCTCCGCCCGGCGAGCGATGTTGGGCCTGGCGGCAGGGCAGAGCGCCCTGCCCTACGGTACTCCCAGCCACTTACGTGCAGAAGGTCCCCACCGCCGACCTGTGGGTCGGGCAGACCGACGAAGGGGGGACGCGGCCGTCTCCCACCACCTGGCCGGCCGTGTGCTATACTTGGTGATTGATCGCGGGATAGCTCGCGACCAACTCGCCGGCTTGGGGTGCGCTTCGGAGGCCGTCGATCGCGTCGCGGGGGCGGCGGCCGCCTTCGAATTCGAGCGGTGCCTGCCGCCGGTAGCCACCCTGGAACGGCAGGACGCTTTCCGCGGTACGCGAGGCGTGAATACTGCACCCGTGAACCCAAGGAGGCCCTCTCGAGGCCTCCTTTTCGCCCTTTGGGCGTTGTCTGGCCTCGGCCGCATTACCAATCGCAAGCATGGATGAGGGGTGAAGATGTCCGAGCAGGATTCCTTTGTCGAGGAGCTCACCGACAAGAGCGACGACTACTCACGCTGGTACACCGAGGTGATCCTGAAGGCCGAGTTGGCCGACTACGCCCCGGTGCGCGGCTGCATGGTCATTCGCCCTTACGGGTACGCTCTCTGGGAGAACATGCAGCGTCTGCTGGACGCCCGATTCAAGGCTACCGGCCACGTCAACGCCTACTTCCCGCTGTTGATACCGGAGAGCTTCCTGGCTCGGGAGGCTGAGCACGTCGCCGGCTTCGCGCCCGAGGTGGCCTGGGTTACCCAGGGCGGCAACGAGCCCCTGGAGGAGCGGCTGGCCATCCGGCCCACCTCCGAGGCGATCATCGGCCAGATGTACTCCAAGTGGATCCACTCCTGGCGTGACCTGCCGGTGCTGATCAACCAGTGGTGCAACGTGCTGCGATGGGAGAAGGTCACCCGCCTGTTCCTCCGCACCACCGAGTTCCTCTGGCAGGAGGGGCACACCGTCCACCGCACCGAAGAGGAGGCCCAGGAGGAGACCCTCAAGATCCTCCAGGTCTACCGCGCCTTCGTGGAGGAGGACCTGGCCATACCGGTCGTCTACGGCCAGAAGACCGAGGCGGAGAAGTTCAAGGGCGCCGAGCGAACCTACTCCATCGAGGCGATGATGGGCGACGGCAAGGCGCTCCAGTCGGGCACCTCCCACATGCTGGGCCAGCACTTCGCCAAGGTGTTCGACATCACCTTCCAGGACATGGACGGGGAACGCAAGTACGCGTGGCAGACCAGCTGGGGGGTTTCCACCCGGCTGATCGGTGCCATCATCATGGTGCACGGCGACGACTCCGGCCTGATCATGCCGCCCAAGGTGGCCCCCACGCAGGTGATCGTGGTACCGATCTGGCGGAAGGAGCAGGAGAAGGAGCAGGTAGCCGAGTTCGTGGATCGTCTCAAGGCCAACCTGGGGAGCGAGCTGCGATTCCAGGTGGACTGGGACGACGAGCACACCCCCGGCTGGAAGTTCAACGAGTGGGAGCTCCGCGGCGTCCCGCTGCGGCTCGAGGTGGGCCCCCGCGACGTCAAGAACAACCAGGTCGTCTTGGTGCGACGGGACACTCGAGAAAAGGAGATCGTACCGCTGGACAACGCCAAGGACCGGGTAGTCGGGCTGCTCGGGCAGATCCAGCAGGACCTGCTCCAGAAGGCGCGCGACTTCATGGCCCAGCGGACCCGCCGGGTGGAGAGCTTCGAGGAGTTCACCACCGCCCTGGAGCAGGAGAGAGGCTTCCTGCTGGCTCACTGGTGTGGCGGCGCCGAGTGCGAGGCCAAGATCAAGGAAGAGACGGGGGCCACCATCCGCTGCATCCCGATGGATGCCGAGGTCGAAGAGGGAAGCTGCGTGTGGTGCACTCGACCAACCAGCGGCAAGCGGGTGGTCTTCGGCCGAGCCTATTAGTGTCTAACCGATGGGATTGATCGCAAAATGTGCATGATCTCAGGCGTTGGCCGGGAGCAGGCCGGCCAGGGATGGAATGACCACCAGGTGGCGGAGCTTCAGGGCGGTCAAGATGAC
>JAJZRD010000272.1 GCA_021845945.1 Chloroflexota bacterium
GTAGCTCTGGCCTACGAGTTGGAGCGGCAGGACAAGGATCTGGGCCTGGCGACCCTCTGCATCAACGGCGGCATGGGGATGTCCTGCCTCGTCGAGCGGACCTAAGTGCACCATTTCTCGAGTAGGGCGGGGGTTTATCCCCCGCCGCTGGCCGCACCCGTGGCGCCGGGCGGCGGGGCACAAGACCCCGCCCTACGCCACGAAATTGCGGAACGACGTACCAGGAATCGGGGGAGTGGAGATGGGAGAGTTGAGCGTTCCAGGGGCTAGCCACGTTTTCTATCGTTCACCCAAGAAGAAGTACCCAACCGCGGTCAGGTCAGAGGGGGTGTACATCTACGATTCCGAGGGCAAGCGCTACCTGGATGGGTCCTCAGGAGCTCTGGTAGTCAATATCGGCCACGGGGTCCAACGGATCGCCCAGGTCATGGCGGAGCAGTGCTCCCGGCTGGCCTTCTCCCACGGCAGCCAGTTCACCAGCGAGCCCCAGGAGAAGCTGGCGGCGTTGCTGGCTGAGATGGCTCCGGGGGATCTGGACTATGCCTACTTCACCTCGGGAGGGTCCGAGGCCACCGAGACGGCGCTGAAGCTGGCACGCCAGTATCACCTGGAGCGGGGCAAGGTTCGGAAGAGCAAGGTGATCGCCCGTTGGACGAGCTACCATGGGAACACCATAGGCGCCCTCTCCATGTCTGGCAACCCCGGCCGGAGGCGCCCTTACTCGCCGCTTCTGCTCGACTTTCCCCACATTCCTCCAGCCTATTGCTTTCGCTGCCCGTTCGGGATGACCCACCCCGAGTGCGACTTGAAGTGCGCTCAGGCTCTTGAGGATGAGATCGTCCGCCAGGGGCCGGAGAACGTCTCAGCCTTCATTGCCGAACCGGTTGTAGGCGCATCGGCAGGCGCGCTGCCGGCCCCAGCGGGCTACTTCCAGAGGATCCGCGAGATCTGCGATCGCCACGACGTCCTGTTCATCGCCGACGAGGTGATGTGCGGCTGCGGCAGGACGGGCAAGGACTTCGCCATCCAGCACTGGGATGTGGTGCCCGATATCCTGGTGACGGCCAAGGGGATGGCCAGCGGGTACGCCCCCCTGGCAGCGACCATCGTCAGACGAGAGATCCACGATGCTTTCGAGAAGGGGTCAGGCCAGTTTGTACATGGTCACACCTACGGCGGCAGCCCCTTGAGCTGTGCCGTGGGGTTCGCCGTCTTAAGCCTCGCCAAGGAGTGGGGGCTGGCTGAGCGAGCGGCCGAGCAAGGCGACTACATGCGGTCCATGCTCGAGGAGCTATACAAGTACCCCTTCGTCGGAGATGTCAGGGGCAAGGGGCTGATGCTGGGAATCGAATTGGTCAAGGACCGGGGCACGAAGGAGCCGTTCCCGCCGGAGCTGCGCCTCAACGCCAAAGTCGGCAGCATCGCCTTCGCCAACGGCCTGATCACCTACCCTGGAGGCGGATCGGTGGACGGGAGCCGAGGTGACCACGTCCTGCTTGGCCCTCCACTGGTCATCACGAGGGCAGAGATCGACGAGCTGGTGGTGATTCTCGATCTCACCTTGGACCGTGTGAACCGAGAGGTTCTGAACTAGGTACGGAAAACTGGATCAGCGACGATCCTCCCATCGCCAGTGCAGGCACATCGCCTGAGCAAAGCCCGCGGCTTTGCTCAGACCTACAAAGGGTTCAGGCCACCCGGCTGCCTGGTGCCTGCCAGGATCTGAGGCGCTCAGGACCCCGAAAGGAGGAGTGGTTGCACCGTAAGTAGAGGCGACCTGTTCCTGCCGATGATGGGCATCAAGAGACTAGTTGTGGGAGGAGTGGTCATGCGCAAGCAGGTTTCTTGGTTTCTGGTTATGGCCCTGGTCGCCGCAATGCTCGCGGCCTGCTCACCGGCCCCGGCAGCGCCTGCCGCACCTGCTTCGTCGGGTGGGGGGCAAACGGCTGCACAACCGGCCGCCAGCGGCAAGAGCTACACCCTGACGATGGGCACCGGCTCTACCGGCGGCACCTTCTATCCCCTGGGTGCGGCTATCGCCAAGGTCGTCGGCGACAAGACCAACGTGAAGGTCACCGTCCAGTCCACGGGCGCCAGCGTGGAGAACATGCGTTTGCTGGGCAAGAAGGAGGTCCAGCTGGGCATGGCCTCCTCTTCCATCGTCGACGACGCCTACAACGGCAAGGAGATGTTCGATACCCCCATCAAGAACGTGCGGGCTATCGGCTACCTCTACGCCGACATAATCCAGGTCTTCACCATGGCCGATAGCGGGATCAACTCCATCGCGGACTTCAAGGGCAAGAAGATCGGCGTCGGCCCCGCGGGCAGCGCCACCGAGTTCACCAGCCGTTACGTGATGGACACGTACGGCCTCACCTTCAACGACATCACGCCCGTGAAGGCGCCCTTCGATCAGATGGGAGACCAGTTCAAGGACCGGCAGCTGGCCGCTGCCATCTTCCAGTTGGACATACCCAACTCGACCATCCAGGACATCTCGATGACGAAGTCGCTGAAGTTCCTGCCGATCGACGCCGACAAGCTGATGGCAAAGTACCCCTACTTCGCCAAGTACACCATGAAGTCCGGCTCCTACAAAGGTATGACGGAAGCAGTACAAACCATTGAGCTGCCCTCGCTGCTGGTCGCACTGGACAGCGTCGATACCGATGCGGTCTATCAGCTCACGAAGGCCATGTACGAGGGAACGAAGGACATCGCTGCCATCTATGCCACCGGCGCCGAGGTCAACCCGGAGAACGCGATGAAGGGCATTTCGATCCCGCTGCACCCGGGCGCCGAGAAGTACTTCAAGGAAAAGGGCATCCTGAAGTAACTGCAGCAGACAGGGGCGCGGGCGGGGCAAGCCCCGCCTGCGCTCGGCTCCTCAAGCTAATGGTGTGATGGGGGTTGTATGAACAAGGAACCCGAGTCCGTTGTCTCCCTCGACACAGCGCACGCAGTCTCAGCTGAGGCGGTGAAGTCGGAGGTATTCACCGACGTCCCGGTCGATGAGCCCAGATACACCCTGGAGGGCTGGGCGCGCCCCGTCATGCTGACCATCGCCACCGCCTTCTCGCTGTTCCAGCTCTACTCGGCCTTCATCGGCTTGTACCCTCCGCAGATTCAGCGTGGCGTCCACCTGGGCTTCGCTCTGACCCTGGTGTTTCTCCTATTTGGGTTTCGGGGCCGGAACCGGCAACGCGTCCCCTGGTACGACGTCGTTCTGGCCCTCCTCGGCGCGGGAGTCGGGCTCTACCAGGTACTGTTCTACGACCACATCATCAACAGCGCCGGCGACTTCAACCTCCGTGATGAGATCGTGGCCGGCATCGCGGTGCTGATTCTGATCGAGGCGACCCGGAGGGCCGTCGGGATGCCCCTGGTGATCCTGATGCTCGCGGCGATGTTCTACGCCTTCGCGGGGCCGTGGCTCCCTGGAGGACTCCACCACGCGGGGTTCTCAATTCAGCGCATCGTGAGCCAGGAGTACCTGAGCACCGAGGGCATCTTCGGCACCCCTCTCGCCGTGTCCTCGACCTTCGTGTTCCTGTTCATCCTGTTCGGGGCGGTGTTGCGAATCTCGGGGCTCGGCAAGAGCTTCATCGACATAGCATTGTCGCTGGCAGGCCACACAACCGGCGGTCCGGCGAAGGTTGCGATCGTGGCAAGCAGCTTATTCGGCACGATCTCAGGAAGCTCCACCGCCAACGCTGTGACCATCGGCTCTTTCACGATTCCCCTGATGAAGTCCATCGGCTACAAGCCTCACTATGCCGCCGGTATCGAAGCTGCCGCGGGCACAGGGGGGCAGTTGATGCCGCCGATCATGGGTGTTGCTGCCTTCGTCATGTCCGAGATGATCGGCGTCCCTTATCTGAAGATAGCGGCGGCAGCTGCCTTACCGGCTGTGCTCTACTACACGTGCCTCATGATTTCCGTGCACCTCGAGGCCAAACGACTTGGGCTGAAGGGATTGGAGCGCTCGCGGCTGCCCAAGTTCGGGCCGGTCTTGCTGAATGCGGCTCCTCTGGCCATACCGTTGTTCGGACTGATCTATCTATTGGTCACCGGTTGGACGCCACTCACCTCGGCGCTGGCGGCTATCGCTGGGACCCTGCTGATCACTCCCCTCCGCAAGGCCTCGCGGATGGGGCCGCGAAGGATCCTGCGCGCTCTCCAGGAGGGCGCCACGGCTGCACTGACTGTCGCCATAGCCTGCGCGGCGGCCGGTATGGTGGTGGGCATGATAACCCTGTCCGGGGCAGGGCTGGCGGCGGGCTACGGTCTGGTCGAGCTCTCAGGTGGGATCCTTATCTTCACCCTAGTACTCACCGCCATTAGCTCTCTGGTCCTCGGGACGGCTGTTCCGACTACTGCCAACTACATTATCACTGCCACGGTGGCTGCCCCAGCGCTCATCAAGCTGGGAGTACCGCTGTTGCCTGCTCATCTCTTCGTTTTCTATTTCGGGATCATCGCCGACATCACCCCACCTGTCGCGCTGGCAGCCTACGCGGCGTCGGGCATCGCCGGTAGCGATCCCATGAAAACGGGGCTCACCGCCACCCGCCTGGCTATCTCGGCCTACCTGGTTCCCTTCATCTTTGCCCTGAGTCCTGCGCTTCTCCTCGTGGACGCGCCGATCACCAGCATCATCGAGGTGATTCCGTCCTCCATCATCGGCATCGTGGGGTTGAGTGCGGCCGCAATGGGCTACTGGCGAAGGGCGTTGCCCATGTGGCAGCGGGCCATGCTGCTGGCGGGCGCGCTGGCCCTGCTGACTCCG
>JAJZRD010000273.1 GCA_021845945.1 Chloroflexota bacterium
CGGCGAGGGCGGACAGAAGGTTCACTGTGGCATTCAGATCTCCCCAGAGTTGGGCACCTCCTTGCGCCAGACGGATCAGCGCCAGGCTGCCCACGCCGATAGGCCCCAAGCCGATCCAGAGGGACGGAGCCAGTGGGGCGGCGGGCAGTGGGTGGTACACCAGCCGGTCGTAGAGAAGAGAGGCGACCATCAGGAAGAGCAGGAAGCCCATGCCCCAGGTGGCGTAGCCGGCCACCAGCAGCAGCCGCGCTATGTCCGCGCTCACGCCCGGGATGAGCGGCATCAGCGCCACCGGTATGATGATGTTGGCGACGGGCGGGATGAACCAGCCGCCGTTGGCGCTCTCCACGCCCACGCCGGGCGTCACGAACAGGATGTAGGCGAAGGCGACACTGAGGACAAAGGCCAGCAGACTGCCCACCGTCGCCAGGACCGCGACGATCCAGAAGACAGCGCCGGAGGGTAGGACCGCCAGGCCGACGGCCGCGGTGGTCACCGCGAGGACCAGCATGCCGGCCGGGAAGGTCGCGTACAGGGCGCCGACCACCGGGTGGAACAGATCTCTCCACGCAGCGTCGGGGTGGTGCACCCATCGCAGGATGTAAAGGACGCTGAGGATGACGGCGAGCGCATAGGCCAGGGCCGCCATGGCGATGCCGAGGACGCCCAGCGGCGACCTGAGGGCGGGAATGCTGCCGGGATTCATGTATGCTGCCACGCCCACAATGGCGGTGCCCATCACCGCGCCGAACCAGCCGGGGTGGAACATTCGCAGCCGCGCGTAAGGGGGAGTCGAGGTTGGTGCCATCTGAGTTGTCACGGTTCTCACCTCACCGAAGTACGCGTTGTGCCACTGTTCAATACCGCTCGGAACAATAGCACTACAAAACTAGTGATGTCAACTCAAGCAGGCCCCCAGTTCCAAGAGAGTGGTCCTGTAGCTCGGGGCCGCCCCCGACCCCGTGCGGCCGCTGAGACGCGGCCGGTCAGGGGCGACCGGCCGCTACTGGCTATGATCTCTTGGAGCTGGAGAAGCAGGAGCCCACTCCGGCGAGCCCTGGGAACTTCCCTGGCCCCACCTGGGAGTTTTCCTAGTTACCCCCTGAGACGTGCTCCCCTATCCTCCCCGCATGTCTGCCGTCTATCCCCGTGCCCTCAACGTGTTCGGAGATTCGACAAGGAGGTTCGCATGGCAACGAAAAGCAGGCGAACCACGCCGGCCAACGAAGGCCAGGCCGAGGGCTCCCGGCGGGACTTCCTCAGGAAGTTCGCCGGTACAGTCATCGCAGGGCTGGTCGCGCCGGTAGTGGTCGGAGAGGTCGCAAGCGCCGCCCCATCTCCCCAGGCGAAGCCCGCCGAAGGGCTGGCCGAGATCCCGGCAGTACCCGGGCCGGTCGCGGGCGAGGACCCAGTGGTGCGGATGATGCAGGATCTGCAGCGGGCACTGAAGAAGCCGGCGGAGCAGCGCCGCTGGACCATGGTCATCGATCTGCGCAAGTGCATCGGCTGTCAGGGCTGCACCATCGCGTGCATCACCGAGAACAAGCTCCCGCCCGGCATCGCCTACCGGCCGGTGATCACCGAGACCACCGGTAGCTTCCCCAACGTCTCCCGCAGCTTCGTCCCACGCCCTTGCATGCAGTGCGACAACCCGCCCTGCGTGTCGGTATGTCCGGTGAACGCCACCTACCGGCGGCCCGACGGCATAGTCGCCATCAACTACGACCAGTGCATAGGATGCCGCTACTGCATCACCGCCTGCCCCTACTCCGCCCGCTCCTTCGACAGCGGCTTCTTCTACAGCGACCTGGTAGGCGGGGGACAGCAGCCCTACGAGACTCTCCCATCACCGGAGTATAAAGAGGCCCGGATTCGCACCAAGGACGCGTCGCCCATCGGTAATGCTCGCAAGTGTCAGTTCTGCATCCACCGTGTCGAGGCCGGCGAGCTTCCCGCCTGCGTCCTCTCCTGCTTCGGGCGGGCCACCTACTTCGGCGACCGGAACGACGACGGCTCCCTGGTGGCGCAACTGGTCTCCCAGTCCAACGCAACGCGACTGAAAGAAGAGCTGGGCGCCAAACCTAACGTCTACTACCTGGTGTAGGGAGGCAGAGGATGAGTGAGAGAGAGATCAGCCGACGAGACTTCCTTAAGATCGGCGGCCTCACCGCCGGAGCCCTGGCAGGGGTAGCCTCCGGGGCTGTGGCCTTCCGCACCCTGGATCGGGCCGAGGCCGCCAGGCTTGCCGAGGCAGCGCCCCAGGTAAAGTACACTGCCGACGTCATGTGCCCCGCCGAGTGCGGCTTGGCCGTCAGGGTGGAAAACGGCATCGCCTCCGCCATTTACGGCAACCCCTACTGCCCCATGAACGCCGGCGCCGTCTGCGCCAAGGGGGCGAGCGGCCTCCAGATGGTCTACAATCCCAACCGGATCAAGTACCCGATGCTCCGAGTGGGGGAACGGGGCGAGGGCAAGTTCAAGCGGGTGAGCTGGGACGAGGCCATCGGCTACGTCGCCGACAAGCTCACCGCCATCAAGAAGAAGTACGGCCCCGAGTCGGTGATCATGGACGCGGGCGACGTCACCGACCGCGATACCTACTGGAGGCTCTTCTTCGCCTTCGGGACCCCCCACTGCACCGAGCACGGGGCCATCTGCGACACCCCTCGCCGCCATGGGCCCAAGCTGATGCTGGGCGGCAAGCGGATCGAGCCGGACATCATGCGACCTCTCCTCGTCCGGCAGCCCGACGGCAGCCTGAAGAACGACTACAGCTACAAGACGCGGCTCATCATCTACGCCGGATGGAACCCCTTCACCGCGACCCGCATTCCCTACGAGTCCAGGGGAACCGTCGAGGCGAAGCTCGCCGGAGCGAAGATCATCGTCATCGACCCGGCGCTCTCCAACACGGCCTCCAAGGCCGATCAGTGGATCCCCATCCGGCCCGGGACCGATGCCGACCTGTTCGCTGCCATCCTCCGGTACATCGTCGAGAAGGACAACCAGAACGACCCGTTCCGGCGCTACATCGACTGGTCCTTCAAGGACTACAGCGAGGGCTGGGACGACTTCCTTGCGGCCTTCAAGTCCTGGTGGGACAAGAAGGACCCGATAAACAACCTGAGCTACTTCAGCCTGGAGTGGGCCGCGCAGCGCACCGACATCTCGGCGGACAAGATAGCCGAGCTTGCCCACACCTACGGCATCACCAAGCCTGCCGCCCTCATCTGGGGTATGAACGGCATCGGACACCACTACAACGGCTACCTGGCCTCGATCATCGGCACCGCCCTCAACGTCATCACCGGCAACTTCGACGTCCCTGGCGGGGTCGTGGATACCGAGCTTACCAAGTCCGACAAGGGCGGCAACGCCACCGGCAAGCAGTTCCTCGCCCGCAAGGTGAAGCGGGTGGTGAACGGCAAGGAGGTGGAGGCCGAGCAGGACAAGCTCCACATGGACTACTACGGCGACTGGCCCTCGGCCTGGGACGACGCGATAGGCGACTACCCACGCCGCTTCATGGATGGCGTGGCCCTCCAGCAGGGACCCTTCCGCGGGCACAAGTATCCCATCAAGGGATACGTGATCCGCACCGGTAACCCGGTGATAACCGGCTCCAACACCCAGGAGTGGATCAAGGCGCTCACCACCAAGGAGGGCAACGACTACCGGGTAGAGCTGGTCGTCTACGCCGATACCCCGTTGTTGGAGAGCGGTCTCTACGCCGACGTAATCCTGCCAGAGGCGTCTTACCTGGAACGAATGAGCCTCTCGGACATCTATCCATCCCACCCGCTCATCTACCTGAGGGACTTCGTCATCGACAAGCAACACGAGTCCAAGACCCCCTACGACATCATGCAGCTCCTGGCCAAGGCCCTGGCCGACCGGGGAGATCCTGACATCAAGGGTGCCGACTTCTGGGAGAAGTACAAGAGGGAGGAGGACTTCTGGGACGAGGCCCTCGCAGGCGCCCCGGGTCGCCCGAACTCCGGGCTCGTGCGGCCCTATCCCCAGTATCCCGACGGCCACAAGCTGACGGGCACCCCCGAATCCCTGGAAGCCGGCCGCGTCAAGGTCGACGACGAGAAGAAGGAGATCAAGGGGACCCCGGTCACCGTCCAGTGGCTGAGGGCGAACCGCGGCATCGCCGTCTGGCCCATGTCCTACTATCGGTACAAGGGCGGCGGGATCATGAAGACAGGCAGCAAGAAGGTCGAGTTCGTCTTCAAGGCATACGACAAGTACAACAGTCTGATCGCAGAGAGCGGAAACGTCCCTCCTGGACTCAAAGAGCTGGGCTGGGACCGCTATCCCAAGAGCTTCTACTGGTTCGAGACCAAGTGGAACCCGTATACCAACCCTACCTATGCCAAGTACAAGGATGAGTTCCCCTTCCAGGTGATCTCGGGCCGGACCCACCACGCCATGTCGGGCACGCAGTCGGTCGACTGGTTGGGCCGCATCCACTCGGAGGATCTCTGGTATCCCCTGAACGACGACGTAACCGTGGATGAGGTTCTCGTCAGCGGCGAGGGGCCGAAGGCCACGGGACGCAAGCTACGCATCCCGAAGGGAACCTGGTCCATTGGGGTCATCCAGATGAACGCCTCAGACGCCGCGAGGTTGAGTCTGAAGACGGGCGATCTGGTTGAGTTGGAGACCCCCTACGGGACTAAGACCAGAGGGAAGGTGAACGCCGTGGAGACCATCCGCCCCGGCACCCTGCGGATAGCTATGGGCAGCGGAGGAAGGTTCAGCCCCGGCCTCGGCTGGAGC
>JAJZRD010000274.1 GCA_021845945.1 Chloroflexota bacterium
GGTGGCTGATGGACTGCCAGATGGACTACCGGAGCAAGAGGGTCAGTGCCGACGAGGCGGTGAGGGTAATCAGCTCTGGCCACCGCGTCTTTCTGCAAGGGGGCTGCGGCGTTCCCCAGACCCTGGAGGCGGCGCTGGTGCGCCGGGGGCCGCATCTGAGGGATGTGGAGATCGTCCACACTCACTCCGGAGGGAAAGCAGAGTACTGCAAGCCCGAGTACCAGGGACGGCTGCGCCACAACGCCTTCTTCATCGGCCCCAACGCCCGTTGGGCAGTGAACTGCGGACTGGCCGATTTCACCCCAGCCTGGCTGTCGGAGATCCCCGGGATCCTTCGGGGCCAGTTGCCCATCGACGTGGCCCTCGTTCATCTCTCGCCGCCGGACGAGCACGGCTTCTGCAGCTTCGGGGTATCGGTCTTTTCGAGAGAAGCTGACCGGCTTTGCGCTGGCGCATCACTATCTCTAGGCTATGAACGCCTCGATTGAGTCCCTACGCCCTTCATGGGTTGCCGGAGGTGGCAGTCTGGGGAATGGAGGGGGTGATCGAGATGAAAAGACTCAGAATCAGCACGCTGTCCACGCGCAGCATACAGGGCAGTCTGGTCACCGCCCTGCTCGCTCTATTCGCTTCGATGCTGGCGGCCCTGGCGTTCATTTCCTGCGATCGGATCGAGGACCGGCGTGCGCAAGTGCTGCAGTCAGACCTCGAGCGGGCCAGGTCGTTGGCAGAGGCCTTCGATGCTTACGCGCAAGACGTCCTCCACCAGGAGTTGGCCCTCGGGTTAGCCCTTTCGCCGCCGCGGTCTCCGCCCTCACAGGAGATGAAGCAGCTTCTCGCGCGGAGTGCCGGCTCGTACCCCTCCATTCGCCACTACAGCTACCTGGATCCGCAGGGCCTGGTGGTTTCTTCTAGCGAACCCCGGATCGTGGGCCGAGACCTCGACGATCAGAGCTACCTGCAGAAGATCGTCCAAGGGCGGGAATGGGCCGTCAGCGATCTCTTGCAGGAGGGGGGCGCCGGGGAACCCGCTTTCGCCATCGCCCGAGGGATCCGCGACGAAGCAGGCACCCTGCGGGGGATCGTGGTCGCATCGGTGGACCCCAGGCGGCTCGGCATGGAGCTCGAGGTGGAGCGAGGGGGACGGGGAGCCGCCGCCATCGTCGACGGGCAAGGCCGGCTGGTCTGCCGCTTCCCCGAGGCCGAACCGGCTTGGGAGCAACGCTACCGGGCTGAGGTCGCTTCTGCCCTTGCGTCTGCTGTGCCTGAGGAGGGTGACGTCCGCACCGCCAGTGGGGTCATCGACGGGAGGGAACAGCTGATCGCCCAGGCGCCCGTCCGTTCCATCGGCTGGGCAGCCTGGGCCAGCTCCCCGAAGGAGGAGGCGGTGGCTCCGGTTCTTGGAGATCTCTATCGCGACGCCGTGATCCTCATCGCTGCGACAGGGATGGGCGCGCTGGGGCTGCTGGCCGTCGGTCGAAACCTCGCCGTCCCGATACGTCAACTGAGGGAGCGCGTGCAGTCCATCGCCCGGGGTGAGTCCAGCCACCAGACGGAGGTTGCCGGGCCAACCGAGATCCGGGAGCTGGCCGATGCTCTCAACCTGATGGCCGAGGAAGTACGGGCTCGAGAAGAGCTGCGAGAGGAATACCTTCACACCATCTCCCACGATCTGCGATCCCCGCTGACCATCATCCAGGGGCGGGCCCAGTTGATCCAGCTGTCGCCAGACAAGGTGGACCAGGTGTGCAAGAACGCCGATGCCGTCGTCACCGGGGCCCGCAGGATGAACGCGATGATCCAGGATCTGGCCGACGCATCGCGGCTGGAATCGGGGCATCTGAAGCTGCAACGTAGGCCAGTGGACCTTCGCTTCTTCGTCCTCGACCTGACAGAGCGGCTGACGGGAGTGGTGGACGCCGATCGGATCCGGGTGGAGGCGCCCGACGGCTTGCCACTGGTTTCGGCGGACCCGGACCGGCTGGAGCGCATCCTGATGAACCTGCTCACCAATGCCCTCAAGTACTCCGATTCGGGCGCCGAGGTCACGGTGACTCTGGCAGAGGGGAACGGCGAGGTCATCACCTCGGTGTCGGACCACGGGGCGGGCATTCCTCAGGAGGAATTGCCCGACCTGTTCAAGCGGTTTAGCAGGACGCGCCATGCGCGCGAGCATCACGAGGGTCTCGGGCTGGGCCTCTACATCGCGAAGGGGCTGGTGGAAGTCCATGGCGGGCGCATCTGGGTGGAGAGCGAAGTGGGTAGGGGAAGCAGCTTCAGCTTTGCGCTGCCCACACTGTCGGTTGCCGGCTGGGGGGTGTAATGGTTCTCTCGGAACGACCTACGGGGTCTCCTGGAAGCGGTACCCTACGCCATGTTCGGTCAGGATGTACCGAGGTCGCTCCGGATCGTCCTCGAGCTTCTGCCGCAACCGCCAGATGTACACTCGCAGGTAGTTGATCTCGTCCACGTGCTCATCTCCCCAGAGCCTGGCGATGAGCATCTTGTGGGGCAGCACCCGCCCTGTGTTGCGCACCAGGTGGTACAGCAGCTTGTACTCGATGGACGTGAGGGCAACGAGGTCGCCCCTCACTCGCACCTGCCGGCTGGCGAAGTCTATCGACAGTCCCCCGCACTGGAAGGAGGGTGCCCGGCTGATGGGCCGGGGCATGTCGAGCCGTCGCATCAGGGCCTTCGTTCTGGCCTGAAGCTCCAGGTGATCGAAGGGCTTGGTAATGTAGTCGTCGGCACCTAGCTCGAGTCCCTTCAGCTTGTCCAGGATGCCGTACCGGGCCGTTAGTATGATCACCGGCACGTCGGAGAACTCGCGGAGCTGACGCAAGGTCTCGTGGCCATCCATGCCCTGCAAGGCGATGTCCAGCAGCACCAGGTCGGGGTGCTCCTGCTCGACCATCTCCAGGGCCTTCTTGCCGTCCTGGGCCTTGAGGACCTCAACCTCCCGCCAGTGAAGGTTGAAGCCCAGAGTGATCACCTCCGCGACCTCCGGGTCGTCATCCACTACCAGTATCTTCACCTTCTCTCCAGGATCTCCTTCGATCTGACAGGAGTAAGGACCGCGGCCCGCGGGGACGACTTGGCTCCGACAGGCCCACCCTTGCCGCCCTTCCCCTGTCGAGGCTCGCGTCTCAGCACGATCTGGCGTGAGCATTATACCAGGAAGAATGCTGTAGATTCAGCAATTTTGGTAATGTTGTGCAATGAATGAAGATAGCCGCTAGTAACATAGTATTTATGAAAATTGAGCATTGCATTTATGTGATTGCAGTACAATACGTACGCAGTGAGTCCGGGTTTCCGGGTGCCACGGCACCCGGCGCGGCGCAATCAACCCGCTTCGCCCGGGCCTCGACTGCGGCACGACCGGCCCTTGGCTAGACGATGAAGCTGGCTCGCCGCCGCCAGGGCAGCCGGCGTGAGGGTGGCGGGAGACGGTTGGGGCGGAGGAGATGATGGAAGGATCACGGGTGGTAGTGGTGGAGGACGAACCCGAGATGCTCGACATCATGCAGGTTAACCTGGAGCAAGCGGGGTATCACGTTGTCCCGGCCCGGGATGGCGTGGAGGCCTGCCGGCTTCTCGACACGGCGAATTGCGATGCCGTGGTGCTCGATCTCGAACTTCCCAGGTTGTCGGGCTTCCGCCTTGCGACGCTGCTCCGGCGCGATCCCAGGTGGCGAGGGGTCCCGGTGGTGGTGGTGACCGCGTCTCACTTCGAGGAAGTGGAGGAGATTGCCGACAAGGGGGTGCAGGGCTTCATAACCAAGCCCTTCGACCCGGCTGATCTGGTGAGTCAACTGAAGTACGTGCTATCCAGGGCGGGAAGGATGCAAGCCTACGAGTAGACTCCGCTTCGAAGCTTCAGGAGAGGGCCACCGCTCGCAGCGACCGCGACAGGAGGCTCACCCTCACGGCAGGGAGGGGAAGCCCCTTGCCCAGGAGGAGCTCGCCGGCCGGAGTGGCTGCGCCCATGGGCATCGGCCAGGACCCTCTGATGGAGCGTGAAGCCGGCAAGGAGGTCTGGCTGGAGTTGTCTCCTCCCAAACGAAGTAACCCGGCTGTCCGATTCGACTATGGCTTCCCGTGCAACCTCCTCGGCAGGGCCGCGGCTCTCGGCGAGGTCGCCCTCGGCCCGGCAGCGACCGCAGCCTACATGAACGCCCTTGGGCTTCTGGCGGGGGCGGAGGTCGAGGAGTTCTACCGGAAAAGGTGGGACGTGTGGGTGCCGCTGACTCCTGCCAAGTACGGCTACATGATCGCGGAACTGTACGATAGGATGGGAGGCGGCGCGTCCCTCGCGGGTGCTGATGCCGAAAAGGTGGTTATCGGGGTCACCCGCTGCCCCTTTGCCGACTCCATGCCGGCCGCACCGAGTCTGTGCCTCCTTACCCATTCACTCTTCGGCAGTATCGCGGTCCGCAACTTTGGCTACGCCAGGGTGGTGCACAGGAGCCATGTCGCCGCGAGGGACAGGGGCTGCGAGATCGCTGTCTACCTCAAACGCACGCCGGAGGGTGAGTCCGAGGAGGGTCGAGAGTACGCTCCGAGTAGCCCCCTCTTCGGTGGCGACCGAGGTGGGCAGGCCGGCGCCGCACAGCGAATAGCGCTGGCGGGGCGGGAGCTCCGAGAGAAGCTGTTGGGGCTGGACACACCGCTCGATAGATCGCGGCTACTGGCAGAGGCCGGTGGACTGTTCAGGCCCGCTGGGACCGTGGAGGAGCTGCATCGGAGGATA
>JAJZRD010000031.1 GCA_021845945.1 Chloroflexota bacterium
TAGGTGGCCGGCGCCGTTAGGCTCACGGCCGCTGCCGCGCCCGCCGCGACCACTACCAGCCCCACGATCAGCTTCCAGTGGCGCAGCACCGTCACGATGTAGGGCCGCAGGTCTATCTCGTCCTCTTCGATCACGGGGAGATCCCTCGGCTTCCTGGTGTTCGCCACGCGCCGCCCGGAGGCCCTCTACTTCAGCGGGGGATCCGGCAGGTGGGGCGCGGACTGTGTAGTAACGACTTTAGTCGTTCGTGCTGTCGCGGCCAGGGGACGAAGGACTGAAGTCCTTACTACGAGGTCCACCGGCGCAGCCGGAGCGGGAGCGAGTCTACCACCACGTGTGTCTTGTTGCAAGCCGGGCTGCAGGCACTCGCGGCTGGGAGGGGGAGGGACCGGCTCCTGATTCTGGCTACCATCGGGGTCCTTGGGCCTACCATGTTGAATAGTCACCCCCTCAGTCGCAAGATCGAGAACCAGGACCGGCGCGCAGCCTGCCGTGGTTCTGGGGGTTCGATCTCTTTGTCCGCCAGGATCGCCGCGGGCACGGTGGTTACCATGGCCAGGGCGGCCTCCTCGCCGATCAGCTTCACGGCTCGTCCGGCCGCCGCCCTCAGAAGGGGGGGGCGGTCGGTTGCCGAGTGAGCATCGGAGGCGATCACCTGGATCATCCCCTGCTTCACGAGCGATTCGGCGGCCCTCTGTACCCGGTTTCCGTACCAGCCTACGAGGCTGCCTGCCGTCACCTGCGCGACGGCCCCCCGCTCCACCAACCGCTTCAGAATGCCCGGGTCGGCCGCCACCTGCGAGTTTCGTTCCGGATGGGCGATCACCGGCACCAGCCGCTGGAGCTGAAGCTCGAAAATCGCTTCCTCGGCGTGCAGCGGCACCATCTGACGCGGGAACTCCACCAGTATATAGCGGCTGCCGTTCAGAGTGAGGAGCTGCCCGTTGCCGTATAGCCACGGCGTCTCACGCGTCAGATACACCTCTAGACCCGTGAACAGTTGAAGCTGGATGCCTCTTTGAGACAGCTCCGCGGCGAGAACCGAGGCCCTCTCCCGGGTCTCGACCGCAAGCCTCGCGGTTGTCCCTTCCGTCATGTGGGGGGTTGCCACGACGGTGCCTTTGCCGTCCAGGAGGGCCGCCCGAGCGAGCGCAATGGAGTCTTCCAGAGTCGCGGGGCCATCGTCCACTCCCGGTGGGATGTGGCAGTGAAGGTCAATCATGAGCTGTCAGATCTGTTTCTCGGCGGGTGCGCTCACTGCTCTGCCACTGATGTGGCCATTTCTGCCGATCCTTCTTCGCGGGCGGGAGCCATCCTCCTGGCTCGCGGTGTATTGGTAGTAGTAATAGCCCTCGTGGGGCCGCAGCGTCAGTTTGTTCAACACGACCCCTAGAAGCTTGGCGGATCCCGCCCCCCGCGCCAGCGCCTCGGCGGCTTCGATCAGGCTACGAGGGCGTGTCTTGCGACTGTCTGTCACCAGCACCACCCCATCCACCAGGTTGGCGAGCACGATCGAGTCGGTCGCGGCCAGCACCGGTGGGCAATCGAACAGCACCACGTCGGCGCTGCCCTTCAACACCTCCACCACCTCGGCCATTCGCGATGAACCCAGCAGTTCCGACGGGTTAGGGGGCAGAGGGCCACTGGTCAGCACCATCAGGTTCCCGTGGCTGGTCGGATGGAACAGCTCCCAATCGATGGGGCCGGGTTGTAACAACAGGGTAGTCAGCCCCGCGGCGTTCCGCAGCCGGAAGCTGTGGTGGACTCGCGGTCGTCGCAGATCCGCATCCACGAGGATGACGTGCCGTCCCTGCTGGGCCAGCACCTGGGCCAGGTTCGACACCGTGGTGCTCTTGCCCTCGGCCGGCAGGGCGCTGCTGAACAGCAGGGCAGCCTTGGGTCTCCCCATCAGGGTGAACTGCAGGTTGGTGCGGACCATCCTGAAGGCTTCCGAGGCTGGGGAGTCGAGACTTCCCGGTGCCTGAGGGACCGGCTCTCCGGTGGACAGTTCCTTGGACCAGGGGATCGAGCCGAGGCAGGGTGCGCCGATGGCCCTCCTCACATCCTCGGTGCTCTTCACCGTGTTGTTGATCCACTCTAGGACGAACACGATGGCCACACCCAGCATCAGCCCGATAAGCGCGGCTGCCAGGACGTTCTGCGCCGTCTTGGGGCTGACGGGCGTTATCGGCGGCACGGCCGGCTCGGTGACGGCGATGCCGCCCAACGCCTTGGTCTCGGCCAGTTGCACGTCCTGGTCGCTTCGGATTAGCTGAGAGTAGGTGATCTGATACTGGGATAACAGGTTTTGCAGCCGCGACGTTTCGGCCTGCCGCGTTTCCGCGGTTCGGCTGTCCTGGGCAGCCCGCAGCTGATCCAGCTGGGTGGCTGTGGTGCGCATCTTCTCTTCCAGCGAGCTGATCTGCCCCTGGAGGGCCTTGCGTTCATCGGAGAACCGTGCACCCTGGGTCTGCTGATTGCTCTCGATGAAGACTTGCGCCACGGTATTGGCGATCGCTGCTGCCTGCGGCGGGTCGCTGCTCCTCGCCGTCAGCCTCATCAGCATCGTGTTCGGCACGACCCGCACGGTAAGCGCCTTCGACAGCTGCTCGGGAGAGATGGAGAGGCCGAGCTTGCCGATGGCGGCCTGGAGGATCGGCCGCTGGCCCACCAACTGGCTGTAGGTCATGGCGAGCTGCTGGTTGGTGGTGATGTCGCTGTAGGTCTGGGCCGTCAGTCCCGATGCCTGGTTTATCAGCAGGGTGGCAGTGGACTCGTATACCTTTGGCTGCGCCCGGCTGACCAGGAAAGCGGTGGCGACGGCCACAGCCGTACATAGCAGGATCACCCAGAGGCGCCGCCACACCACGAGGGCGTAGCCCCTCAAGTCCACTTCCAGGTCATCATCGTCCCGGGGCGTTGGCTGCATCACATCCGGATTCCTTTCGCGAGCAAGGTTCCTAGAGCCGGTTGGCCCTGATGGAGGTTCAGGAAGATCCGCATCCCATTAGCGGTGCGGGCCAGGGATCACCAGCCTCTGGCCGACCCAAATGTAGCTTCTGTTCTCCAGCCCGTTCGCCTTCATGATTTCTTCGGTCGTCACGTCGTACCGTTTGGCCAGGCCGCTCAGCGTATCCCCCTGCTGCACTATGTGTATCGTCTGCCCCCTCTGACTGGCGTCCTGGGCCGAGAGGCCGATCGGAGAGGGGGAAGCCGTTTCCCGTGCTGCCGGGTAGCCGGAGGCTCCGGGCCCGACGGCGGGGATCGCGGTCCCTGTCGGGGGCGTGTTTGCGGGAGTCGGGCCTGGATATCCATCGGGAGGCGCGGGTGGCGGGTAACCTCTCACCGAGGAGGTCGAGGGCGCAGACCGCCCATCGGTTGAGACGCCCGAGGAAATGGACTGGGGGGCGAGTTGGCTGCTACCCGCCGCGGTCCGAACCGCTGCCCCCGATCTTTCCCAAGAGAGAAACGCCGCCAGCATGACGATCAGGGCGATCACGCCCCCCGCTATCACCACGTTTCTGGGGGTGAACCGATCCCCCTTCTCCTTCCTTCCCTGTTCGGGGGGTTGAGGCAGGGCTTCTGCCATTCGAGGGCACTCTCGATAGCCGGCAGACAGGCAGTACGCAGCTTGTTGCTCTGCTGGTACCGCCATCGCGCTTGAACCCAGGTAGCAGCGGTGCCGGTTCGTGACGAACATGTACCGGGTCGAGGGGTCGTGCCCCAAGCCGAGATGGGGACAACAGGATACAAACGCGCTGCCGCTATCTGAACCAGCCATCGGGGCCTCGCTGCTCTAGGCCATGCCTACGTAGGACCTACGACGGTGAACTACCCGATCGAAGCACAACACCGGAGGAAGATCCTCTCCATATCAACGTGCAAGGGTTTGCCGAAGGTCACTCATGCTTTGCCCTGAGGGCAGCACGGAGACACAAAGGAGATTGGCTGGCTGGAACGTGAAAGGGCCACTTGAAACACCTGTTGCAGCGGCTAAGGCTACCACACCTGTTGTCGGCGATGCAAGAAAGCTGTTGTGGCCCGAAACCCGCCGCAGCAGAGCGGATCCCGGCAGCACCTAGCACTCAGGACTCAGCACCCGGCACCCCCGGGGCGGGCGGGACGCCCGCGCTCCCGGCGCCCAGTCCTCAGTCCTCAGTCCTCAGTCCTCGATCTTCCGGCGCCGGCACACCGGCTGGCACCCACTGGTGGGGCAGCACGGCAACCCCGTAGTCGGTCCGGTCGGAGCGCACCTTGAACATGGCCGCGTGCTCCCGGAAGTCGTAGTGGGTGTGCCTCCGCGGCTCGAAGATCACCGCGTGGACGAAGAAGGTCCCGGGCAGCAGGGTCAGCGGGTTGAAGCTGATCCGAGCCTCCCCCTCTTCCTGCAGCTCTACGCCCTCCAACCCGTCGCTCCGCATGTTGGTGGCGTAGCAGTAGGTGCCGTCGGAGCGGGCGATGGTCACCCCGAAGGCGGCCCTGGGCGCCCCCTGGAGCGCTACGTAGCCGATGGAGACCACCAGCTCCTCCCCGGTCTTGAAGAAGACCCGGGGCTCGCCGTCGGATCCCCGTAGCTCCACCCTGGTGATCCGGATCGGGTGCTCCTCGTCCAGTGCTGAGTGCTGAGTGCTGAGTGCTGAGCCGTCTCCGCGGCTGGTGAACTCCAGGTAGTCGCTCACGATCTGGTTGGCCGGTCCCTGGGCCTGCAGCACCCCCCTGTGGAGCCAGACGGCGTTGGCGCAGATCTCCGTGATGGAGGCCAGGTCGTGGGACACCAGCACTATGGTCCGACCTGCCTTCTGGAAGGAGCGGATCCGGTCGAAGCACTTCTTCTGGAAGCTGCTGTCGCCGACGGCCAGCACCTCGTCCACCAGCAGGATGTCGGGGTCGACGCTGGTCGCCACGGAGAAGGCCAGCCGCATGTACATCCCCGAGGAGTAGTGCTTCACGGGGGTGTCGATGAAGCGCTCAAGCTCGGAGAAGGCGACGATCTCGTCGAAGCGGCGGTGCATCTCGGCCTGCCGCATCCCCAGGATGGTGCCGGCCAGGAAGACGTTCTCCCGACCGGTGAGGTCGGGGTGGAAGCCGGCCCCCAGCTCCAGCAGCGCCGAGACCCGGCCGTTCACGTGGATCCCGCCCGAGGTGGGCCTCAGGATCCCGGAGGTCAGCTTCAGCGCCGTGCTCTTGCCGGAGCCGGTGTGCCCCGCGATCCCCACGGTCTTCCCCACGGGGACGTCGAAGGAGACCTCCCGCAGCGCCCAGAACTGCTCCCTGCTGGGGCTGTGGTTCCCGGCGCGCCGCACCAGGTTCACCACCAGCTCCTGGAATGAGCGGCTGCGAGCGTGATCGATCACGAACCTCTTGGATACGTTGTGAAAAGAGACGGCAGCGGTGATGTTCAGCTCCTTATGACCTAACCCCCACCCCCCCTTCCCCACGGGGGAAGGGGGCTCATCTCCCCTTCCCTCGTGGGGAAGGGGGTAGGGGGAGAGGTCTATTCCTACAACTCCTCGCTGAACCGCGGCGAGAGGGTCCTGAAAAGCCAGTAGCCGAAGGCCAGGGTGATCCCGGCCTCGACCAGGGCGAAGGCCGTGTGCCGGATCGGCGGCAGGCCGTAGAGCAGGACGTACCGGTAATCGGTGATGATGGACGCCATGGGGTTCAGCATGTACACCCACCGCCACACGTCGATCCCCAGGAAGGTGAGGCTGTGGGGGATCCGCTCCAGCTGGTAGAAGATGGGTGTCAGGAAGAACCAGGCCTGGATCCCCACCTCCAGCAGCACCGAGACGTCCCGATAGAAGACGTTCACCGAGGCCACGACCAGGGCGATCCCCAGGGTCAGCATCAGCTGGACGGCGACGACGGCGGGCAGCAGCAGCACCATCGCCGTCAGCTTGATCTTGAAGGCGATGATGAAGCCGAACAGCACCAGCAGGGTCAGCAGGAAGTTCACCAGGTTGGAGGCCACCAGGGATGCCGGCAGCAGCTCCCGGGGGAAGTACACCTTGTTGATAAGGGTGGAGTTCCCCACGACGGTGAAGGCGGCTCCTGTAATGGAGCTGGCGAAGAAGTTCCACGCCACCAGACCGGTCAGCACGTAGACCGGGAAGTTGTCGATGGTGGGCACCGTCAGGATGGTGAAGACGATGGTGAACACCGCCATCATCAGCAGCGGGTTCAGCAGAGACCACACGAACCCGAGGGCCGACTTCTTGTACCGGACCTTCAGGTCGCGGACCACCAGATTGACGAATAGATCGCGGTAGGCGAAAAGATCTGCGGCGGGGCGCACGGCGGCCAGTTGCATTGGAAGTGCTTTGCTTTCTGAGATATAAGCCTACGGTCCGTCCCTAAGGGCCTCTTCATTGTACCCTGAGCGGAGCGAAGGGTCTCCTGGTTCCGTCCCGGGAGATGCTTCGCCATCGCTCAGCATGACAGTTGCGGCGACTTTGAAAAGGCCGCATCCGTCCCTCGGGCGCGGAGGCTTCGTCGACGGTTGGATGTTGATCCATCGGCCATACTACCACGGGCCGTCAAACGGCGTAAAGTCCAACCACACAGTTCAACGCGCGCCGTGTGAAACGGTTTCAGCCCGACTCTTGACCATCGTAGATCGCCACCTTATACTTGGTTGAAGATGCTACAGCTGTGTTCGGCCCATCGACTGGAGGTCGCCATGCGCCCCCTCGCATCTGGTGCCGCCGTCTTCCTGCTGGCCCTCTGCCTTCTCCTGCCTTGGCCCGAGACCCGCTGGGCCGGCGCCTTCGCTCCTTCTCCACCCGGAGACGCGTGGCAGGGAGGCGCTTTGCTCTCCCAGGTAGCCCCCCTTCCCCAGGAGGCTCCGCTGCTGCTGAGGCTTCGTATGGACCGGACCAGAGCCGGCATCGGCGAGACCGTCACCGTCGACCTCCTGCTGGAGAACGTCGTCCCTCTCTTCGGCGCCGACCTCGCCCTCACCTACGACCCCAACCTGCTTTCGGTGGAGGAGGTGCTCCCCGGCCCGCTGTTCCCCGAGGGGCAGCGCTACGTAATGCCCTTCGATCCCCACGGCACGCCCGGTCGTGTCCGCTACCTGTCCACCCTACTGGGGGATGCCGTTTGCCCCGCCAGCACCGGTGTGCTCGCCTCCATACGGTTCCGGACCAGGGCTGCCGGCCCGGCTCACATTCAGTGGGATGACGCCGCCGTCAAACTCTCCGATAGGGGGTCCAATCCGCTGGCCTGGACCCCCGAGGATGCTACCCTGGAGGTGGCCGCCCCCACGTCCACCCCGGGCCCGAACAACCCGCCCTCGTCCGGAGGTGGTGGCGCTGCTCCCGAGCCGGCCCATACCCCCAGGCCCACCAGTACCCCCAGGCCGACCCACGTCCCCACGGCCACCCGTACGCCAACCCCTACCCGAACCCCCAGGTTGGCTGGCGCGGCACCCATGACAATCAGGCTGCTGGAGACCGCGGGCACGCCCGCGGCCGATTCCTATCTTCCCTTCGCCACGGGCTCCAACCGGGGAGCGGACTACGGGGGTGCCCTCTTCCCCGAGCCGACCCTGGGCCCGACGGTCGGGGTTACTCTGCCCGAGGAACTTCCGCCGGGCATCCCGCCGACGGCTGGGGAGGGCGTCGTGGCGTTCCTGGAGCCTGTCCCCGGGGTCGGCGTGGTGAGGACGAGCCTCGGCGGCTCCCCCGCCGAGTTTCGGGTGGACAACCAGGGGTTCCCCCTGGCCGTGCGGGTGCAGTTTCGGGAGATTGCCCCCGACGTCGTCCTCCCCGCGGGCACGGGCATCGCCCGGGCCTTCAGCCTGGACCTCTACAGTCTCGATGCCGGGTCCAACACGGCCCGTCGCGTCGTATACAGCGACGGCCGGACCTCTGCCCCCATCGTCCTGAAGTGGCGGCTGGGGGAGGCCGAATTCGATCTCACTCGGGACCAGGCGGGGGTCCCGCACCCCGGCCGGCTGGTCTTCTACCAGATCTCGCCCGAGGGCTACCTGGTGAAGATCCAGACCACCTGGAGCCCCGATCCGGCCCCCTACGGCACCCTCACCGCCGTCTTCGTGGATCGCTCCACCTTCCTGCTGGCGGTGCTGCCCCCTGAGCAGGAGGGTCAGACCGTGCCGGCGGATCACCGCTATTCTCCGCAGACGGGCTACAGGGTGAACCTGGATCGCTTCTGGGACTACTTCAACAAGCGAGGAGGGGTGAACAGCTTCGGATACCCCATCTCTCGGGAGTTCACCCTGAAGGGTTTCCCGGTGCAGCTGTTCCAGCGGGGGGTCCTGCAGGCGATGCCCGACGGCGGCGTGGCCACCATGAACCTGCTGGACTCGGGGCTCATGCCCTACACCCGGATCAACTCCAGCACCTTCCCGGCCGCGGATCCGGAGTTGGTCGCATCCGCTCCTCAGCCGGCCGAGCCGGACTACGCCGGCAGGGCCATCGCCTTCGTGCGGGAGAACGTGCCCGATCGGTGGGAGGGGTTACCCGTGGGCTTCCGAGGGGCCTACTTCTCTCGGGTGCACTTCGAGGACGCCTTTCCGGATGGTCGGGGTGAAGCTGCCCTGGTGCCGCTGCTCAATCTGGAGATGTGGGGGCTGCCCACCAGCAAGCCCGCCTACGACCCCGCCAACCACAACTTCGTGTACCAGCGGTTCCAGAGGGGGATCCTGCACTACGATGCCACGACGGGCTCGACCCAGGGATTGCTGTTGGGGGACTACCTGAAGAGTCTCATGACGGGGCAGAACCTTCCGCCGGACCTGGATCTGGAGGCCAGGGACAGCCCCTTCTACCACCAGTACGATCGAAGCCGGCCGGGCCACGTAGGGAGGTGGTGGGAGCTGGAGGGCACCGACCTGGTGGGGGCCTTCGATATGGACGTACCCCAGGAGGTGGTGAGCGCGGGGCACTGACCGTGATTATTCATCGGCTTGTAGCCGCACCCTTTACGGGTGCGCGTAGCCACGTTCGGTATGGCGAAGCTTCACCACGTGGACCGCGCAGGCTGGCATATCGTCTCAGCCCTAAAGGGCCGGGTTAACCTACGAGGGCGGGTGGTTAACCCGGCCGTTCACGGCCGAGATGTATCACGACATTTGGGCAACGACCATCAGCCGTTCCAGCCACAGAAGGACGAACGACTGAAGTCGTTACTACCTCTATTCAGGATCGCGTTTCTGAAACCGGCACCTCGGGCAGGGGCCCCGAGTCAACCGCGGAGGGTGCAGAGAGTTGACGGCCAGGCTAGATTTCCGAGAAGTCTATGCCTTCCAGCCAGCCTTTGGCCTCGTACCAGTTGAGGAGAACCTTCCGGATCTTGGAGAAGCGCTCCTCAAAGTCGTCGCTCTGGACGATGTACATGGGATTGGGCGTCACCACGAAGTGATCGTTGACCCACACCAGGTTGGACACGCAGTACTTGCAGTGCGCCCACAGGGGGTTAAGATCGGGCTTGGCTGCCCGGACATGATAGAAAAGGAAGCTGTCCTTGCCCGGGCCAGGAGTAAACGCGAATGGCGTCGTTGGCTCGATCTCGTGGCGAGGCAGCGGCGCCAATTCTTCGCTGTGCACGGTGCTCTCTTGCTCGACGCTCTTATCTTGCTCCATCGCGGTCATAGCCTCCATCCTAGGCAGAGAGAAAAAAAGACGAGGAGATCCGAGTTCTGGCAACCCACGGCAGGAAACAGATGATGAGAGGCGGGTTCAACCGGGACCGGATACCTGTAACTACGCCTCTCTATTATACCCTAATCGTCCACCACCTAAAAGTCCTATTCGTCTTTGAATCTCTCAGATTGTGTCAGCCCCCGCCCACCGGCTCGAAGATCTCCACGTCGTCGCCGTCCTGGAGAGGTTGATCCTCGGGGATCACCTGCCGGTTGGCCCGTACTATCCACACCTCACCGGGGTGGATACCGATCTCCTGCAACAGGGTCGTCGCCGTAGATCCCTGGGGCAGCTCCGTCTGGAGAAGCTCCTGCCCCCTGGGAAGGTACTTCCGGAGATCGCCGAAGAGACGCACGGTTAGCTTCATCGCCTATTTCTCCCAACGCTCGTAACTGAAGACCGTAACAGCCTTTTCAGCTATCAGCTATCAGCGGCATGGTTCACAGGGAGAGTGACAGTCTAACGAAGGCAGGCTACCCGGATCGTCGTGCCCGACCTGATCGGGCATCCAGGGTCCCCCCGTTGGCGTGAAGGAGCAGCCTCACGAGGAGAGGGGACGTCTGGACCCCCGCGCAAGCGGGGGTGACGTTGCATTAAACTGTAACTCCAACTACCCGTCCCCATGAACCATGCCCTATCAGCCGTCAGCGGGCCCCAAATGTCATCCTGAGCGTTAGCGAAGGATCTCCAGTTTCGTACCTGGAGATGCTTCGCTACGCTCAGCATGACAGAGTGCAGCTGACCTCTCGCCTATGCTCCTACGGTCTGAGCCACTTCCACGGGACCCAGGCCGTACTTGGCCGCGTTGGCGTCCGCGATCACCTGGATCTGGCGGATCTGCTCCTCGCCACCATCCATCTTGAAGAGGTGGCGGAACCTGGCCTGGAGCTTCAGGTACTCCTCCACCGGGCTCCGCTTGGCTACGGTCTTCACCCGGGCCACCTGGCCGTTCTCCATCTCGAAGAGCGGGTATAGCCCCGTCTGAACCGCCAGCTTGGCGATCTCCACCGTCAGCCGCGGGTCGAACCCCCAGCCCAGGGGGCAGGGCACGTGGATCTGCAGGTACTTGGGCCCCTTCACCTTCATCGCCCGCTTCACCTTCGCCTGCACGTCGTGGGGGAAGGCCACCGAGGCCGTCGCCACGTAGGGGACCCCGTGGGCCGCCGCGATGGCGGGTAGATCCTTCTTCATGGTCTCGTTGCCCCACGATCGCTCGCCCGGCGGGCTGGTGGAGGTCCTGGCGTCGAAGGGCGTCAGGCCGCTCCGCTGGATACCGGTGTTCATGTAGGCCTCGTTGTCGTAGCAGAGGTACATCACGTTATGCCCTCGCTCCAACATGCCCGAGAGGGCGCCGAAGCCGATGTCGGCGGTGCCGCCGTCGCCACCCTGGGCGACCACGGTGATCTCGTCGGCCTTCCCCAGGGCCTTCAGTCCGGCCTCGATGCCGGAAGCCACGGCCGGGGCGTTCTCGAAGAGGGAGTGGATCCAGGGCACCCCCCAGGCCGACTCCGGCCACTTGCTGGAGAAGACCTCCAGGCAGCCGGTGGCGTTGGCGATGATAACCTTATCGCCGATGGCGTCGATGGCCAGGCGGGCCCCCAGTGCCTCACCGCAGCCAGCGCACGCCCGGTGTCCAGCCATCAGTGCATGCTTGTCCATAGTTCTCCTCCATCCTGTAGGGGCCGGCCTCTGTGCCGGCCCGAGGGCGGCCACGGAGGGCCGCCCCTACAGCGATCACATTAGTAGGCTGAAGCCAGCTCCCGGAGGAACTCCTCGTCCAGTTCCATGAAGTGGCTGTCCACGTATTCCGCCCTGGCCATCTCCACTGCCTTGCGGATGGTGCCGGGGCTGATGTCCTTGCCACCCAGCCCGACGATGAAGCTGCTCACCTCGGGGGAGTCCTTCATCGGGTGGAGGGCCGACCGGAGGTCACCGGCCAGGATCCCAACACCGCCCAGAGAGATCGCCTTCTCGAAGACGGCCACCTTCTTCATCCCGGCCAGCTTCTTCCTCAGCAGATCGACGGGGAAGGGTCGGTAGGACACCAGCTTCAGGGCGCCCACCTTCTGGCCCTCGGTCCGCAGTTCGTCCACCACCGACTTCAGCAGCCCCAGGATGGACCCGGTGCCCATCAGCACCATCTCGGCGTCCTCCATCCGGTAGCCCTGGAGCAGACCGCCGCTCCGGCGACCGAAGGTCCGCTCGAAGTCGTCGGCCACCGCTTCGATCACCTCCTGCGCCCTCTGCATGGCCTGCACGATGGCGAATCGGGTCTCGCTGTATCCCTCCTCGGCATAGGTGCCGAAGGTCTTGGGATCGCTGGGATCCAGCTTCCGGACCGGCCGGTAGGGCGGGAGGAAGCGGTCCACCGTCTCCTGGTCCGGCAGGTCCACCGGCTCGTAGGAGTGGGTGAGGACGAAGCCGTCCATGTTCACCATCACCGGAAGCTGTACCCGCAGGTCCTCCGCGATGCGGTAGGCCTGCAGGTGGAGGTCCACCGCCTCCTGGTTGTCCTCGGCGTGCAGCTGGATCCAGCCGGCATCTCTTACCGAGTAGGCGTCCTGCTGGTCGTTCCAGATGTTGATGGGAGCGGAGATCGCCCGGTTGGCGCAGGTCATCACCACCGGCAGTCTCAGTCCGGCGATGTTGAACAGCACCTCGGCCATCAGCATGATGCCCTGGGAGGACGACGCAGTGTAGGCCCTGGCCCCTACGGCGCTGGCGCCCAGGGTAGCGGAGGCGGCGGAGTGCTCGCTCTCCACCTTCACGTACTGGGCGTTCAACTCGCCGTTGGCCACCATCTCCGAGATCTCCTGGACGATGTGGGTTTGGGGGGTGATGGGGTAGGCAGCGACCACCTGAGCCCTGCACAGCTTTACCGCTTCGGCTACGGCGTGCGAGCCCTCTACGACCTTCTTCATGCCTCCACCTCCGGCACCATCTTGATGTCACCCACCGGACATTCCTGGGCGCAGATGCCACAGCCCTTGCAGTAGTCCAGGTTGCTGGTGTACTTCTTCTTCTCCAGGGCGTAGACCACGCTGTCCGGGCAAACCATCTCGCACAGACGGCATCCCGTGCACTTCTCCTGCAGGAAGATCGGCCTGCTGCTTCGCCAGCTACCGGTCTTGTTGACGAGGCTGGCCCCAGGCTCACCGTAGAGCCCTTCCGTTACCTTCATCGCGAACACTCCTTACTTGGGCTGAGGACTGAGGACTCAGGACTGGGCGCTGAGAGCTGGACTCACCCCTGAGTCCTTAGTCCTCAGCACCAGTTCGTAGGCCCGCCGCACGGCCTCCACGTTCTTGCTGGCGACGCGGCCCTCGCCGAAGTTCTGCACTATGGCCTTCTCCAGAGCCGGCAGCTCGATCTCCCCCGTGGCGGCCGCGAAGGCGCCCAGGAGGGGCATGTTGGCTCGATCCTGCCCCAGGAACTCCATGGCGATCTCGGAGGCGGGCACCGTCCAGACGGCTGCCTCGGCCCTGCCGGCAAACTCCTCCGGGCTTCCAGCGTAGTTCACGATGGCCGCCCCCCCGGCCTTGAGCCCCTGAAAGACCCCGAACTCCTCCGAGGTAGCCAGGGAGGGGTCGACGACGAGGATGTAGTCGGGGGTTTGGACTCGGCTGCGCAGATAGATCTTCTGGCTGTCGAGCCGGACAAAGGCGTTCATGGGCGCCCCCATCCGCTCCGCGCCGAAGTGGGGGAAGGCCAGGGCGTACTTGCCCTGCTCGAAGGCGGCCATGGCCAGGATGCGGGCCGTGGTGATGGCGCCCTGACCCGCCCGAGCATGGATGCGGATCTCCTTCATTGGCGTTCTCTCCTTTGAACCGGGCTGTTGATACTCAGATTATAACCCTTGCGATGCGTCTGCAGGGAAGGGAAAACCCCCAGGTGCCTGTCAGTTGGGGTCGATCTCCGGGGCCTCCTCGTCCCGAAGGTCGATCTCCTCGTGCTTGAGAACGGCGCGCGCTTCCTTCCCTACCCCGAGGTCCAGGCAATCGCAGAAGGTCGAGTAGACGGCCTTATCCAGCAATCGAAGATTCGAGGTGCCGGTCTCCGGCAGCGAGCCCTTTTCCTGGCGGATGTTCACCAGGTGCTGCAATCTCACCAGGAAGAAGTGCTGTAGATACCGAGGCGCGCGGTCGTTTTGGTCGCTAGGACTGCTGCTATCTTGGGAAGTCACGTTGCCGTACATGGTATCCTCCGGCCGGCGGCGCCGGCATTTCACGCCCGAATGCTACCACCGGGCCGGAATTTTGTCAATTATCGGCATAGGTACCAGAATAAGCTTTGGAAACTCTGGCAGGGAGAGGGATAGGCCGTTCGGCGAGCGCCGAACGGCCTATCCCTGCCTCGTATCCGGGGTATGCCAACATCAGTACAACCCCACCGCCTTCGGTAGCACCAGGGTGAACCAGGGGAAGAAGGCGATGACTATCAGCGCCATCACCAGGACCAGGAGGAATGGGATGAAGGGGCGAATCACCTCGGTCATCGGCACCTTGCCGATGGTGCAGGCCACGAAGAGTCCCACTCCGAAGGGAGGGGAGAAAAGGGCGATGCCGGCCGCAGCGATGGAGAGGATGGCGTAGTGGAGCGGATCCACCCCGAAGCTCTTGGCTATGGGCATCAGGATGGGGATCAGGATGATCAGTGCCGGCATCCCCTCCAGGACGGTGCCGAAGATCAGAAAGATCACCAGGGAGATCAGCAGGAACACCCACTGGTCGGAGGAAACGGTGCGCATCCACTGCCCCAGCATCTGGGGCACCTCCTGGGTGGCCAGGATCCAACTGAAGACGGTGGCCGTTCCCACCAGCAGCATCACGATCCCCGTGGTCACCGCCGTGTCCACCAGCATCTTCCGCAGGTGGTAGGGCTTGATCTCCCGGTAGACGAAGACCCCTACCACGAAGCCGTAGGCCACGGCCAGAACGGCAGCTTCCGTGGCCGTCACCACGCCCCCCAGGATGCCACCGAAGATGATCACCGGCATCATCAGCGCCAGCAGGGAGTCCGTAACGGCGGCCCCTCGCTCCCTCCAGGTCATGTGGACCGTGTCGGAGATGCCGCCCCGCCGGGCCTGGACGGCGATCAACCCCAGCAGTCCCAGGGCCATGACGAAGCCGGGGATGAATCCGGCCATAAAGAGGGCGCCGATGGAGAGGTTGGTCATCACCCCCAGCACCACCATCAGCAGGCAAGGGGGTATCAGCATCCCCATGGCCGTCGCCCCGCTCACCAGGGCGACCGCATAGGGACGCTTGTAGCCGGCCTTCACCATGGGGGGGATCAGGATGGCCCCGATGGCAGAAACGTCGGCGATGGATGAGCCAGAGATGCCGGAGAAGAAGATCTCCCCCACCACCACCACCATGCCCAGGCCGCCGCGCACCCATCCCACCAGTGCCTGGCTCAACCGCACCAGCCGGATGGTGATCCCGCCGGTGTCCATGAGGGAGCCGGCCAGGATGAAGAGGGGGATGGCCAGCCAGGCGAAGTTCTCGGAGCCGGTGGCGATCCTCTGGGCCACGATCACCAGGGGCACTTTGCCATCTACGGCCAGGGCGACGACGGAGGCGATACCCATGGAGAAGGCGATAGGGGACCCGAGGACAAGAAGAATGACAAAGATAGCAGCCAGGACGATCAGCATCAGTGGCCTCCATCGTCGGATCCGCCAGCATGCCGGCGAGCCAGGAACTGGGGGATCAGGTAGAGGATCATCAGGACGCCGCTCAGGGGCACCGCCGCGTAAACGAAGGCCAGGGGGATATCCAGGGCGGGTGAACGGTTCTCCCTGGTGAGTTCCACCAGCTCCCAGCCGTAGATCACCAGGAAGAGTGCCAGGGCGGTTTCAGTAGCCAGGGCTACCTTCTTGAGGGCCGCTCTCCAGTTCTGCGGCAGCCCCCCCACAAAGGCCGATATCTCGAAATGGACGCCCCGTTTCACTCCCAGAGCTGCTCCCAGGAACACCACCCAGATGAACAGAAAGCTTGGCAGTTCATCCGCCCAGGTGAGTGCTCTGAACAGGACGTAGCGGTACACCACCGACAGCAGGACGGCCACGGCGATCACGGCGACCAGCGTGCCTGCCACGGCCTCCACGGCGTTGTCCAGGATCTTACGCGCGACACCCATAGTTGTTCCCCCCATCCATCGGAACTCTGCCGGTGACGGGGAGAGTGGGAAACAGGGAGAACCGTCTCGACCCTGAAGGGCAGGGTTAACCGACACGTTTCAAGCCGGCCGTCTACGGCCGAAACCAGATGCTCCCTGTCTCCCTTCCCTCCACCTGCTCGGCTACTTGGTGTTCTGGACCTCTTTGATCAGATCCATGCCGCCGACCTTGTCGGCGAACTTGGCGAAGAGGGGCTCCATGGCCTTCCGGAAGGAGGCCTGGCCCGCATCCACCTCGTTGACCTCGGCCCCCTTGCTCTTGAGGGACTGCTCGGAGGTCTTCTCCAGCTCCACCCAGTCCTTCCTCTCCTGTTCCGCCGCGACCTTGCCCGCCGCCAGCACGGCCTTCTGGTAGTCGGCCGGCAGGCTCTGGAAGAACTTCTCCGAGATGACCAGGTCGTCCGGTATGATCCAGAGGTCGTTCTTGGCGTAGTACTTGGCCACCTCGTAGTGCTTGCTGTCGTCGTAGAAGACCAGTGAGTTCACCGACCCGTCGATCACCTTCTGCTGGATGGCGCTGTACACCTCGCCGGGGGCCATGGCCACGCCGGAGCCTCCCAGCAGGTTGATGCTCTCCACCAGCACGGGGCTAGACATGGTGCGGATCTTCAGCCCCTTCACGTCGTCGGCCGTCTTGATGGGCCGCTTGCTGTTGTAGATGGACCAGGTGCCGGCGTTCATGGTACCGATGACCCGCAGCCCCTTGGCGGGCAGCTTGTCGTACACCTTGGCTCCTGCCGGTCCGTCGGCCACCTTCAGCATATGGTTCACGTCCCGGAACAGGTAGGCCATGTCGAAGAGGCCCAGTTCCGGCAGGACGCCGGTCATGAAGGAGGTGGGGGTATCGAGGCCCTGCACGGTGTTGGCCTGCATGGCGGTGATCACTTCGTTCAGGCTGCCCAACTGGTTGTTGGGGAAGATGCTCACCTTGATGCCGCCGTTGGTGGCCTTAGCTACCTCCTCCGAGAACCTGACCCACGCTTTGTGGTGGGGATGGGTATCCGGGTGGGTGTGGCCCACCTTCATCTCGAAGACCTTGGCCGGGGCCGCCGCCGTAGCGGGGGCTGCGGCGGGCGCGGTGGTCGGAGCGGCGGCTGGCGCTGCCGCGGTTGGCGCTGCTGTCTTGGGGGCTGCTGTAGGAGCGGCTGGCGCTGCCGGTCCACCGCAGCCGATGGCCAGGGTTGTCACCAGGGCAAGGGCTCCAAGGACGGTCAACATCGCGCGCATGTTTCGCTTGGCCAACGGTGTCTCCTTTCTGGATGAGCTGTTCTAAACGGCAAGTCTGATGGATAGGTATTCCGGAGTCCCATCACCTCCTTCCTCTCCATAACTCAGGGTGCGACTCTCACCTGTGCCGAGAGTACTCTCGGAAAATGGGCAGGTACACGCCGGCGTCGCGGGTCACGCAGCCGGCCATGCCCTTGTCCCGCATCAACTGGGTGCACTTGCTGCAGGCCGTGCACATCTTGCGCTGATTCAGTGCCCCCTTCTGCAGCAGGTCCCGGGCGAAGTCGGGATAGGCGAAGGCCTCTCGGCCGAGGCCCGCGATCCTGGCATAGCCGTGGCGCAGGTTGGCCGCGGCGGCGTAAGGGAAGAACTGACGCAGCCAGCTGTACCCGGTGTTCATAACCACCATCTCGGGCACTGCCTGCTGGATGGCGCGACTGGTGCGGAAGAGGCGATCCACCCCCTCCAGTGGGTGCTCGTCGGGTTCCATTGGGGCCCCGAAGATGTTCTGGTCGAAGGGACGGGTGACGTGGGCGTTGTAGTAGGGGTTCCCTGCGGTGGAGTTCAGGAGCTGGACCCCCTTCTGGTGGAGCAGCCGTACCAGCCGGATCGGCTCCTCCGTGTCTTCCTTGCCGGGAACCTCTCGGCTCATCCCCCAGGCGTAGGGGTACTGCATGCCGTCGCAGGCCCACAGGCGGACGGCCAGCAACAGATCCGGAACGGCCTCCCGTACCTTGTCCACGATGTCCAGCAGGAACCGGGTTCGGTTTTCGAAGCTGCCCCCGTATCGGCCGGTCCTGGTGTGGCCCGCCAGCAACTCCGCGATCAGGTAACCGTGGGTAGCCTTGATGTCCACTCCGTGGAAGCCGGCCTCCCGGGCCAGCCTGGCGGCGGCGACGTACCTGTCCTCCAGGGCCTCCAGTTCGTCGTCGGTGATGACCGGGTACTCCTCGGTGAGGCCGCCCCTGGGGTCCAGCACCGGATGGTGGAAGGCGATGACGGGGGCGGGTTTGTCCACCGGCCGGCTGTAGCGGCCGGAGTGGGTCAGCTGCAGGATCCTCACTGACTGGTGGTTGGGGCCGAACTCCTCGTGGCCGATCTTCTCCGCCCGCCTCACCAGGGCCGCGAACTCCCCCACGTTGCCCTCGTGGATCCACAGCTGGCGAGGGTTCGCCCGCCCCTCGGGCACCACCGCAGTGGCCTCGAACCAGAGGAGGCCCGCCCCACCCCGGGCGAACTTTTCGTAGCGCCGGACGGTCAGCTCGTCGGGAGAGCCGTCGGCCCTGCCGTCGCACCCCTCCATGGGGTGGACGCCCAGGGCGTTGGGGGTCTGCAGTGGACCGATGTTCACCGGCAGCCGGAGGGGGGAAAGGTCCTCCTCCAACTGGATGCTTAGCCCCAGGGCGTCGATCTTGGCGCGCAACTCCTCTAACGACTTGAAGTTGAACTTCTCGTGTTTGGCCATTCTTCCGCGCTTCCTCGTTATTCCCTCTCCGCCCGGCGGAGGGTCAGGATCATCCTTTCCCCTCTCTCCATGGGAGAGGGGCAGGGTGAGGGCCTAATCGCTGGCGCGAGCCGCTACTACGGCTCGACGATCACCTTGATCGCCCCGGTCCGGTGGTCTGCCGCCGTGTGGAAGGCTTCCTCCGCCTTCTCCAGGGGGAACCGGTGGGTGATGATCGGCGAAGGATCGAACCGTCCGGCCTCTACCATGGCGATGGCTCGCTCCCAGATCCCCGGGCTCCCAAGGCTGCCCACGATGCTCAGGTTCCGGGTCACCACCTGTGTCAGATCGACGCTCGGCACGGACCTCTTGAACAGCCCGATGGCGACCAGGGTGCCCCCTTTGCGCAAGAAAGAGATCTCCCGGCCGAAGAAGTCCGGATCGCCCGCGGCGTCCACCACCACGTCGGCCTTGCCGATCAACTCTGCCAGCGTCTCGGGTTGGGTGCGCGCGTTGATGGTGGTGGTGGCGCCCATCCGGCGGCCCACGGCCAGCCTCTCCTCCCGGGTGCCCAGTAGGGTTACCCGAGCCGCGCCGAGGACTCGGGCGAGGCCTGAGGCCAGCAGCCCGATGGTCCCGGGCCCCACCACCACGACGTTCTCTCCGCCAATCAGGTGCGCTTTGGATAGGCCATAGAGGGCCACCGTCGTGGGTTCCAGCGCAGCGGCCGTGGCGAAGTCCAGGGAGTCGGGCAGCCGGTGAGTGCTCTGGGCCGGCACCGTCACGTACTCGGCGCAGCCGCCCGGCAGGTCGCCGATGCCGACCCTCTTGACGGCCTCGCAGGAGCTGTAGCGGCCGGTGCGGCAGCGCTCGCAGCCGCCGCAGCCCACGTGGGTCTCTCCGGTCACGCGATCACCGGGGGTGAACCGGTCCACCCCCTCTCCCACTGCCGCAACCTCGCCACTCCACTCGTGACCCGGTACGATCGGGTAGGAGGTTCCTCCGTTGCGGAGATAGGGTAGCGATCCCTCGAGGATCTCCAGATCTGTCCCGCAAACCCCCATGGCCCGCACCCGCACCACCACCCACCCGGGGGCCAGTACCGGTATCGGGCGCTCCTGCAGTTCCATCTTGCCGGGGGCGGTAACGACGATGCTTCGCATTTCTCTCCCTCGTAGGAGCCGGCTTCTGCCGGCGACCAGATCGCGAGCAGGAGTTCGCTCCTACCGCCAGTTGGCTACGGCCCTTTCCGCGGCCTCGCGCATCACCTCGACGGGCGCTTCTCGTCCTGTCCAGAGATGGAAGGCCAGCGCGCCCTGCATCACCAGCATCGGCAGTCCTCCCAACACCCGGCAACCGCGTTCCGCGGCAGCTTTCAACAGACGTGTTCGCGGAGGGTTGTTGATGATGTCGTAGACCAGGATGCCGGAATGCAGCCAGGCCGGATCGACAGGGGGTTCGGCCTCCACGTTGGGCCACATACCTATGGGGGTAGCGTTCACCACCAACTCGGCGGTGCCCAGCGCCCGAGGCAGTTCCTCTCGGCTCAGTGCCCGGCCCCTCACCTGCGGGAAGTTCCTTCCCAGCAGCGCCACCACCTCCTGCGCTCGGAGGAGGTCCGCGTCGTAGAGGTCGATCTCCCGCGCTCCCTCCTTTGCCAGGTAGACGGCCACCGCCCGACCGGCGCCACCGCTACCCACCTGAACCACTCTCAGGCCGGTGGAACTCTGCCCGGTCTCCTGGCGAAGGGCCATCACGCATCCGGCCCCATCGGTGTTGTGGCCCACGAGTCCCTCCGGCGTGACCTGCACGGTGTTGACGGCGCCGATGATGGCTGCCTCCGGAGAGAGTCGATCCATGGAGGCAACGATCTCCAGTTTGTGGGGGATGGTGACGTTCCAGCCTGCCCAGCCCTCAGCCAGAACCTCGCGCACCGCCGCCGCCACCCCGCCCGGCTCCACGTCCCGCAGGATGTAGCGCCAGGGCATCCCCAGGGCGTCGAAGGCGGCGTCGTGCATGATGGCGGAGAGGTTCTGCTTGACCGGGTGCCCGAACAGCCCTACATAGTTGATCATGAGTCACTCAAACCTTCAGCATGGCTCCGTCGGAGGCCGAAGTGGCCAGCCGTCGGTATACCCCCAGCCAGCCGGGAGCCGGCTTCTGCGGATGCTGCACGATTGCCAATCGTCGGGCGATTTCCATCTCGTCCAGTTCGAGAGTGAGGGTGCGGGCCGGGATGTCCACCGCGATGACGTCGCCGTCCTGCACCGCGGCGAGCGGCCCTCCCATGTAGGCCTCGGGGCTGACGTGGCCCACTGCCGGGCCCTTGGTGGCGCCGGAGAAGCGCCCGTCGGTGATCAGGGCGACGCTGTCGTCCAGCTTCTTCCCGCACAGGCTTGCCATGAAGGTCTCCAGGTGGGGCATGCCAGGAGATCCGCAGGGGCCCTCGTACCGAATCACCACCACGCTCCCCGGCTGGATCCTTCCATCCAGCAACGCCTGCCACCCCTCGGCCTCGCTATTGAACACCATCGCCGGGCCCCGGTGGCGCAGCATGTCGGGCTTGACGGCAGCGTGCTTGACCACCGCGCCCTCGGGAGCCAGGTTGCCCCGCAACACCGCGAGGCCTCCCTCTCGATCCAGCGGCTTCTCCAGGGTGGCAATCACCTCGGGCCGCTTCCTGGCCGCCCCGGCCACGTTCTCAGCGACAGTGCTGCCGGTAACGGTGGGCTGATCTCCGTGGAGGAGAGGTAGCATCTCCCTCAACAGGGCGGACAACCCCCCGGCGGTGTCGAAGTCGGCGAGGGTGAATCGACCGGAGGGGAAGAGGCGACACAGGTAGGGGGTTTCCCGACTCAGCCGGTCGAAGTCGTCCAGGGCCAGAGGGATGCCAACCTCCCGAGCTATGGCGATCAGGTGCATGATGGCATTGGTGGAACCACCGAAGGCCATTTGGGCCCGAATGGCGTTCTCGATCCCGTGGGCGTTGATCATGTGGCGGGCGGTTACGCCGTCGCGCACCAGGGCCACGGCCCGCTCGCCGGCCTCCCGGGCCAGTCGCAGCAGCCGGCCGTCGGTCGCGCTCACCGTGGAGTTCCCCGGCAACGAGAGCCCCATGGTCTCGGCCAGGGCGCACATGGTGTTGGCGGTGCCCATGAAGGGGCACGCGCCGACGCCTGGACAGGCGGTATCCACCAGGTGGTCGTAATCGGCCTGGGTGAGCCGTCCCTCCAGCAGTTGGGGATACTTCTCCTTGGTAGCCGAGATGGTGACCATCTCCCCGTGAAAGTCGCCCGGTACCATGTAGCCGCCGGTGACGATGATGGTGGGTAAGTCCAAGCGTGCCGCCGCCTGGATCATTCCCGGCACCACCTTGTCACAGGTGCCCAGCAGCACCATGCCGTCCACCCAGTTGCCCTCGGCCATGGTCTCTATCTCGGCCGCCAGCAGGTCTCGGGAGGGCAAGGTATAGCGGTCGCCCGGGTGGTTGGAGCACATACCGTCGCAGATGCCGGTGACGGGCATTTCCAGGGGCAGCCCTCCGGCGGCCCAAACGCCGGCCTTCACAGCCTGGGCCACACTGTTCAGGTGGAAGTGGCCGGGGTTAGCCTCGTTCCAGCTGTTGAAGATACCGACGATGGGGCGCCCCGTGGCATCCCGGTCGTATCCCTCCGCTCGGAGGAGGGCCACGCGGTGGGCGATAGACTCCGCGCCGATCGCCTGGCTACGCAGGATTCTGGACATCTGTTACCTTCCCTACTTTCTCCATCCACCTCGGGGCACGTTTCCCGTTCTGGGTTCTGAGTTCTGGGCCGCGTTCTCAGAACCCAGAACTCAGAACCCAGAACTCAGAACTGGCTCAGGGGATGATTACCGCCTTCACGGCCGACCGGTTCTCCACCATCTCGAGGGCCTCGGTCGCTTCCGAGAGGGGGAACCGGTGGGTCACCAGGGCGCCGAAGGTCGCCGGGTCCTGGGTGACCAGGCTGACGGCCTGGCGCAGATGGCGGGTGTCGCTGACCCATACCCCCTGCAGGTGGAGGTTCTTGCGAGCGAGATCCCGGAAGACCTCGAAGGGCACCATTTCCCGGGGCTCGGCGATGCCCGCCACGGCGTACGCACCGCCTGTCCTGATCAGGGAAGGGGCTTCCTGGAAGGCCTCCACGGTCCCCGAGGCCTCGATGGCCAGGTCGACACCCCGGCCGTTGGTCAAGTCCATTATCAAAGCCCGCCGCTCCTCCTGGTTCAACCGTCTCCGGTTGACCAGGGTTGTGGCGCCGAAGCCGCGGCACATCTCGAGGCGGCTTTCGGTGCCGCCAATTACGATGACTTGTCCCGCGCCCCCTGCCCGCGCAAAGGCCACGGCGAAGATCCCCAGAGGACCGACCCCCTGGATCAGCACCGTATCGCCCGGGTGGCATGGGCACAGATCGAAGGCGTGAGCGGTGGTGGCACCGGAGCAGGAGGCGGCCACCAGTAGCTCGGGTGCCACCCCCTTCGGGGCCAGCAAGATGTCGGTGTTGGGGTGGAGCAGCAGGTGGTCGGCGTAGCAGCCATTCAGATGGGTTCCCTCGTCGAACGAACGGTGGATACCGTAAGCCCAGCGAGAAGGGCAGAGCGATGGCTGCCGGTCCACGGTGCACCAGTAGCAGTGGCCGCACACCACGCCTCGGTTCCAGATGACCAGATCTCCTGGTCTCAACGGCTGGCCGTCCACCGTTTTCTTGGATCCGCCGATCTCCACCACCTGCCCCACTCCCTCGTGGCCCAGGGTGATGGGCAGAGGGGTGCGTGGGTCCTGCCCTCGCCACATGTGGACGTCGGAGCCGCAAACCCCTGCGGCCAGGATTCGCACCAGCGTTTCTCCCGGCCCCGGGGTCGGGATAGGGACTTCTCTCAAGGCAAGGGGCTCGTTGAAAGCGGTCAGGACTGCAACCCTTGCGGTGTTCAAGCTGTCTCCTCCTGCATAACTACCATGACTGCAGATGGCGATGGCGTCTCGGGGCCTGCCATCCCTCCCGGGGGCTCCTACGCGACCGCTGCACGGAAGAAGGCCAGGTAGGGACGTCCCGTCGCCTCGCGCCACAGCATCAGGGCCAGCTCCCGCAGATGGTAGTCCCCCCACATGCAGGACTCCCCGTTGGGGATTCGGGAGCCCGCGGGTATGTGGTCCCATCCGTTGGGTCGATGGTAGATGGAGTGGAGCAGCAACCCCTGGTGCTCCTCTCTCTCGGAGAGATAGGGTGAGCCCAGCAGGGTGCCGGCAACGGCGAGCCCGGCCTGCCGGTATCGTTGGGCCTCGCCGGCTTCCTGGTGGCGCTCCAGGTAGCGGGCCAGCCGCAGCAACCCCTGGGCGGCGATGGCCGCGGCAGAGCTATCCACCGGCTCGTAGCCGTTGAAGGGATCCGCTGGACGATCGAGGTAATCGCCCATCTGGGCCAGCCCAGGGGCGCCGGTGTCCCAGTAGGGCACCCCGTCGGTCGGGCTGTTCTCCAGATAGAAGTCCGCCGTGGCCCGGGCGGCCCGCAGCATCATCGCCTCGACCCTCGCCCTGCCGCCCATGGGGATCAGCTGCTCTTCGGGTAGGGCCTCCAGGAACTCCAACTGCTCCGGGTAGCCCAGGACCGCCCAGGCCAGCCCTCGGGTCCAGGTGGTGAAGGGGGAGTAGCCCTGTTGGGTGGATGGACAGCGGAAGCTACCGTCGTCGACGTTGAAGAGGGCCTCGTGGGCCGTTCGTCCCCGCACGTCGTAGGCATCGCGACCTTCGCCATAGTAGACGATAAAGCGGGCAGTCGTCTCGGCGTGCTGGACCAGCCGCTCCAGCAGGGAGATGCGGCGATCCCTCTCGCCCATCAGGACGTGGCCCAACCGGTGGGCGAGGGCAAGAGAGCGCAGCGAGCGCATGGTGTCGACGAAGAGGGAGTGCGAGCCGTTGAAGGAGTAGATGTATCCGAGACCCTCGGCGACGTTCGTCCAGCGGGCCGCCTGCACCGCGCCGGAGACCTTGAGGGCCAGGGTGTAGAACTGCCTCTCCCCCTCGTCCTCCTCGATGCGGCCCTCGTTCATCAGCCGGAGCAGGTTACCGTATGTGGAGACGTTGTTGAAGCCGTGGTCGTGGACCCCGACGTGGCTCACGTGGGGGGCCATCAGCTCCACCGTCTGGCGACGGCCGAGATCCAGAGACTCCCTGTCGCCCGTGGCGTCGAACTGCAGTATCGCCGCGCCGACCTGGAAGCCCTGGGTCCACTCGGTCCACCCCCGACTGGTGTACCGGCCTTCGATGGTGTAGACCGGTGTTCCGTTGGCGGGGTTCCAGTACTTCTCGATCGATAGGATCTTGCGGGCGGACAGATCGAAGAGATGCTCTAGCTTGGGACGAAGTCTCTCCGGGGTGACGGAGGGGTCGATCCTGATCACGCGGAGTACCTCCAAGGAAGCTCCGGTTGCCCATGGGCAGACCGGGCCATCGATTCATCTCATTCAGGAGGGATCGGTTGGAGACGAGACCGTGGACTCCCGCACCACCAGCTCGCCCCGGACCAGTACCGACACCCGCTCTTCCTGACCAGTCTTGACCTGCTTCAGCAGCAGTTCGGCGGCCATCTGGCCGATTCGCCGCAGGGAGAGGTGGACGGTCGTGAGGGGCGGGAATGTCTCGGAGGCCGAGGCGATGTCGTTGAAGCCGGCGACGGCTATATCCTCCGGAACGCGCAGCTCCCGACGTCGGGCCTCCCGCAGGACTCCCAGGGCCATCTGGTCGTTGGCGGCAAAGAGTGCCGTGGGGACAGACGGGCTTTCCAGCAACTGTCGGAGCCCTCTTGACCCGCCCTCGGTGGAGAAGTCGCCCTCCACCACCAGCCTCTCCTCAACGGCCAAACGGTGGCGCGCCATAGCCTGCCTGAAACCCTCCAGCCGGTCGGTGGCTGTAGCCGAGGTGAGGGGGCCGCTGAGGAAGGCGATTCGGCGATGGCCCAGGCCGATCAGATGCTCGGTCGCGTCGATGGCCCCCTGGACGTTGTCGATCTGCACCGAGGAGAAGGGAAGCTCGTGGCGTCCGATCACCACGATGGGCGCGGGGTGGCTCACCAGGTCTGCCAGGTGGGCCTCTCGGTTGATGCCGCCACCGGTGAGGATGATGCTTGCCCTCATGGCCCGCAGCTCCTCCACGTACCTCCGCTCCCTGGCCGGATCCCGGTCGGTGTTGCACAGCACTACCAGGTAGCCTGCCCCACTGGCCAGATCCTCGACTCCCCGTGCTATCTCCACGAAATAGGGGTCTCGTATGTCTGGGATCACCAGTCCGATGAGCCGGAAGTCGCCCTTAGATAGCCCTCGGGCGTAGGCGTTGGCGGTGAAATCCAACTCCTGGGCAGCCTGCAGTACCCGCTGCCGGACCTCGGCGGCCACGGGATGGTCGCTGCCACCGAGGACTCGGGAGGCGGTGGTTGCCGAAACGCCCGCTCGTCGGGCGACGTCACGGATGGTCGGGCTCATGGCTCTCCTTGGTGGGCAACGTGTGGGATTCCTTGTCCACTCAGGGGTGGATGGGCACCCCTTCGGCTGTGGCAACCGGTTTCCATTCCATGATAGGTGAGGCTTGGGCGGCTGTCAATGTCCGCGGGCTAAGGGCTTACGCAGCGGGTGGGAGAAGGGGATCGAGGAGAGAGTAGGGGGATGTTGCCAGGAGAGGGGGCTTGGGCACGCTGGATTGGGGTTGGCGGGAGTTTTTCGAGGTGGGGGAGTGG
>JAJZRD010000275.1 GCA_021845945.1 Chloroflexota bacterium
GGATTGGGGAAAGGACTCCGAAAGTGCGCAGCCTGCGCGGGAAACGGGAAGTCGTGCCTCCTTGCCAGGGCGTCAGGCCGGGTCTATCCTGGCACGCCATGGAGGTAGGAGGATATGGCGTTTCGTCGGGTTTTCCCGCTTCTGGCTTTCGGCGTGCTCGTGCTGGCCTGTCTGACTTCCCTGTCCCCGACCGTTGCCTCGGCGGCGGACCTGTCCGTGGGCGGCGGCGCGGTGGTCGTTGCCGATCAACTCAATCTCCGGGGAGGGCCCGGAGCCGGCAATCCGGTAGTCGGCGTTTTGCCCTCGGGTAGCACCCTGCGCCTGCTCGCCGGCCCGGTGAACGACGTCTGGTGGAGGGTTACCGACGGGACGCGGGTCGGCTACGTCCATGGAGATTGGCTCGCATCCTCGGCGCCGCCGGCCGAAGCCGGCGCTTTCGACTTGGACCTGCCGTTGCCCTACCATCGCCAGATGACCGCTATCTGGTGCGATCCGGCCGATCTGCAAAGCTGGATCGAATACGACCAGGGGCAGTCGCTGGGGCCCAGCTACGACCTGCAGCAGCATGTCTGGGACTGGGAACTGAGCCACAATGCCGGCTTCACCGAGGACCAGTGGGACGCCTCACCCTACGCCGTGGCCTCCGCAGCGCGTCACTTGTCGCCGGATCGAGGGTTCAACCACTTCCTGTACGACGATCCCGCGGCGGCGACCCGGGTCGTGGCGTCGCTCCTGGCCAACCCTCAGTATCGGGAACCGTCCGTTGCCCTGATCTGGCGGGGCGATCACTACGTGCTGGTTCGCGGCGTCCGTGCGACCGCCGACCCCTTCCTCGATCCCCAGGCGAAGATCCTCGGGGTCTACGTCATGGACCCGAACCAGGGCAGTTCCTCCTGGCTCGGCGAGGACCGCTACATCCCCATCTCCCAGTGGGTGAGCCGCTTTCTGACTCCGGTCAGCTACCTGACGCCTCACACGGGGGTGCCCGGCGACGTGTGGCAGGGGAAGTACGTGACGATCCAGCGGGATTGGGAGAACGCCGATCCTACCCTCGAGGGTCGGGCCAACGCCGATCCCCTGTCCTATGGGGCGCCGGGGCAGTAAGAGCCGCCAACAGCTGATCCTAGCTCTTGCGCGAGGCCGTGATCAACCAGCCCGCCGCCAGAAGCAGGCCTACCAGGATGAGCGCCCTGAAGCTGAACCTGCTTACCGCCGCGGAGATCAACAGCATCGCGAAGGTCAGGGCGGCGGTCTTGAGCCACTCGCCGAGGTCCACCCCGGGGGGTGCCGCCGGTCCCGAGGCGGGCCGTCCAGGGGGAAGGGCTCCTCGCTGGAGGTCGTAGGCTCGCCTTTTCTGAGGGTTGGAGAGGACTTCGTAGGCAGCGTTGAGCAGCCGCATCCGTTCGGTGGCCCCGGGCGAGGGGTCTACGTCGGGATGATACTTCGCCGCCAGGCGGCGGTAGGCGGCATCGATGACCTCCTTGTCTGCCCGAGGGTCCACCTGGATGATGGTGTAGTAGTCGATTGCCTTCCCCATCTCGGCCGTTTGCCCTACCTCTAGCTCGGCGATGCCCATCCTTTGGGTCGCAGAGGAGACTCGGGTGATGGGTATGCTCTTCACCCTGGGGAGACTCTAGCCCACTCTGCCCGGAACCGCAACCCCTCGCCGGCCGCTGCAATTCCCCTTGCTCCGGCCATCTCCAACTAGTATGATGCCCGAAACCCAGCTTTTCAAGGAGCGGCAGCATCGACGTGAGCCTCCTCTTTCCCATGGTCGTGATCCTGGCGGCCAGCTTCATCAACACCCTGACCGGTTTCGGATTCGCCCTGGTTTCCGTCCCTACCCTGGTCATGATGATGGATGCCAAGGCGGCGGTAGTGCTCATTACGGTGCTGTACGCGGCCCTGGGACCGATCTTCCTCTGGTCGGCTCGTCGGGATGTGGATCGGCCCATGCTGGCCACGCTGCTGATCTCCAGTCTCGCCGGGCTTCCTCTGGGAGCCCTGGTGCTGGTGGTCATCAGCGAGAGCCTGCTGCGGCTCCTCATCGGCGCGACCATCGTGCTGGTGGCCTTCCTGTTGATGTCCAACTACCAGAGGCCCTTCAGCCATGGTCGCCGGGCAGCCATCGCCGTGGGCTTCGTGACGGGGGTCCTGACCACCAGCATCACCGTCAGCGGTCCCCTGGCCGTGCTGTTCCTGGCGAATCAGGGGGCGTCGAAGGAAAGCCTGAGGGCTACCATCGGAGTCTTCCTGCTGGGCATGATGCCCCCCTCCTTCGCCCTGTTTGCCCTCTCCGGACTCGTGACCGTTCCCCTGCTGATCACGGCTCTGCAGCTGCTGCCCGCCCTCGCCCTCGGTTATCTGCTGGCCCTGCGCGTTCTCCCCTCCGTCAATCCCACCGCTTTTCGGAGGGTGACTATCGTCCTGGTGCTGGGGTCAGGCTTATCCCTCCTGGCCTCGGAGGCGGGGCGCCTTCTGGGGGCGTAGCGAGGGAGCACTGGCGTAAGATGCCTAACCCGGGCCTCCTGCCCGTTGGCCGTGGGGTTCGGCGGTCAGCCTGGCCTGAGTCTGTGCTCCAGTAGCTCCTCGAGCAGGGGCGATGCCCAGGAGGCGAGGCGGTCGAATACCGCTCGCGAGATAGGATCGTCCCTGTGGTTGAGGTTCAGGGCCCACACCAGGAGGTCTCGGGGGTGCGATCGGCCGATCCGTTGCCAGATGGAACCTAGGCTGTAGAACTCCCGCCAGGCCCAGGCGCGGCCTTCCTCCAGGGTGCGCTTCGACATCAACTTGGGGGCGAACACCGCTGTGTCCTCTCGATACTGGCTCCAGTCTCTGGTGAGGAGCCGCCCCTGCTGCTCCATCGAGGCCATGAGGGGCGTGCCGGGGTAGGGCGTCAGGATTAGGAACTCGGCCGCCTCCAGACGGTTCCGTTGGGCGAAGCGCACCGTCGTCTCGAAGACGTCCTCGGTATCGTGGTCGAAGCCGAAGATGAAGGAACCGACGACCGCGATGCCGTGGGCGTGGATCCTCCGGATCGCCTCCTCGTATTCCGCCACCTGGTTGTGTCGCTTGCCCACGGCATCGAGGTTGGCGGGAGAGAGCGATTCGATGCCCAGGAATATGCCCTTGCACCCGCTGGCAGCCGCCAGGGAGAGGAGCGCCTCGTCCCGGGCAATTGTGGTGGATGCCTGGGCGATCCAGGCCAGCTTGTGGGGGGCAAGGCCCAGGAACAGATCTCGGGCGTGGGCTTTGTGCCCGACTATGTTGTCATCCACGAAGAACAGCACTGGCTTCGCTGGCATGCCTGCTATCTCCGTGAGCACCTCGTCCGTGGGCCGCCATCGATAGGTGCCACCGAAGAAAGAGGTGACCGAGCAGAAGGAGCATCCGAAGGGGCAGCCGCGAGTAGTGTAGACGCTGTCGGCCAGCAAATAGCTTTTCCGCTTGAAGATGTCCCGGCGGGGAGCCGGAAGCCCGGCGAGGGCCGGTCGCTCGTCTGACCGATAGATGGGCTGCAACTGCCCCGCGTGCAGATCCGACAGCAGTTGCGGCCACACCCACTCCGCCTCGCCCACCACCACCGCGTCGGCGTGTTGCCCTGCTTCTTCCGGTAACGCGCTGGGGTGGATGCCCCCCAGCACGACCTTCGTCCCTCTGGCTCGGAAGATGTCGGCGATCTGGTAGGCGTGGGTTGCCGTCTGGGTCATGGCGGTGATGCCCACCAGGTCGGCATCGACCTCGAGGTCGATGGGGCCGACGTTCTCGTCGGCCAGCGAGACCTCCACCTCGGGTGGAGAGCTGGCTGCTACTGCGGCCAGACTGAGGGGTGGGGCGAAATAGGCCCTGGGTCTCGACCCGGAGGCATCTTCCCTGGCTGGTGCCACTAAATGGACTCTCACGGTTGGTCCCCCCTCCAAACGATGTGCAAAGGACGGGTGGAACTGAACGGGCGTCGGAGGTGCTCCTCCATCGACGCCGCGGGACAAGGGCCTTGTGATTCGGCGAACTGCTTGATCATCTCCTGCAACAACTAAGCCACGGTCTGGGCTAGGCGGCGTGGTTCACATTTTCCAGGTAAACAGCTCTTCCCCTGCTTCTGGTAGAATGGAGCGCATCTTCAGGGAGGAAGAAATGGACGAGAAACTGACGGCCGGATCCGAGCTAGACCAGTTGGTTCACACCAGGGTTGTGGGGGGAGAGGGCACCCCGCCTCCCTATTCCACCGACATCGCCGCCGCCTGGGAGCTGTGGAAGAAGTTGCCGAGGCCGAAGCGCCTCCACGTGGGGGAGGACGGGGTTCACCACTGCATGTGCGGCGGCTCCGCGCAAGGGGCAGACGGTGGCTTCCAGCCGGCCATTTGGGAGAAGGCCGATAAGATGGCGCTGGTCATCTGCCTGGCCGCTCTGAAGCAGGCGGAGGCCCGGCGCGCCTGAGCCTCTGCGGCCACCCCCGAGGGTCACCGGGAGAGGGCAACTCGCCCCTCTCCCGAGGCTTCCCCACTTTCCTCGGCCTCCTCGATTTTCGAAAGATCTCCCGGGCTTGCGCAGCGGATGAAGGGGGATAGGACCAACCCCAGGAAGTGAAGAGGGCCAACCCCATGCATGAGGAGGCTGCTGCCGAAGGGTAGCAGCCTTTTGGCGTGGCGGGCACGGAAAACGAT
>JAJZRD010000276.1 GCA_021845945.1 Chloroflexota bacterium
GAACTGCTGGAAGGCGTCCCAGAAGGGGATGCCGTCGTCGTTGGTCACCGAGTATCCGGTGGGGCTCGTACCCAGGGGCTGGCCGTTGGCCTGGGTGAAGAAGTGACCGTTGGGGATATCGTAGTCCAGGCCGCTCGGATCTGCGGCGACCGGGGACGCGGCGAACAACATGGGAAGCGCCGCGAAAAGGGCCAACAGGATGCGGAACTTTCTCAAAGTCTCCTCCCTACTGTGGTGGTTGATGTCACCCTGTGAAGCTTCGACTGCTTGATTGAAAGTGCTCTCTAGGGCGCGCTGGGGGTTGGAGTGGCCGTTGGAGCCGGCAAGGGGTCTCTGAAGCTCTGCCATTGGCCGTCCTGGTACAGGACGTAGATCACGTGATCGGCGCTGCTGAGCACCCGGCCACCTGCGAACTCCTGAACCGTCCCGGGTAGAGTCTGCTCGGGCGCTGTGGCCCAGCCAAATTCCTGGCGGAGGTCGGCCTGCTCCCGCCACAGCTTGCCGAAGCCGTGCAGGGGCGCCAGCACGCCGGGGGGCGGAGAGCCCACGTCGCTGAGAGGCTCGTTCTCCTGCCAGCTGTCTCGATAGAGTAACCAGCTACCATCCTCGCGGAGGGCAAAGGCCTCTCGGGTGTCCGAGCGGGAGAGCATCATCCCCCTTTCGAAGGTCTGGCGGGAGAGTTGGACCGGGATCTCGGCGGAGCGAGCGGGACCCAGCCGCAGGGCCACGTCTGGGTTGGCCAGGAAGACCGCTTCGAGACTTCGGCTCGGGCCGGCCGTTGGGGTAGGCGTGACCGTTGCCGATGGACGCGGGGTGGGAGTCTCCGCTAGAGCCGTTGGCTCGATCGTCGGCGATGCCGTCCCCTCGGGGCCTTGCTCGACGGTGGGCTCGGCCGTCGCGGTGGGAGCCGGACTCGAGGACGCCAGCGCAGTCGGTTCCGGAGTCGCTTCGGGGGTTGGCGCGGCCGTTCCCTCCGGAGCCGGCAGCTTCTCGCCCGGTCGAGGCGTCGGTGTGGTGCCCGGCGTGGCCGGCTGTGGGGACGGCGTAGCGTCCGAGGGAGTAGCTGTCCCCGTGCCTGCCGGCGTGGGTGTGCCCATGGTGGCTATCGGTGTCGGCGTCTCGGTCCCTCCCGTTGGGCCGGCAATGGGCAAGGTGGCCCGCGGGCCGGGCGTCGTCGTCCCTGAGGGAGGCGTGGGAGTGCCCGCTGCTGGTGTGGTCGAGGCCGCAGGTGTGGTCGAGGCTCCCGGCGTGGTTGATGCCGCAGGTGTGGTCGAGGCTGCGGGCGTGGTGGAGGCCGCAGGCGTGGTTGATGCCGCAGGCGTGGTGGTAGTCGAAGGCTTCGGCTTCGCCGTTGCCACCGCCGCGGCCGTGGCTGTCGGGCTCTGGGTCGGGGCTGACGCCTGAGGTGGCTGGGTGGCCAGCGCCACGGGCGAGGCCGGCACCTCCGCTGGGAACTGCAGGGCCACCGGCGTCGTGCTGCTCTCGGCCCCCTTGGGCTTCAGTTTCAGGGTGTACCTGTCGGCGGGTTGAAGCTTCTTGGTGGGCTTGACCACCATGGTGTTGTCGCCACGCCAGGAGACGTTCAGGTCCACTGCTGGCTCTATCTGGACCGACCGGGCCACGCTGTCCCGATCTACTGATCCGGCAAACTGAACCTCAATGGCTGGCTCGCCCTGATCGTCGTACAGATAGGCGGACGCTACCATGGGACCCGACCCCTGGTTGCCGAGGGGTAGCCCGGCCATCAACGCCAGGATCAACAGTGCAGCCAGCGCCAGGGCCGCCACGGCCGGGCGCGGCACCCACAGCGGAGGAAGGATCCTGCGGCGCGACGGCTGGGCGTCGGCCCGAAGAAGCGCCCGAACCCGCAGGTCGACCGCCAGGGGCAGCGGGGGCTCCGGGGCGGCCCGCAGGGCGCTGCCCAGCCAGGCGTAATCATCCAATCTCTTCCGGCAGGAGGGGCAGAGGGCCAGATGGGCCTCGACTCGGCGCCGCTCGGTTTCGTCCAGGACGCCGTCGTGGTAGGCCGAGAGATCGGCTGGGTCCATGGGATGCTTGCTCATGTCGAAGCCTTCAGCAGGGGATCATCCTTGGGCCCGGCCTTCCTGGGCGGCCGAGCGTCCCGAGGGGCGGATGCACGCGCACCCTCGGGCGGCTCGCCGCCCATCTGCAGGTAGGCGACCCGAAGCCGTTCCCGGGCTCGGAACAGCGTCATCTTGGCCCCGTCCCGGGTGGTGCTCAGCGCCTTGCCCACTTCCGCGTTGGATAGACCGTAGCACTCCCGCATTACCAGCGCCGCCCGGTCGCGCGGCGAAAGCTTGGCCAGGGCGGCCTGCACCAGATCGGCTTTCTCGTTGCGGATCACTTCCTTCTCCGGGTCGTCGGGTGCCACCTGACTGGGGTGGAACAGGTTGATGAAAGCCTCCCAGGGCCGCCACTGGATCCTCTGCCGCTTCCTCAGTTCGTCGAGGCAGCAGTTGGTGGCGATCCGAAACAGCCAGGGGCGAAGCTCTGATTCGAGGGCGGGACGGCGATCCCAGGCCCGTAGCGCCTTCTCGAAGGCCGTTACGGTCAGGTCTTCGGCGTCCGCCTCGTTCAGCACCATCCGCCGAACGTGGCCGTAGATGGCCGTTCTATAGGTGAGATAGGCCTCTTCGAAACCTGCATGTGTGGCGGCGCCACTGTCGCGTTGCTCTGACGGGCCCAGTCTCGTCGCTCCCCTTAGCTTGAGTGGTGCACCTCACCGAGGAGCCCTTTCCCCCACCTATCAACCGCGATGTCACAGTGTGTCTCCGGACACTGTTAACAACGAACGGCAGTTCGAAAGGTAACGACTATCGCTGCAGAAGCGGCGGTCCCGCCGGCGCCGGGGATTCGTGGGCTCCGGCATCCTGGGGTCGAACGGCCGGCGAGGCCGTATCGGTGGCAGGAGACGAAGACGGAATCGCAAACCTGCGGATCGTCGAGGAAAAGGTCCTGGGACAGGCGGGCGGTAGCGTACTGCGAAGGGGTGGAAACCGTCAAGCTGGAGATCACATGCAGCTACTGGCGGCTTACTCATGCACAATAGGATGCATGCCCGTATAGTCATGCAAAGAGCCTGTGAAGTTCTGCCTGAAACCTTTTGGCCCAGTCCTCGTTGAAGGAAGAGTGACCTCAGCACCTAGCGGATCACGACAGGCAGGAAGGAGTTGCACTATGAGCAGTAGACTCGCGAGCAGGCCGCGACGGAGCCTTCTGGGAGTGGTGGGGATTGTTGCCGCGGTGGCAGTCCTGGCTGCCACCGTCAGCGCCCAGGTTGCCACTAACGAATGGGGTATCCCCACCCCCAACAGCCAGCCCACGAACCTGACGGCCGACCTCTCCGGAAATGTCTGGTTCACCGAGTTAGCCGGCAACAATATCGGCAAGATCAACCAGAACGGGGTGATCCAGGAGTTCTCCGTCCCCACAGCCAACAGCCAGCCCTGGGGCATCACGGTGGACGCCAACGGCAAGATCTGGTTCACCGAGTTCGCCGGCAACAAGATCGGGAACATGACCCCCGGCGGCAACTTCGGCCAGGACAATATCCCTACTGCCGACAGCAGGCCTGCCGGTCTCGCTCTGGACGGCTCCGGCAACCTCTGGTTCGCCGAGTCCAATGCCAACAAGATCGGCAAGCTCAACACCTCTGGCTCCTCCTTCGAGGAGACCGGCGTCCCCTCCGCCAACAGCCAGCCCTGGGGGGTAGCGGTGGATGCCTCGGGCAACGTGTGGTTCACCGAGCGATCTGGCAACAAGATAGGGCGGATGACCCCCAACGGTCAGTTCGCCGAGTACCAGATCCCTACCTCCAACAGCAGCCCCACCGGCATCGCTATCGATGGCTCGGGCAACATCTGGTTCGCCGAGTACGACGGTGGCAAGATCGGGATGATGACTCCGGGGGGCAACTTCAGCGAGTATAGCCTTCCCGTCCAGGGCGAGAAGCCCACATCCCTCGCCGTCGACCGGGCGGGCGGGGTCTGGTATGTGGGATCGGGGACCAACTCCTACGGCCGGATCCTCAACGGCAACGTGACCGAGTACGGCCTGCCCACCGCCAGTAGCACCCCCTTCGGCATCGCCATCGACGGCAGTGGCAACGTGTGGATCACCGAGCAGTCGGCCAACAAGATCGCCAAAGCGATCGGCGCCGCTCCGGTCGCGACCCCGACGCCGGTTCCCACGCCGTCGCCCACGGCCACCCCAGCGCCCGCTCCGGCTCCGGCTCCGCATGATAACCGCTACTTCAGCGCCACGGGGTTCCGGATCGATAACGACGTCTTCTGGGACTACTTCAACAAGCGGGGTGGGATCTACACCTTCGGCTATCCGGTGAGCCGCACCTTCACCTTCCTGGGTTTCACCACCCAGTTCTTCCAGCGCGAGATCATGCAACTCGGTCCGGACGGGGCTGCCCGCACCATGAACATCCTGGACCCAGGCCTGATGCCCTACACCAAGATCAACGGCAGCACCTTCCCGGCCCCGGATCCTTCGGTGGCTGCCCAGGCGCCCTCGCCCGATGCTGCCGGCTACGACGTTCTGGTGCAGCAGTTCGTGAAGAACTTCGCCCCCGACCAG
>JAJZRD010000032.1 GCA_021845945.1 Chloroflexota bacterium
TCAAGAAGTACGTCGACATGGGGTCCAGCTACATCATCGTGGGGGCCGCCGGCCTCATCATGAACGGCGCGAAGCAGTTCCTCCAGAAGGCCCGCGCATAATAAGCCAGGACTGAGATAGACCCCATCCCCGGCCCCTCCCCGCAGCGGGGAGGGGAGAGGGGTGGGGTCCTGGAGGACTGAGAAGAGACTAACTCAGTCCTCAGCCTTCGTAGCTCGGACCTCGATCCGTTCGGGGTATGGCCGGACTTCGGCCGTACCCCGAAGCCTTTCTATCAGATCCTCGATCCCCACCCCCTGGCCGTCCCGCCAGTCGGGGCACAGGTCCCGCAGGGGGAGCAGGACGAACAGCCTCTCCCGCATCCTGGGGTGGGGAATGGTCAACAGATCCCCGGAGATCCGAACCCCCTCGTACAGGAGGACGTCCACGTCGATCTCCCGGGGACCCCAGCGGCGGGTGGGCGTCCGCCCGACCGACCGCTCCACCTCCTTAGCGGCGGCCAGCAACTCCTCTGGCGACAGGGTGGTGGAGAGCTCCACAACGCTGTTGAGGAACCAGGGCTGGTCGCGCACCCCCACCGGCTCGGTCTCGCACACCCCGGCAACCCGCAGGACCGATATCCCCTGCGCGCTGGAGAGGAGAGCCACGGCCTCCCGCAGGTGGCCCAACCGGTCACCGACGTTGGCGCCCAGGGCCAGATAGGCCTTCTGCGCCGTCATCCCTTGCGGCCCGTGACGATGGCCATGAACTCGGCCCTGGTGGCCGGCTTGGTGCGGAAGATCCCCCGGCTGGCCGAGGTCACCACCTTGCTCCCGGGCTTCTTGATGCCCCGCATGGTCATGCAAAGGTGCTCGGCCTCCATGATGACGCCGACGCCGTGGGGCTTCACCACCTCCATGATGGCGTCCGCGATCTGGCTGGTGAGCCGCTCCTGGACCTGCGGCCTGCGAGCGAACAGCTCCACAGCTCTCGCCAGCTTGCTGATCCCCACCACCCGCCCCTTGGGGATGTAGCCCACGTGGGCCACACCGTGGAAGGGCAGCAGATGGTGCTCGCACATGGAGAAGAAGGGGATGTCCCGCACTACCACCATCTCCTCGTGGCCCTCCTCGAATCCGACCGATAGGATGTCCCGGGGGTCCTGGTCCATGCCGGCGAAGACCTCCCGATACATCTCGGCGATCCGCCTCGGCGTTCCCTCCAGACCCTCCCTGGTCGGGTTCTCCCCTATGGCCCGCAGCAGGTCGCGAACCGCCTTCTCCACAGCGTCGTTATCAACCACTTTGTACACCCCATTCGTGCCGTTTGGGCGAGGCCGACTTCGGCTCGGATGCCGACTCCACTTTCTAAACAAAGCAGCGACCCTTTGGGCCGCTGAGGGTGAGGGCGGCCGATAGCCGCCGGTGGAGTCGCGCCTCTGGTGGAATTCTATGACAAGGCGGGTCGGGCCGCAAGCCGGCCTACTCGCCCAGGACGACGCTGTCGATCAGGCGGGTCTTGCCCACCCGCGCCGCCAGCGCCACCAGGGCCCGCCCCTCGATGTGGTCCAGCTCCTCCAGGGATCCGGGATCGGAGACGGTAACGTAGTCGGCCTTCACACCCGGCTCCGCCTCCAGCATCGCCCTCATGGCCGAACGGATTTCCTGGGCGTTCCGCTCGCCCTTCTCGTACATGTCCCGGGCCGCGAATAGCGCCCTGGAGAGCACCAGCGCGCTCTGCCTCTCTTCGCCGTTCAGGTAGACGTTCCGGCTGCTGAGAGCGAGGCCGTCGGGCTCCCTCACCGTGGGAACCGCGACGATCTGGTGCCGGAAGTTCAGGTCGCGGGCCATCCGGCGGATCACCACCACCTGCTGGGCATCCTTCTGGCCGAAGTAGGCCCGCTCGGCCGGGATGATGTTGAGCAGCTTGGCCACCACCGTGGCCACGCCGCGGAAGTGGCCCGGGCGGAAGGCCCCCTCCAGTTTGTCCGACAGCCCCTCCACCGTCACGTAGCTGCTGAAGCCCTCCGGGTAGATCTCCGGGGGTTCCGGCGTGAAGACGTAATCCACCCCGGCCTTGCGCAGCATCCCCAGATCCCGCTGCGCGTCTCGGGGGTAGCGGGCGAAATCTTCCTCCGGCCCGAACTGGGTGGGGTTAACGAAGATGGTCACCACCACGACGTCGTTCTCGCGCCGGGCTCGCTCCACCAGCGCCATGTGGCCCGCGTGCAGGTAGCCCATGGTGGGGACCAGGCCGACGCTCCCGTGGACGTCGGCCAGCGCACGCCGCATCTCGGCTACCGTGGAAATCTGTTTCATGCTCTCTCCTTCAGCAGCAAGACCACCTGGTCCAGTATGCGGTGCGCCACTTGCAGCTTTGAGGCCAGAGGCACGTCCACCCTACGGCCGGCCGAGTCCAGCATTACCACCTCGTTCTGATCGCTGCCGAATACCCCTCCCGCGGCGTCGACCAGGTTCGCCACGATCAGGTCGAGCCGCTTCCGGGCCAGCTTGTCCTGGGCTCCGGCCACCAGCTTCTCGCTCTCCACCGCGAAACCGACCCGCAGCGGAATCTTGCCACCCTCCGGCGGCCTTGCCGTCTCCATCAGTATGTCAGGGTTGGGGACGAGGGTCAGCTGCATCGCCTTCTCCGTCCGCTTCATCTTCTGGGTTGCAGCCTGGTCCACCCGATAGTCGGACACCGCCGCGGCCATGATCAGCGCGTCCAGGTGGCGCAGCTTCGCCATGACGGCGTCGCACATCTCCACCGCCGTGGTCACCGGCACGAACTCCGCAGCCTTGGGCGGCTTGAGGGCGGTGGGCGCCGAGACCAGGGTCACTCGGGCGCCCCGGTCCAGGGCGGCCTCCGCGATGGAGTAGCCCATCTTCCCCGAGGATCGGTTGGTGATGACTCGCACCGGATCTATCGGCTCCTGGGTTCCACCGGCCGTCACCAGCAGCTTCACCCCCGCCAGGTCGCCGTCCCGCCCCAGGATCCATCGAATCCGTCCCAGGATCTCCTCCAAGTCGGCCAGCCTTCCTCGGCCGGTAAGACCCGAGGCCAATCGGCCGAACTCCGGGTCAACCACCACCACTCCCCGATCACGGAGGCGGGCGACGTTCTCCTGGGTCGCCGGGTTCTCGTACATCTCGGCATCCATTGCGGGCGCCACCAGGATCGGACACCTGGCGGCCAGGACGGTGGTGGTGAGGAGGTCGTCCGCCATCCCCACCGCCATCTTGGCCAGGATGTTGGCCGTCGCGGGGACGATCGCCAGCAGGTCGGCACCCACCCCCAGGGAGACGTGGGTGATGTCCGGCTGCTCCAGCAACCGGAACATGTCGACGTGAACCGGACGCTGCGTCAGGCTCTGGAAGGTCAGAGGGGCGATCAGCTTGGTGGCCGATTCGGTCATGACCACGTCGACCTGGGCGCCGGCCTGCGTCAGGGTGCTGGCCAGGATCGCGGCCTTGTAGGCGGCGATGCTGCCCGTGATCCCCAGGACAATCTTCTTCCCTTCCAGCATACGTCTAGACTCCCTTTAGCGTGAACTGACGGCGAGGGGGACAGGATGTCCCAGGTGCTGAGTCCTGGGTCCTGAGTGCTCAGCGTTTACCAGCACTCAGGACCCAGGACCCAGGACCCGGCTCTACGGACGGTTGAGGTCGTACATCATCCTCAGCCCTTTGAGGGTGAGGTTCTTGTCGGCCACCTGGATCAGGGGAACCTCGGCAGCTATGACCCCGCACAGCCCGCCGGTGGCGATGACCCGGGGCTCGCCCTCCAACTCGGCGGCGATCCGGCGCACCATGCCCTCTACCATGGCTGCGTGTCCGAGGATAATCCCCGACTGCATGGCGGTGAAGGTGTCCTTCCCGATGGCATGCGGGGGCCTCTCCATATCCACCCGAGGGAGCCTGGCAGTGTAGCGGGACAGCGCCTCCACGGAGGTGAGGATACCCGGCGCTATGGCTCCCCCCAGGTACTCTCCCGAAGCCGACACGGCGTCGAAGGTGGTGGCGGTGCCGAGGTCGATGACGACGGCAGGTCCCCCGTACAGCCGGTAGGCGGCCAGGGCGTTCACCACCCGGTCGGCCCCCACCTCCTTGGGGTTGTCGATCCCGATCCGCACCCCCGTCTCTATGCTGGGCCCGACCACCAGGGCATCGATATTCGTGTACTTCTCGAGCATCTCCCGCAGGTTGGCCGTGACCTTCGGCACCACGCTGGCGATGATGGCATCGTCCACACCTGCCAGGGTCAACTGGTGGTGGCCGAGCAGGTTCGACAGAAGAACGGCATACTCGTCGGGCATGGTGTGGCTGCCGGTGGCGATCCGCCAGTCGGCGAGCACCTCATCGCCCCGAAAGACGCCCATGACGATGTTGGTGTTTCCTACGTCGATGGCCAGCAGCAAAGGGGAAGGCTCCTCACTACGCATCGTTGCGCCCTCCAGACCGGACTTCTTTGTCCCCTGATGATTTCAGTATAGCACAGCCCTAGGGAGCCGCCAGCCGGCACCGAGGCGACGACCTGTCGCGGCAGCGCTGGGACGGTCTGGCGTTTAGCCGATTTTACACTCTCGGCACCAGCCAGCAGGGTGTCGTCAGCTACCTGGTCTCGGTGACCGAGCGGACCCGAGAGATCGGGATCCGAAAGGCTATCGGGGTCTTCTTCGGGATCTATCCGGCCAACCGTGCCGCCTCCCTCAACCCAATCGAGGCCATGAGGTACGAGTAGGGGCGACCGGCGGTCGCCCCTACTCTACTCTCCGCTCCCTCGGATAGTGCGATCTGAGTACCCCAGAATGGGGCGTTCACCCCATGTGCTCCCCGACCGAAGCTCCCTATACTGCGAAGCCGGGGGGTATCCCTGCCCTCTTGCTCTCATCTGTCTCAGCAAAGGCATCGGAGGTGTACGGACGAATGAGCGGGCCATCGCTGCTGCTGGTGCTGACCTACCTGTCGGTGCTGGTGTTCGCCGCCGGGGTGATCCTGAGAGCCCTCAAGTACGCGCGGGCTCCCATGCACCTGCGCTGGGAGCTGTACCCCGTGCCCCACGAAAAGGGCAAGGGAGAGTATGGCGGATCCTACTTCGAGGAGGTCGACTGGTGGTCCAGACCCAGGGAGACCAGCCTCGCGAGCGAGATCCAGGCGATGCTGGAGGAGATGCTGCTGATCCGCAGCCTCTGGCGTCGCAACCGGCCGCAATGGTACGCCTCCTTCCCCTTCCACGCCGGCCTCTACCTGCTCTTCGGCTTCACGTTGCTGCTGGCCCTGGGGGCGGTGGCTGAGGCCGCCGGCGCGCGGGGATCGGTCTGGTTCGGCACCCTGGAGGGATTCACCGTGGCCATCGGGGCCACCGGGCTGATAGCGGCCACCCTCGGCGCCCTGGCCCTCCTCTGGCGGCGGCTTACCGACGAGAAGCTGAGGGCCTCCAGCACAGCGTCCGATTACGTCAACCTGCTCTTCACACTGGCCGTCTTCCTCACCGCAGCCTTCGCCTGGCTCGCGGTGGATCCCTCCATGGAACAGCTGAGGGGCTTCCTGCAAGCCGCACTCACCTTCAACCTTAGCGTCCAGGTAGCCCCGGCCATCGCTACCGAAGTCGTCGTGGCCGCTCTATTCCTGATCTACCTTCCCTTCACCCACATGACCCACTTCGTGGCCAAGTACTTCACTTACCACCAGGTCCGGTGGGACGACGCGCCAAACCTGGGCGACCCCCAGATGATGGCCCGCATGCAGGCCAACCTGTCCAGACCTGTGGGATGGTCGGCACCCCACATCCAGGGCGGCGACAAGAGCTGGGCGGAAGCGGCCACGGAGGTGAAGTGATGGAGCGCAACCCGCGAGTGAGCGAACGAGAGTTCGGCCGCCAGGCCGCCCAGCTGCTGGAGTTGTACCCGGAAGAGCTGATGCCGCTGCCCAACCCCTGCGACGGACCTCAGCCGCCCCTGAAGGGGGTGAACCCCGACCGCCGGCAGGCCCTGGAGACCACCCTCGACGGCTACTCCGCCATCGCCCTTCCCAAGCCCACCACTAAAGAAGAGGAAGAGGCGCTGGTGGCCAGATTCCTGGAGGGGCTGCGGAAGCTGCTCTCCCAGGACAGCAACTGGGGCTTCTGGCAGCCCCTGATGCTCACCCTGGACAACTGCACCCACTGCCAGACCTGCTCCGAGGCCTGCCACATCTACGAGGCCAGCGGTCGCCAGGAGGTCTATCGTCCCGGCTACCGCACCGAGCTGCTCCGCCGCATAATCAAGAAGTACCTGTCGCCCGCCGGCAAGCTGCGAGCGAAGCTGACTGGGGCGGAGGTCGACCTCAACTGGAGCACCGTCGCCCGCCTGGCCGAGCTGGCCTATCGCTGCAACCTGTGCCGGCGGTGTGCCCAAGCCTGCCCCATCGGGGTGGACAACGGCCTGGTAGCCCACGAGATTCGGAAGCTGTTCAGCATGGAGATGGGCATCGCTCCCAAGGAGATCCATCAGCTGGGCTCCGTGCAGCAGCTACGCACCGGCTCCAGCACCGGAATGACCCCTGCAGCGCTGATGGACAACATTGAGTTCCTCGAGGAGGACGTTCGGGATCGAACCGGGCTCAGCTTCAAGTGGCCCATGGACCAGGAGGGGGCAGACATCCTGCTGATTCACAACGCCGGCGAGTACATGGCCTGGCCGGAGAACCCGGAAGCGTTCGCCATCATCTTCGAGAGGGCGGGGTTGAGCTACACCCTCTCCAGCGACCTGATGGGCTACGACGCCGTCAACTACGGGCTGTGGTACGACGACGTCCAGTTCGCTCGGGTGGCCCTGAAGCACGCCCAGGTGGCGAAGAAGCTGAGGGTGAAGAAGATGGTGATCGGCGAGTGCGGCCACGCCCACAAGGCCCTCTCCGTCATCGCCGATCGGATCTTCGCCGCGGAGTACAACGTGCCCCGAGAGAGCTGCTTTACCCTGCTGGACGGCATCGTCGGCAGCGGCAAGCTGAAGCTGGACCCGAGCAGAAACGACTTCCCCGTGACCCTCCACGACCCCTGCAACGTGGTGCGGCTGATGGGGATCGTGGAGCCGCAGCGGCGGGTCCTCCGCAAGATCGCCCCCCGATTCAGGGAGATGACCCCCCGCGGCGTGGACAACTACTGCTGCGGCGGAGGCAGCGGCTTCGCCATCATGCAGGGGCTGAACTTCCCCGAGTGGCGCAACTCCGTCTCGGGGCGGATGAAGATGAAGCAGATCCTCAGCGCCTTCGAGGGGGAGATGGGTCCCTCGATACCCAAGTACGTCTGCGCCCCCTGCTCCAACTGCAAGGGGCAGATCCGGGGGCTGCTGGAACACTTTGGAATCGGCGAAAGCTGCAACCTCAGGTACGGCGGGCTGGTGGAGCTGATCGTCAACGCCATGCCCGACCTGCCGCAGTACATAGAGACGTAGAATTTGGAGTGCGGTGGCTTGCCACCGCACTGATCTGATCTGAAAATGGCGTAGGGCGGGGTCTTGTGCCCCGCCGCTCACGGCTCGTGGTTGCCGGGCGGCGGGGGATAAACCCCCGCCCTACATCGGCCTAACCCACGGGAAGCCATTTTCATTCTTGATGGTGCCCCACCAGGGGCATCATGACTCCAAATCACGAGGGGGGGCGGGTTCGAAACCCGCCCCCCCTGCTTTGTGCCGTTGCGCCTGCTGCCTGGCTACATCTCCGTGAGGGTGAGGCTACCGTTGGGGCAGACGCTGACGCAGCTCTCGCAGCCGAGGCAGTCGTCCACGGAGCCCACGATCGCGGCCTTCCCGTCCTTCAGGTCGAACATCTCCACCGGGCAGGTGCTCACGCACTCCCCATCGCCCTCGCACTTATCCTCGTCGATAGTGATGATGTACATGCTGGCGCCTTACTTCCTTTGCCTCTTTTTGTTCGGTCTCACACGCAGCCAGTGGGCTTCGGCAGACCCGCCAGCTTGCAGGCCCCTTTCGCAGGACCGGAAGGGAAGAGCTGGTAGATGTATTTTAGATCGTAACCGGTGTCCTTGCATAGCTTCCTGATCATGGGTGCTATGCCGTACTGCTGGTAGTAGCTGTGCAGGTAGTTGATCACCTTCCAGTGATCCTCGGTGAGCTCCTCGATCTCCTCGGTGTCGGCGAAGCAGGTGGCCACCTCCTCGTTCCAGATGGTCGGATCCTCCAGAAACCCATCCTCGTCGACGTCGAAGTTCTTGCCCCTCAAAGTGATTACCGGCATCTTCCACCTCCTTATGTTGGATCCGAACGGTTCAGTTCTCCTCCGAGCACCAGAGTCAGCCATAGGTCAAGCCGGTCGGTCCCGGCCGGTCCCGCACGACGTGCCTCTAAGCTGCGACCTCCTCCTTCACCCCTATGGCGATCTTGTACAGCAGTGTCAGCATCAACGCCGCGGCAGCGTAGACGGCAGAAGCGATCACCAACTCCGGTATCGTCGGCAGGTACTCGGTGATCTCTCCCAGTGGCGAAGGAATGAACCCCCCGACCACCAGGCAGAGTCCCTTGTCCATCCACATGGATACGAAGACGGCTGCGCAGGCGACCAGCAGGCTCTTCTCGTTCCGGCGAGTGCCGGGGTTCAGCAGCAGAAGGATGGCAGCCACGGAGAGCAGGGTGGAAACCCAGATGAAGGGAGCCAACCCGCCCCGCCCGTCCAGCCCGAAGTAGAGGTAACGGAAGGGCTCCAGGTGGCTTCCGACGTTGCCGAATACCACGGTGAAGAGCTCCACCAGCACCAGGAACAGGTTGGTGATGGTCGCGTAGGTGACTATCAGGGCCAGCTTCTGGATCGCCCTGCTGCCCGGGTCGAAACCGGCGTACTTCTTCGCCGCCACCGCCAGGATGATCAGCAGCGCCGGCCCCGAGGCGAATGCGGAGGCCAGGAAGCGAGGGGTCAGGATGGCCGAGTTCCACAGCGGCCTCGCCGGCAGCCCGCTGTATACGAAAGAGGTGAGGGTGTGGATGCTGATGGCCCAGGGGATCGAGATCAGGACAAGCAGCTTCACCCAGCCGGGCACCGCCACGCCGTGGCGCTCCGCGTCCAGGGTGAACCAGGCCGTCACCAGGTTGATCAGCAGGTATCCAGGCAAGATGACTGTGTTCCAGAAGAAGGGGGAGCTGGGGGTCGCGTAGAGCAGTATGTTGAAGGCCCGTCCGGGCTGTCCCAGGTCCGCCATGATGAACAGCAAGGTCGTGGTCACCGCGGCTACCGCCAGGAACTCCCCCAGGGCGGTGACCCTGCCGAACTCCTTCTGGTCGTGCAGGTAGTAGGGCAGGACCACCATGACGGCCGAAGCCGCCACGCCGACCATGAAGGTGTAGTTGGCGATGAAGAAGCCCCACGGAACGTCTCTGCTCAAGCCCGAAGCCTCGGCCCCCGTCAGAGCCTGCCAGAGATAGAAGGCCAGCCCCGCTCCCATCACGACCAGCAGGAACAGCAGCCATCCCCAGTAGGTCCGGCTTCCCTTTAGCGCTTTCTCCAGCATCTCTACCTCTGTTGATAAGAGACGTAGGGAGGGGCCCTGTGCCCCTCCGCCCGGCGAGCGATGGCGGAGACGGACGGCAGGGCAGAGCGCCCTGCCCTACGCTATTTCCCCTCAGACTATGTAGTATACCTGCGGCCTGGTGCCCAGCTCCGGCTTCCGCACCAGGGTGTAGCGGGACTCGACGATCTTCCGGAGCTGTGAATTGGGATCGTTCAGGTCGCCGAACAGCAGCGCCTGCTGCTTGCAGGCCTCCACGCAGGCGGGGACCCCACCCTTGTCGATCCTCTCCGCGCAGAGGGTGCACTTCTCCACGACCCCTCGGGTTCGGGTTGGAAAGTCGGCGTTGACCTTGTCCATGTCCAGGCCGGCACGCGGGTCGACGAAATTGAAGCTTCGGGCCCCATAGGGACAGGCGACCATGCAGTACCGGCAACCGATGCAGCGATGGAAATCCATCATCACGATCCCGTCGGGCCGCTGCCAGGTGGCCCTGGTGGGGCAAACCCTGACGCAGGCCGGGTTCTCGCAGTGATTGCACAGCAGCGGCGTCGGTCTATTGCCAAGGCCGGCGGACACCAACCGCGGGTCCTGCTCCGGAAAGACCCTCCCGTACGGCTCGAGCCACACCCACTTGATCGCCTTCTTCTCATCCTCGAACCGGGGGACGTTGTGGGTCTGGTCGCAAGCCCCTATGCAGTCGGTGCAGCCGGGGTTCGCCCAGCACTTCGGCAGGTCCACCACCATCGCCCACCGGCGTGCCGCACCGGCTCCCTGGGCCAGGATCTCCGGCGACGCCTCCACCAGACCGCGCCCCAACAGCGCCTCTATGCCCGGCTTCAGGCCCAGCCCCAGAGCGGCGACCCCCGCGATCCTCAGGAACTGTCTTCTATCGGTTCTCATGCCTTGCTCTCCTTGGGAGCGGTGTGGCAGTTCCAGCAGTTGGGCTGCACGTGGGCGTAGTCGTGGCAGCGGTCGCAGAACTCCGCCTTGTTGGAGTGGCATTTCAGGCAGCTGCCCGTGAGGCTCTTCTCGTAGCTCTTGCCGTCGGTGGCCACGTAAGTCCTATCCCCATTGCGGACCACCTCCTCCCGCCATTGGATCAGCAGCTGCATGTGGTTGGCCTTCATGAACTCCGTCGACTCGACGCATTGCTTCTCCTGGGTGGGCTTCACTATGTCCGGCCTGGCGGCGGCTTGCCCGGTGCCCGCGTTGTACCAGAAGGGCGCAAAGAGGATCCCCAGGAAGAGGATCAGACCGGGAACGATCTTGCTGCCGTCATGCATCGGCTTCGACCTCCCGCGTCTGGTTTGGCAGGGGCTCGAAGCGCAGGTCCACGGTTCTCTCCTTCTCCCCCTTCATCACCAACGCGTTCCCCAGCAGCTCGTGAACGCCGGCCACCTCGACACCTGGGACCCAATACTCCATCAAGGTGGGCAGGGTCGCCTTGTCGATGGCGCACATGCAGGCCAGCAGGTTCACGCCGTGCTTATCGTGGACGTAGCTCACGGCGTTGGCCCTGGGGAGCCCTCCCCTCAAACGCATCTCCAGGTTCTCCTCGGTGCCCAGGCCGGATCCGCTGCCGCAGCAGAAGCTCTTCTCCCGGATGGTGTTCTCGGGCATCTCGTAGAAGTGGTTGCAGCAGCTCTTCAGGATGTAGCGCGGCTCCTCGAACAGCCCCATGCTGCGGGCGATGTTGCAGGAGTCGTGATAGGTCACCCGCCAGCGGTCGTTGCGCTTGGGATCCAGCTTCAGCTTGCCGTTCTTCAGCAGGTCCGCCGTGAACTCCGAGATGTGCACCATCTTGGTGCTCTTGGCGTTCTCGAACCTGGTGCCGGTGATGGGAGAGACCGGCTCCTCCAGGAAGTCGGCCGGGCCGTTGTGGGTGTCCATGTACTGGTGGAGCACCCGCCACATGTGGCCGCACTCCCCGCCCAGGATCCACTTCACCTTCAGCCGCCGGGCCTCGGAGTAGATCTTGGCGTTCAGCCGCTTCATCATCTCGTGGGAGGTGAACAGACCGAAGTTGCCGCCCTCGGAGGCGAAGGCGCTGAAGGTGTAATCCAGCCCGATCTCGTGGAGGATCGCCAGATAGCCCAGGAAGGTGTAGTAGTGGGGGCTGCCGAAGTAGTCGGCCGAGGGCACCACCAGCAGCACCTCGGCACCCTTCTTGTTGATGGGCGTCTCCACCTTCACCCCGGTGATGTCCTCCAGGTCGCCGGCGGCGAACTCGATGTTGTCCTTGAAGGTGTGGGGCTGAACCCCCAGGTGGTTGCCGGTCCGGTAGCAGTTGGCCGCCGGCTCCAGGATCCAGTTGATGTTCACCCCCAGCAGGTTCAGCAGCTCCCGGCCCATCATGGTGATCTCGGCCGTGTCGATGCCGTAGGGGCAGAAGACGGAACAGCGACGGCATTCCGTGCACTGATAGAAGTAGTAGAACCACTCCTTGACTACGTCTTCCGTCAGATCTCGTGCCCCGGCGAACTTGCCGAGCAGCTTGCCGGAGGTGGTGAAGTACCGGCGGTACACCGACCTCATCAGCTCGGCCCGAAGGACGGGCATGTTCTTGGGATCGCCGGAGCCGGCGAAGTAGTGACACTTGTCGGCGCAGGCCCCACACCGGACGCAGATGTCCATGTAGAGCTGGAAGGAGCGGTACTTGCCGAGCCGCTCTTTCATCCCCTCCAGCAGGATCTCCTTCCAGTTCTCCGGCAGCTTCCAATCCTGCTCGTAGGGCTGCCACTTCCTGGGATTGGGCATGCCCAGGTACGCCAGCATCTCCCCCTTGGCGCCGTAGCAGTAGCTCCCCCTCCTCGCCTCGAAGTCGACGCGGGGATCCATCCAATCCCGCTCGGGGGGATTGTGCCCTGTCTCCATCAACTGCTCGGGTGTCGGTTTCTTCTCCGGCATCTCTACCCTCTACGCGACGATCTCTGGCTACTGTGCCGGCTCGGGATCCAGGGGGATGCCCGCAGCTTCCAGCTTATCCCTGTACTCCTCCTGCCACTCATCGAAGGTGTGGACGGGAACAGGGTAGTTCCAGGGGTTCACGTGCCTGCGCCTGCGGCTGTCGTTGGCCAGGTTCCTGGTGGGGCTCAGCAGGATGCCCCCCAGGTGCATCAGCTTGCTGAAGGGGAAGTAGGCGAAGAGGCTGCTCACCAGGAACAGATGCACGAAGAAAAGGGGCGAGACGGTGTCCGGGACCACGGGGCGTAGGGTCACCAACCCCAGGGCCAGCTCCTTCACCGCCTCCACGTCCGTGCGGAAGAAATGCCGCATCAGCCCCCCCGACAGCCCGATGCCCAGGATCAGGAACAGCGGGAAGTAGTCGGAAGGCAGCGATATGTAGCGGATCTGCGGGATCGTCAGCCGCCTGAAGAGCAGGTAGGCCGGACCCAGCAGGAAGGCCGCCGTCGTCAGGTACAGCACCGGCTCGCCCACCTGGAAGAAGCCATCCAGGGACTGGAGAAGGGTGACGAAGTATGGCACCGGCTCGGTGAAGAACCTGGAGTGCCGGAGGATCACCACCAGCAGCGACCAGTGAAAGGCCATGGCCGCAACCCAGAGGATCTTGTGATCCCTGTAGAGAAGCCTCTTCCCCTGGATCTCCAGAGAGCTGTTCCTGAAGAGGGAGCGGAAGAAGAGAACCTCCATCGCCAGCCGGCCCGCAACGCCCAGGTTGTCGTAGGGGCTCTCGAGATTGTTGGCCTTCACCCAGGGCAGCGACTTCTGCTGGCCGCAGGTGGTGGGTATGTGGTAGGGCACCGGGGATTTCGCCCACCTGAAGACCCGATGGACGAAGCCCGCCGCGAAAAGGGCAAAGGCGACGTAGGGAATGACGATCCCGAAGAGTGCTCGCAAGCCGCCGGCCCCGCCGCCCAGGAAGGCCACCGCGGCGAGAGCCAACACCACCAACAGAGGAACGAGAGTCTTCATCCAGCGCTGCCTCGCATCACGTCGGATGAACCGTGGTCCGGCCCTTCCAGACCCCGATCCACCCTCCCGTAGATCCGGTTCATCCTCTCCAGGAGCCTCTCCGACCTCTCCCGCAGCTCCCTGGTTCGGATCTGGTGGATCTTCTCGCGACGCTGCACGTACAGGTCGAAGGCCAGAAGGGCCACCCTATCTATCCGGGACTCGAGCTCCAGCAGTTCCTCGTGGAGCTGCGGGCCGCCGGCCGCGCCTTTCAGCTGCTCCCTGAGGGCATTCTTCAGCTGAAAGGCGAAGCCAACCGCCTGGGAGGGCGAGAAATCCTGAACCGCCCGTATCTTGACGACGTTGTCCAGGGAGTCCGAGAGACGCGAGGCATCCATGCTCCCCAGAAGCTCCTGGTAGAGGATCTCGATCTCCCGGGAGAGGGTGTAGCCCACCGGGTTGAGAAACCGATCCCCCTCTCGCTCCAGGAACCCCGAGCTATCGGGCGGATAGCTCTCCACTATCAGCTGGAGCCACCGCTTCAGGATGGTGGCCCTGTGCTGTTCCAATAGCTCCGACAGCATGGTCCTCTCTCTATCCAGAACGGCCTTCAGTTCGGAAGGTAGGGCAGGGCGCCCTGCCCTGCCTCCGGCCGTACGGTGGCCGGCCCGGCGTAGGGCGGGGTCTTGTGCCCCGCCGCCCGGACAACCACGACCGCCGGGCGGCGGGGGATAAACCCCCGCCCTACATCGTCGAAGCCATCGCCCGATATGACTCCATGATTCGACTGCATCCAGGCAGGGTTGTCACTCCTTGCCCTTGACCTTCACGTAGGAGGTGCCGATGTACAGGTACTCGATCTTGTCCGCTTTGGCCAGCTCGGCGACCGCCTTATCCACCTCGGGCTTCGGCTCCTTCAAGGCCGTGGCGATGTCCCGGTTCTTCGCCTTGTCCACCGTGGACAGGTAGGCCAGCACCTTCGCCTGTAGATCCTCGCTCACCCTTCTCCTCCTTCCCTGTAGAGACGCGACATGTCGCGTCTCTACCAGATCTCCTCTTCCTACCACTTGAAGGCTGCGGAGGTCCTGAAGGTGGTGGGAGCGAACCTGAAGTCGTCGATGTGTTTGTCGGTGAAGGGGATCCCGGTCAGCCGGAAGAAGCTTTCCCAGCCTACCCGCTCGATCCACTCACCCATCCGCTCGCCCTTGTGGGCGTGCTTGGCGTACACGTCGATGATCCCTTTGATAGCCTCCACCGTCTCGGGCCACCTGGGCGGGTTGTTGGGGAGGTACGGGATGGCCAGCCTGGAGAACATGGGGGCACTCCTGGCGTTGGAGACCTTGCCACCCACGAAGATCGCCACGCCGTCGTTCTCGGGATCGGCGATCGGCATGGCCGGGCAAACGGTGTAGCAGTTGCCGCAGTACATGCAGCGCTCTTCGTTGATGATGACCCCCTTCTCCTTGGGGTTCGGCCGGATGGCGGCCGTGGGGCACGCCGCCACGATGTTGGGCACCTCACAGGTCTTGGCCAGCCGGTCGGCATCGACCTTGGGCGGCTTCCGGTGGATCCCCACGATGGCCAGGTCGGAGCAGTGGACCGCGCCGCACATGTTCAGGCAGCAGGCCACGGCGATCCGGACCTTCGCGGGCAGCGTCATGCTCTCGAAGTAGGGCTGGACCTCGTCCATGATGGACTTCACCAGCGCGGAGGCGTCGGTCGCCGCGCTGTGGCAGTGGATCCACCCCTGGGTGTGGACGATGTTGCTGATGGAGTTGCCGGTTCCACCCACCGGGAAGCCCGCCTTCTTCACCTCGGCGATGAGGGGCTGGATCTTGTTGGCGTCGGTGAGCAGAAACTCGATGTTGTGGCGGCTGGTGAAGCGCAGATGGCCATCGCAAAAGCTGTCGGCGACGTCACAGATCTCGCGGATGGTGTCGATGGCCATCAAGCGCGGAGAACCCACTCTCACGGTGTAGACGGCTGCGCCGGTCTCGGAGACGTGCTTCAGAACGCCCGGCTGCAACGTCTCGTGGTAGGCCCACTTCCCGTAGTTCTCCGCCATCACGGGAGGCATCATATCTTTGAAGGAAGGAGGGCCGAAGTCGGTTCTTACGTCTGTCATCACTTCACCTCGTCAGGCTGCCAGAAGTAGTACGGATTGGACCTGGGGGCGAACACCATGGCCGGAGACGGCTCAAGGCCCATTTCGCGGAGGAAGCGGCCCATGCCCATCCGGTCTACCAGCTCGCCGACCCTCTCGCGGGATTTTCCGTGCTCGTCCCACCACTCCCAGATCTTCCCCAGCAGCTCTTTCAGCTCGTCGTAGGGGGGCTCCATCTTCATGAAGGGGACGATAACCCAGGACAGGTAGGCGCCACGAACGATGGGCGCCTTGCCGCCCAACATGATGGTCGCACCCTTCTCGGTGCCGGGCCGGATCGCCTTGGGCATGTTGTTGAGGCAGTGCATGCAGCGCTTGCAGTCCTCGGCTGCCAGGGCCAGGGTGCCGTCCCGACCCAGCGACAGCGCCTTGGTGGGGCACTTGTCCACCACCTCGCCCTTCACGTCGAAGTCGGCGGCAATGTAGGCCTTCACGGCCTCCTGATCGATCCGAAGGGCGCCCTTCCAGGTGCCGATGATGGCCAGATCCGAACGAGCAACGGAGGCGACGCAGTCGTTGGCGCACCCCGCCACCTTGATCTTGAACTTGTAGGGCCACATGGGCCGGTGGATCTCGTTCTGGAAGGTCGTGGTGACGTCGTGGCAGATCCCCAGGCTGTCGATGCAGGCGAACTCGCAGCGGGCCGGTCCGACGCAGGCGCTGGGCGTCCGCAGGTCGGAGCCGGATCCACCCAGATCGAATCCCGCCTCGCTCAGGGCGTTGAAGGCGTCCTGGATCTTGGCGGTCTGAGTGCCCAGCAGGATGATGTCACCCGTGGAGCCGTGCATGTTGGTGAGACCGGAGCCATACTGCTCCCAAACGTCGCACAGCTTGCGCAGGACGTCGGTGGTGTAGAACCAGCCGCTCGGTTGGTTTACCCGCATGGTGTGGAACTCGGCGGCGTTGGGGAACTGCTCGGGGACGTCGGAGTAGCGCCCGATCACGCCACCGCCGTAACCCCTGACCCCCACCACGCCACCGTGCTTCCAGTGGACCTTCTTCTCCTCGTAGGAAAGCTCCAACTGCCCCACTAGGTCCTTGGCAGCGGCGTTCTTCTTCGCTCGCCGCTTCATCTCCTTGGCGAAGCTGGGCCAGCTCCCTTTCTCCAGCTCGTCCACCAACGGTGTCTTGGACTCTTCAGCCATCAACCTACCTCCTACTTCCTACCCTCCTCGGTAGTCCGCTCAGAATTGCTCGACTGTACGCGCCCAGGATGGCCGCCATCGGCTCGAGCCGCGGGTCCCGGCGAGCGGTCTGGATGCGGCGATGGGCGCTATTCCAGACCGCCCGCTAGTCTCAAAGCGTGCCCACCACGCTGTAGCTTCCTCGGCCTAGCCGAGCGGCTTGGCGATGATCCCGCCAAACAGGAGGTTCGCCATGACGAAGCCGACTACCAAGTTGATCACCACCACGGTGGTGAAGGCGATGATCGGCTTCGATCCCATGGCGCGCACGTCCTGGATCCGGGTGTTGCAGCCGATGCACAGGAAGGCCAGGACGAACAGCCAGGTCCGGATGGTGGTCAGGTTCGCCGTCACGGCCGGCGCGAACTTGGCGCCGTACTGGACCGTCCAGGTGGTGGCCAGGAAGGAAACCAGCAGGAAGGCGATCACGAACTTGGGGAACCGGTCCCAGATCACCACGGGGCTGGGGAGGGGCTGGCCCTCTTTCCTCTCCCACCGGGTGACCGAGGCCACCGCCATGATGAAGGCCAGCACGCCGATCATCACGTCACGGTTCAGCTTCACCAGGGTGAATGCCTGCACCGCCTTGTCCGAGATCATCGCGGCGGCCGCGAGGCCGGCCGCATCCGCCAGTTCCGACCCACCGATCCAGGCACCAGCCACCACATGGCTGAGCCCCATAATGCGGGACAGGAAGGGCATCAGGAAGATCAGCACCAGGGCGTAGAGCACCACGAGGGAGACGATGTAGCCCACGTGCTTCTGGTTGGCCTTGACGCTGCCTCCCACGGCGATGGCCGCGGAGACTCCGCAGACCGATCCGCCGGCACCCAGCACCGCGGCGAAGGTGTTGTCGAAACCGAGCCGCTTGGAGACGATGAAGGCGACCGTGAAGCCGATGCCGACGATGACCACGGCCTCGAGGAAGCCCCAGCCACCACCCTGGACTACCGTGGTGAAGGGGAGGTTCACACCCAACAGCACGATGCCGGTCTTGATGAAGAACTCCGTCCTTCCGGCTCCAGCCCTGAACCACTCCGGAAGGCTCCAGGTGTTCCCGATGACCAGCCCGATAAGCAGAGCCCAGAAGGGATACTCAAGACCGTAGGTCTTCAGCTCCGTCTGGCTACCCAGGATCAGCACCACCAGCGACAGCACGAAAAGCACGGTGAACGAGAGGATGTAATGCAACACCTTGCCCCCCATCACCGCGACGGCCACACCGGTGATCACGATCAGCATCAGGTACATGAAGATGTAGGCGTTGACGTTGGCGGCGAAATGGGCCCCCAGATTCGCCTTCGGCCACATCACTGGCATGGCGGTCTTGAGGATGTCCAGTGGAGAACCGGATACGAAAGCACCGAAGGTGACTATCAGAAGGAACAGACCCAGGTACACGGCCCACCAGTCTTCGCTGGTGATCAAGACGCTGCGCTTCTTTGCGGGCTCAGCGTGCGCAACAGCCATGGCTTACCCTCCTTTACTACTCGCGATCGTGCCTCACCGGCACTCGCACTGCCCGGAGTTGTGTTCCAGTGACCTTTCTTGCCTGTTCGAGCATTTCGTTCTCCACACCCTCTTCGGCCGGCACCGCTGCCATCGGGGAGAGCTAGCGGACATCGGACCTCTGCTCAGCCCCCGACAGCTCTGGCTCCATCGTCGTCAGATGCCCCACGGCCGCAACTCTGGATGCGGCCCCGCAAACGTCGCGCTTTGGGCATCCCGAGGAGTCTGCGCAATACCGACTCTCGACATCCCCCCTTCGTCACGATGCGAACCCCGCGATGGTCCTCACGGGCAAGGCAAGCTCTCTCCGAGCCCTACGTCATCAGAAATCCGCGCTGGAGGGGAAGTGTCTCCAATTGACCTGCTCCAAGCCCTCGAAAAGCCAGGAAAGGTTCGACGCAAGCCGGACGGGAGGCATTAAGCCACCGGGGAGAGTCTAGGGGAGTGAGGGGCAAGAGGGGTATCCGGCGAACACCCTGTTTGCGATAGGGCAAACGCCCTAAGCTTGGTGGCGTGCTGGGGCCCCGGAAAGCCGTAGGAGCCGGCTCCTACAGAAAACGGACCGCGTCCGCTGACCCCATGCAACGTCAGCCTCGGCCGAAGGTCGAGAGGCTTCTATTATGCCTCGATCAGGCCCGTTCGGATCGCGTATTTCACCAGTTCCGTCCGGCTGTGAAGGTCCAGCTTCTCCATGATGTTGGTGCGGTGGCCCGTCACCGTCTTGACGCTGAGGCAGAGCAAGTCGGCGATCTCCTGGTTGCTGCGCCCCTCCGCCACCAGCTTCAGCACCTCGATCTCCCGATCGGTCAGCTTGGAGTGGCGTCGTGCGGAGATGGTCCCGTCGGGTCGCAGGTAGTCCTCCACCACCGTCTTCGCCACGGAGGGATAGAGGAAGGTGCCGCCCTCGTGGACGGCCCGGATGGCTGAGATCAGCTCGGTGCCGGCAGCTTTCTTGAGGACGTAGCCGTCGGCGCCCGCCTTCAGAATGGGGAAGACGTACTCTCGGTTCTCGTGCTGGGTAAGGATCAGCACCTTCACGTTCTTGTGTCGGTCCTTGATCCGCCGTGTGGCCTCGAGCCCGTCCAGACCGGGCATGGCGATGTCCATCAGCACCACGTCGGGCAGAAGATCCCGGGCGCATTCGATGCCCGTCTGCCCATCGGGAGCCTCGCCGACCACCTCCACGTCTCTGGAGAGGGCCAGCAGGGCCCGGATCCCCTCCCTCAGGATGGCGTGGTCGTCAACTATCAGAACCCGTATCTTGCCCATCAGCTTCGCCCCCGCCTTCAAGCAGGGGGACCTCCACCGTGATCTTGGTGCCGCCCCCCAACTCCGAGTATATGGCAAAGTTCCCGCCCAGCAGCTCCACCCGCTCCTTCATGCCCGCGAGGCCAAGCCCCCGCTTCTGGTCACCGGACCGCGCAAGCTCGGCCATGTCGAAGCCCCAGCCATCGTCCACGATGGTCATCACCGATCTATCCGGCTTCAGCGCCAGGGTGAGGATGACGCCCTGGGCCCCCGAGTGGTTCGCCACGTTGTTGACGGCCTCCTGAGCCACCCTGTATAGGGCAGTCTCGATCTGCGGAGCTAGGCGGCGCTCCTCGCCCGCCACCTCGAGCCGCACCTTGATCCCCACCTCGCCCAGGCGGGTCTCGGCATACCAGCGGATGGCCGCGATCAACCCCAGGTCGTCCAGCAGGGTGGGCCGCAGGGCGAAGATCAGCCGGTGGACCTCCTCCAGGGTGCTGACCGTCAACGTCCGCATGCGAGCCAGGCTTTCGCCGACGTCGCCCCCCTCGACCGCCTGCCCGGCAGCGGTCTCAACCGCCACCGCCAGGGCGGCCAGGGCCTGGCTGGTCTGGTCGTGCAATTCCCGGGCGATCCGCTTCCGCTCCTCCTCTTGGGCGGCGATCACCTTCAGCAGCAGCTCGCCGCGCATCCTCTCCTTGCGCTGAAGCTCCTCGTACAGCCGCGCGTTCTGGACGGCGACCGCGATCTGGTTGCTCACCGCGGTCAGCAGATCCATCTCGCTCTTGGAGAAACCACGCGGGGTGCGGGTGCCCAGACACATGGTACCCAGCAGGCCCCGAGTGGACTTGAAGGGCACCCGGACCATGCACCTCATCTTCTCGTTCCGCAGCACCGACTTCATCCCCCGGGCGTACCTGCCGGTGTCCTCCACCACTATCGGTTCACCGGCCTGAGCCGCGGTGGCGCACAGGCTGGCGCTGAGCCCCAGGTTCGCAGCGATCTGGGCTGCCTCCTGGGAAAGACCGTGATGGGTCGCCAGCTCCAGCTCGCCGGTGTGCTCGTCCACCAGGTAGATGGCCCCTGCCTCCATGCCGGTCAGCTTGAGGGCGTTGAGGAGCGCCCCATCCAGGATGGGCTGCAGGTCCAGCGATTGGTTGAGAGCCACAGCGATGGAATGCAGGACGGAGAGCCGATCGATGAGGGTCTGAAGGTGGTCACGGGACCTCTCCAGGTCGTCCCGGGATCGCTCCAACTCGGCGGTGCGCTCCTGGACCCGGCGGTCCAGCTCGGCGTTGCACGCCTTGATCTCCTCGATGGAGCGTTGGAGACGCCCCCTCATGTAGTCCAGGGCGCGCGCCAACTCGCCCACCTCGTCGCTGCCCCGGACCGCCACGGCCTCGCCCAGATTGCCGTCGGCGATCTTCCGCGCCGACAGTGTCAGAGATCGGATCGGTCCCACCATGCTCCTGGTGGTGAGCCAGACCATGAAGAGCGCCACCAGCAGGGAGATGGCCCCCAGACCCAGCACCTGCTGCTGCAGCCGGCGGGTCGGCTCCATCACCTCCTCCTCGGACTGTCTCAGCACCACCCCCCAGTCGATGCTCCTCAGAGGCGCAAAGGCCATGATGTCCCGGTTTCTGGAGGGTCCCTCGGAGGTGGAGTGGCACTCGTAGCAGGTGGTGACGGTGGGTTGCTTCTGGGCCATCAGACCGGTGAAGTAGACCGCGTGGCTCTCGGGTCGGGGCATGTTCTGGTCGTCGGTGCTGGTCAGCATCATGCCCTCCGCATCCACCACGTCCACCCGACCGCTCTTGCCCAGAGCCAACTGCCGCAGCCAATGGCCCACGGTGGCACCCGAGAAGTCGACGGCGGCTCCCAGATAGCCTGCCCGCGCGCCCCCGGGAGCAGCCACAGGCACCAAGACCAGCGCCGACACGCCGCCCGGGGTGCGAACCCAGTCCACCGCCTCGGGCTTGCCGGAATCGAGAGCTTGGAGGGCACGCGGGCTCATCGCCGGGTAGGATACATCTCCCGAAGGTTCCACCTGGAGGAGCCGGCCGACGGGGTCGAAGAGCAGGACGCTGCCGGCGATGAAAGCTAAGCGGTGATTGGTGCTCTCCAGCAGGGCGCGAACGGCTTCCTGGTTGCCGGAGTGGAAGGGTGCGACGAGGTCCTGCGCGGACCAGGCGACCATGGCTGCGGCCTGCTCCAGAACGAAATCCAGATGCTCGGCGGCCATCTGGGCCAGGACGGCCCTCTCCTGAAAGCTGCGCTCGGTGCTTTCTTGCAGCGCTGAGAGCCCCAGGACGACAAAGAGGGTCATCAAGGCCAGAAGGCCGGAGGAGACCAGGAGAGCGATCCTAGACTGAAGACCCAAGGGGCGGGCCAGAGCTGGCCAACGCCACCGGGCCGGCAACCATTGCCTCAATCTCGACGCCGAAGCGCTCATAGACCTGTCCTGGGAGCAAGGTAGGTTTGCGCCGATTGTACATCAATAGGTCCGTTTGGACTAGCCATCGCGGGCCAGCGGGGAGACCGGGCGACGGGGCGACGGGGCGGCGGGGCTACCGGGCCGCTGGGCCAGCAGCGATCCCGCCAGCACCAGGAAGCCCCCCAACAGCTGGCTGGGGGACAGCAGCTCGCCCAACAGGACGAAGGCGAAGACGGCCGCCGCCACCGGCTCGACGGTGGCAACGATGGCCGCCCGGCTCGCCTCCACCTGCTTGATCGCCGAAACGTAGAGTGCCCGCGAGGCCAGGGTCGGTCCCGCCGTCATCACGGCCAGCAGCAGCCACACCTCCAGGGGGTAGGGCCACAACGACACGCCGGGGAGTGCCAGCACCGGCACCAGGAAGAGGGTGGCGAAGGCCATGGAGTAGAAGTTGATGGTCCAATGGCTGTACCGCTCCCGGGCACGCTTCCCCATGATGCCGAAGCTGGCGTAGGTGATGGCGGAGCCCAGGCCGGTGGCGATGCCCAGCGGGGTCACTACCGGAGCCCCCGACTCCAGCCCCGCCACCAGGGTGCAGCCGGCGAAGGTGAGCAGCAGCGCCACCACCTTGGGTGGGGTTATCGCCTCCCCGAAGGCAAAGCGGGCCATGATGGCCGCGAAGACCGGCGCCGTGTACAGCAGGACGGCGGCAGCCGCCACACTGGTGAGGCTGATGGTGTAGAGGTAGAGGGCGTAGAAAGCCGAGGTGCTGATCAGCCCGAAGAGGGCCAGGAAGGGAAGATCCTGTCGCCGAACCCGCAGCCACGATCGGTTCGTGAAGAGGATCACCACCCCGAAGGCGAGGAAGCCGAGGGAGGTGCGGAAGAAGGTGAGGGACCACGGGCCCACCCCCAGGGCATAGAGCCCCTTGGTCATCGCGCCCAAGCTCCCCCACATGGTGGCGGCGAGGGCGATCAACCCGTAGTATTCCCACTGCCTGCCCTCGCCAGTGGTCTTCGGGCGCATCTCCATGCTGAGGTCACCTGCCGATAGCAGTGGAGGCGGGTCTTGGACCCGCCCCCACCGGATGATTCGGGCGCGCCGGACTCTCGGGGAGGAATCCTACACCGCTTCCAGGGCGCCCACAAGGATCGTGCCTACCTGCCCAACTCCTCCCACAGGAAGGCCGCCGCGCGAATCCCGCCGAAGAAGTTGCCCAGGTCCAGCCTCTCGTCGGGCGCATGGGCGTGGTCGTCGGGCAGGGCGAACCCCATCAGGACCGTGGGAGCGCCCAGGATCGATCCGAAGGAGGCCACGACTGGGATGGAGCCTCCGGACCGTATGAAGGCTGGCCGCTTCTGGAAAGCCCTCTCCATGGCCCTGGCCGCCGACTGAACGGCGGGATGATCCAGCGGGGTGAGGGCCCACATCCCCCCATGCATGGGGACGATCTCCATCTCCGCCGTCGGGGGACACAACTCCCGTATCCGCTCCGATACCAGCTTCAGGATCTCCCCCGGGTCCTGGTCCGGAACCAACCGGCAGCTCAGCTTGGCCGAGGCACGGGCCGGCAGCACCGTCTTGCTGCCTTCGCCCGTGAAGCCACCCCAGATCCCGTTGACCTCCAGGGTCGGTCGCGCCCAGATCCTCTCCAGGGTGGTGTAGCCCTCCTCACCCCAGAGGGCCTTGGCCCCTATCTCCCGCCGGAACTTCTCCCCGTCGAAGGGCAGGCCGGCGAACTGCAGCCGCTCCTCTGGGCCGATCGGCCGCACTCGATCGTAGAAGCCGGGGATCGTGATGCGGCCGCGGTCGTCCTTGAGGCCGGCGATGATCTCGGCCAGCAGCTGGATCGGGTTGGCCACGGACCCGCCGAAGCTGCCCGAGTGGAGATCGGTATCGGCCACCTTCAGGTTCACCTGCAGGTAGGCCAGCCCCCGGAGACCGTAGCAGATGGAGGGCACGCCCCGGTCGAACCAGCCGGTGTCGGAAACCACCACCAGGTCGGTCTTCAGCAGCTCCCGGTTGTCCGCCAGGAATCGATCCAGGTGGGCGCTCCCCACCTCCTCCTCGCCCTCGATGAGGAACTTGAGGTTGACCGGCAACCGGCCGTTTACCCGCATGTGGGCCTCGACGGCCTTCCAATGGAGGAAGACCTGCCCCTTGTCGTCGGCGGAGCCGCGGGCGTACAGCTCGCCGCCCCTCACCTGGGGCTCGAAGGGGGGCGACGTCCAGAGGTCCACCGGATCCACCGGCTGGACGTCGTAGTGGCCGTACACCAGCACCGTGGGCCGGCCCGGCGCACCCATCCACTCACCGTAGACCACAGGCGCCCCTCCGGTGGCCATCACCTCCGCTCGATGCAGGCCGACGGCCCGCATTTGATCGGCGGCGTAGTTGGCGCAACGGACCATGTCCTCCCGATGCTCCGGCAGGGCACTGATGCTGGGGATGCGGATGAACTCCTTCAGCTCCTCCAGGAGCCGGGGCTCGTTTTCGGCTACGAAGCTCTCCAGGGTGGGCATTCTGGACCTCCTTTGCTGCTACTGGGGTCGGTAGCTTCTTCACCATTATAGAGAGTTTCCCTCTCCCAAGGGGAGAGGGCCAGGGTGAGGGCTGAAGCGGACTGCGGCAGGAGCGGGGAAGACGCCGGCGCTCCCGGAGCTCTCACCCCAGCGCCAGCCGAATCTCCGCCAGCACGGCCCCGTCGCCCTCGCTCGCCAGGGCTCGCCCCAGGGCGAGGCGAGCCGCTGCGCCCCCTATCCGGCCGAGGGCCCAGGCAGCGTGGGAGCGGACCAGGGGCTCTTCGTCGGCCAGAGCGGACGCCAGTGCGGGCACCGCGGCCGGATCGCCGGCGTTGCCCAGGGCCACCGCGACGTTCCGAAGGAAGCCTCGCCGCCTGGGTCTCAGCACCGGGCTGCAACGGAACAGCCTCTTGAAACCCTCGCGGTCGAGGCCCAGCAAGGGGATCAAGGCGGGGTTTGGCCCTACCTCGGGCCTGGCGGCGAAGGCAGCGTCCTCGGCGGGGCCAACCAGCCGGTTGTGGGGACACAGCTCCTGGCACACGTCGCAGCCGAAGATCCAATCGCCCATCAGGGGGCGAAGCTCCAGGGGTATGGCGCCCTTGTGCTCGATGGTGAGGTAAGAGATGCAGCGGCGGGCGTCCACGACGTAGGGCGCGACGATGGCACCGGTGGGACAGCGGTCCAGACAGATCCGGCACCGTCCACAGTCCCGCTGCAGAGGGGGATCCGGCTCCAGCTCCAGATCTGTGAGGATCTCCGCCTGCAGCAGGCAGGAGCCGTGGCCCTGGGTCAGGATGCAGCCGTTCTTTCCAAACCAACCCAGTCCGGACCGCGCAGCCACGGCCTTCTCCGCCAGGGGACTGCTGTCCACGAAGAACCCGGCGCCCGGGCGCCGCCCTGCGGCCGAGGCCAGCGCCTCCACAACTCGCTCCATCCGGGGAGGAAAGACGTCGTGGTAATCGTCGCCCCAGGCATAGCGAGCGATCCTCCCGCGGGGTCCACACGATGGCGATGGATCCTCGGACCCTCCGGCCGGGTAGCGCTTGCCCAGCACGATCACCGAGCGGGCGCCGGGCAGCAGTCGCGTGGGGTCGCAGGAGAGGCGGATGCGCTCCTCGGTGATCCAGGCCATCCCCTCCAGGAGGCCTGAGCGCATCCGCTCGAGGGTGGCCTGCTCCGCC
>JAJZRD010000277.1 GCA_021845945.1 Chloroflexota bacterium
CCCCATGCCTTGAAAACTCCAGGGGTTCGGGGGCAGAGCCCCCGACTCCAAACGGACATTTTCCCTGAGCAATTAGCGGTCATAATCGCTGAGCAGTAACAGGGAGGCAGGTCGATCTCTAAGGTGACCCTAAGGAAGCCGGGTCGCGGCCTAGGGGGGTGGGTCCTAGACCCACCCCCCTAGGCCGGACAAGATTCGCGCGCCCTGCGCCTATTCGGGCAGGGCCAGGGCCAGGGGGACGCCCAGCAGCGACATCGCCGCGATGGACCAGAGGGGAGTCTCCAGACCGTGGGAGGCGGCCACGAAGCCAAAGGCGAAGATGGCGACTGCCCCAACGGCGTTGCCCGCCCCAAGGGCGAGGCCCGAGCCCATAGAATGGTTGTTGGGGAAGAGGTCCTGGCCGATCAGCAGGGTGACGGGAGCCGTGGCGAAGATGGCGATCCCCAGGAGGGCGAGGCTCACCCACAGCCAGGGTCCCTGACTCACCATGAAGAGGGTCAGGAAGAGGGCAGAGAGGAGGCTGGAGGCCAGCAGGACCGGCCGACGGCCGATCCAGTCGGCCAGCATCCCGCCCGACAGGTTGCCGGCGATCCCCACCACCAGCATGATGCTGATCAGCGACGCCCCTGCCACCAGGGAGCCGCCCTGATTGTGCCACAGCAGCGGCACGAAGGTGGACACCCCGTAGGAGACGGTCGCTCTGAGTCCCACGAACCCTACCAGGGCGAGGACCGGAAGCCAGCGGGTCGGGGCGACCTTCTGGTGCATCTCCGGGAGTCGAGGGGGCAACTCCGGGACCAGCCTGCTCAGCACCAGCAGGGTGGCAAGGCCAGGGATGGCGAAGAGCCAGAGGCTGTGCAGTCCCAGGTACACCACCAGCAGACCGGCCACGCTGGGCCAGAGACCCCGACCGAACTCCCCGCCGATCAAGAAGAAGGACATCAGGAGCCCTCGTCGACGGGACCGGACAGTTGCTCGGGCTGAGGCCATGGCCTGGGGGTGGAAGAGGGCGTTGCCCAGCCCCGCGACCACCAGCAGGGGGATCAGCAGCCAGTAGCTGGGAGCCAGGCCGATCAGGCTGGCCCCCAGGGCGCTGAGGGCGAGGCCGACCAGGATGAAGCGACGCCCGCCCCACCGGTCCGCCCACCAGCCGGTGAAGGGCTGCAGCAGCGAGCCGATTCCCTGGAGGGCCAGGACAAGGCTGCCCACCAGGGCCAGGGGGATGCTTAGCTGCTGTAGTAGCACAGGCAGGACCGCCGGCAGGTAGTTGATGTAACCATCGTTCAAGAAGTGAGCCCAGGCCAGGGCCCCAAGGGCGGCCGAGGCTGTCTTCTCGTCGCGCGTGTCGAGGATAGGCCGGGCGAGTTCCTCCTCCCGGGCTGTTTGCTGGATTCGTTGTCGGGCTTGCATCTGAACCTCCGGGCTTCAGTAACCATGTATATGCCTGATGCCAATGGAGAGGCGTAGGGGGGGCACCGGCACCACGCCAAAGGGGGCGGAGCTTGAGGAGCGCAATGACGAGATGGGACAAGCCTTGCTGGCCTTCTCTCTCCGGGCCTTGGAGCCGGAATTATAACCAGAAGGAGACCACCGTGCCAAATCAGCAGAACGAAGCCATAGTTCGGCACATGTTCGACATGCCGTTCCACCAAGATCCTCCCTCTGACCTCGACTAGATCATCGATCCAACTGGGTTAACCACGACCGCCGCTTCGGTCGCTGTTGACGTCGCGGTATGATGATCGTACCATTCACCCCCGACTGGACATCCGCCCCAGGCAAGGGTAGGCTGGTGCCCGTCGACCAGCCCATTAGCCCCATAGGGCGTTGGGCGGGACCTACCAAGACATCAGCCGGGCCGCGGCCCGGCGGCAATACGGGGGAGGGAGGGGATTGCAGTGACACTGGAAGGGAAAGTAGCTCTGGTCACCGGTGCCGGCAGCGGCATCGGCAAGGCGGTGTGTCTCCGGCTGGCCCGGGACGGGGCCGACGTCGTGGCCGCGGACCTCAACCCGGAGAGCGCCGAGGTGACGGCGCAGGAGGTGAGGGCTCTGGGCAGGGAAGCGCTGCCGGTTCGGGTGGACGTGAGCGACCTGTCTCAGCTGCAGGCCATGGTGGACGGCGCCGTATCCAGATTCGGAAGGATCGACATCCTGGTGCCCTGCGCCGGTATCATCCAGCAGAAGCCGATACTGGAGATCACGGAGCGCGATTGGGATCGCATCTTCAGCGTCAACTGCAAGGGGCTGTTCTTCACAAACCAGCTGGTGGCCAGGCAGATGGTGCAGCAGGGCGGCGGCGCTATCGTCAACATCTCCTCGGGCAGCGGTCGGGGGCCTCGCCCCTACCACGTCCACTACGGCGCCACCAAGGCCGCGGTGATCTCCATCACCCGGTCGATGGCTGCTGGCCTCGCGGCCAACGGCGTCACCGTGAACGCCCTCTGCCCCGGTGTCGTGGTGACCCCCATGTGGGACCAGATCGACCGGGATATGGCCGACGCCTTCGGCCAGCCCCTGGGGGAGTACCGGCAGCTGCGGCTGAAGGGTATCCCCCTGGGCAGACTCTCGACCCCCGAGGATGTGGCGAACGCCGTCGCTTTCCTGGTCTCCCCCGATGCCGGCTACATCACCGGGCAGACCCTCAACGTCGATGGTGGCACGCTGATGAGCTAGCGAGTTGGGGGCGGTTGCGTCGCAACCGCCCCCAACTAAGGTCCGTCCGGCGGGGATCACCGTCGCCGGTCACTGGATCAGCCACGCTGCTACTGCGGCTTGACCGTCACCACCTTCAACAGCTTCAGCTGTCCACCAGGCTGGATCTGGACGACACTGTTGGAATGGAGGCCGTCTCCGTTGGGGGTGAAGTCGTACGTACCGCAAACCCCCTGCCACCCGTGGGTGTTCAGGATCTCCTTGATTATCTTCGACCGGTCCTCTCCGACCTTCTTGATCGTGTTGGCGAAGAGGGTGACGGCGTCGTAGTTCCAGGCCGACAGGGCGTCGGGCTCCGAGTTGTACGCCTTCTTGTAGGCGTCGACGTACGCCTTGGAGACGTCCGTCTGGCCCAGGACGAAGTCGACCACGGCGTACAGCCCGTTGGCGGCCTCCTTGGAGAGGGACAGAGTGTCCACCTCCGCGCTGGAGGGGGAGCCCAGGTACTTGAAGGGGGCGCCCAGGTCGTGGTACTGCCGCTCGATCAGGGCGACATCCTCGGGACGGGTGGCGTACACCACCATCACCTCGGCGCCGGCGTTCTTCAGTGACAGCAGCTGAGCCGTGTAGTCCTTGCTGCTGGCGGTGTAGCTCTCGTTCTTGACCACCGTGAGGCCGTTCTCCTTGGAGTACCGCTCGACCAAGGTGGCGCCACCGGTACCGAAGGCGTCTGAGTCGTGGAGAACACCCACCTTGGTCAGCTTCATGTCCTCCTTGATGTACTGGACCATCGCCGCGGCGGCCACGGAGTCATCGGGGCGCATGCGGAACAGCCACGGGTTGTCCATATGGGTGTTCTTGACCGCCGTGCCCCCGGTCGCTATCGGCACGCCGGCCTGCTTATCCGTGTCGGAGACGGCCTGAACCTGGGTGCTCAGGACGGGGCCAATCTCCACCAGGACCTTGTCGTTCTCGAGGTTCTTGTTCAGCGCCGCCAACGCACCCGGGTTGGTGGACTGGTTGTCCTCGATCATCATGTTGATCTTCTTGCCGTTGATCCCTCCGGCCCCGTTGACCTGGTTAACCGCCAGGTCTATCGCCTTCTTGAAGAGGGCGCCTTGGGATGCCGTTGGACCGGTCATGTTGAGCCCGGCTCCGAAGCGGATCTCTCCTCCGGCGGTGGCGGGCTGGGCGGCAGCGGCTGCGGTTGGGGCGGCAGCGGCAGCCGGGGCCGCCGGGGCCCCGGTGGCGGCTGCCGCCGGCTTCTGCGGTGCCTGGGTGGGGGGTGGGGTCGAGCCGCCGCCTGAGCATGCTGCTGCTGCTACCAGCAGCAGGGAGGTCGCGAGGAACACGACAGGGGCACGCCTGAGGTTCGCCATGAGGATCTCCTTCCCATGCTCGTTTCGAGCAAAATAGGTACAGGAGTCGGACAGCCTCCGGTTCGTCGATGAAGTCCCGGGCCATCGCTGGCGGCACCTAGGCGCGCATAATAACTCTTAGCACTGGTTTGTCAAGCATGTCCGTTTCGCGCATGTCCGTTTCGCGCTCTGGGGCAACCCTCGGGCGGGCGCTTCCACGGGGTCGGCCGCTGTCACAGGCCGTCGCGGGCCGGGTTCGAGGCCGGTTCAGACCCCGTCCGCAACCGTACAGTGGCTGCAAAAGGGGGCCTGGCGGAGTTCCGCCGGGCCCCGTCTGCGAGCTATTGCCGTTTCGTAGAGACGCGATATATCGCGTCTCTACATCGAAACCCGTTCAGGCCGGCTGCACCCCCGGTTGGGCCTGCCGCCGCTGCCTGGCCTCCTTGACGTGGGCGTGGCCTCCCAGGTAGTGGGCCTTCATCTGCTCGTTGTTCAGCAGGCTCTGGGCGCTGTCGGTCAGCACCATCTTGCCCGTCTCGAGCAGGTAGCCCCGGT
>JAJZRD010000278.1 GCA_021845945.1 Chloroflexota bacterium
AGCCGGAGCGTCACGACTTTGCGTTCATCTTGGCTGGGACTAGGGCGAATTATGCTTCACAGGGGTCGATCAGTCAAATGGTAGATGCTAAGGTGCCCCCAATGAGAGGCTCACAGCCTGCGGATGCAACGAACGTCAGAGCTGGGGGCGGGGTACGAAGTCGTATCCATAGGGGGAGATGCCGTCGGGGTGGTCCCTGTCGTACTGAGCGATGGCGGCGGCTACCAGGGCGAAGCGGTCGGCGGGTATGGTGAAAGGGACCACCAGCACGCCCGCGTGGGGCAGGTCATCCTGGAGGAACCTCACGGTCAGGGCGACGAAGTGGTCCCTGTTTCGCGTGACCAGACAGCGGCCGGCTCTGGCGGCAGACAGCAGATGAACCTCGTCATCGGAGCCGCGGTTGCCGCACTCATGGGCGGTCACGACGTCCACACCCATCCCTCGGGCGATCTCCGCGATTGTCCCCGATAGGTCCTCGTCAAGATAGAACCTCACCCGTCAGCCCCGCTGCGGGCGCATGAACGGGTAACGCTCCCAAACCGCCTCCGGCGTCCACTGCTCGTCCTGCCGGATGCGATCCTCGATTTCGTCGGGATACGCCTCCGCATAGGCCAGGGCCGCCCTGAGCTGGTTCTCGGAGAGCCAGTGGAAGGCTTCCTTGAGCCTCGGCCACGAGTCCTCGACGGAGCGGCAGGCCTGCACGACCTCGAATACCTCGATGCCGGTTCCGGCAACCCGCGCGACCCTCCCCCCGGATGGGCTGTCCGCGAAGACGATCCCTGGAATGCGTCGCATCCCGTTGGCTTCTCGAAGCCTATCGTTGACTACTGTGGAGAAGTCGCGCCCAGTCCGGCGGACCTCATCCTCAATGGGGTCCAGCACGTCTTCGGGCATCCGAACCGTCTTGGGTACAGAACGCATGGCAGCACCTCGCAGCGTGTGCAGTGTCGGACATAGCATACACAGAACGTGCCAGCTTATCAACTCGTGCCCGGAAACCATGACAGCGCCACGGGCGATATCCGGGGGGATGGTGTGGCCACCCCTCCGCCCGGCGAGCGATGATGGCGCCATTCTGTAGGAGCCGGCTCCCGCCGGCGATGGTCCAGGTGCGGGGAAGATGGGTCGCCAGCAGGAGCTGGCTCCTACAAAGAGACGATACTGACGAGCACGAGCCAGCCAGGCACGAGGGGCATGCCCTCTGCTCGCCCCTTGATGCCCAGGAGCATCCGCTGCTCCATCACGAAGTGCATCGGGTCGAAGATCCAGCGGGTCATCCCCCTCCAGGCACCCTCTTCGGTAGATAGGTGAATCTCGCATCAGGCGCAATGCCGGCCCGGCGGTAGACCTCGGCCAGCCTGGGCGCCATCTCGGCCCGCATCCGGCCGAAAAGGTCGTCGCCGGTGGAGTCGATCCCCACCACCAGGGGGCCCATGTCGCGGGCCACAACCATCCAGGCGGCCTCGGGCTCCCCCAGGTCCAGCCAGTGGACGGCCACCACCTCCTCCACCTGGCGCGCGTACAGGACGGCGCAGCCGCCGGTGGCGTTGAGGAAGCAGCAGCCCGCCTCCTTCATCGCCTCGACGGCCAAAGGCCCCATGGTCCCTTTCCCCACCACCACCCGGATTCCCAGACGGCGGATCAGCTCCGCGCCGAGGGTGGTGAAGCGGGAGCTGGTGGTGGGCCCGGCTGAGACTAGGCGCCAGCGGTCGTCCTCCCGTCGGGCGATGGGACCGCAGTGCCAGAGACCGTTGCCCGCCAAGTGGAAGGGGAGCTCTTCCCCCCTGGCAAGGGCGTCCACCGCCCGGCGATGGCCCATGTCCCGCAACGTGCACAGCGGCCCGGAGAGGTAGACGACGTCGTCCACCCGCAGCTCTCGGATCGTCCGCTCCTCGGCAGGCAGCTGGATCTTGAACTCCCTGGCCACCTCACACCTCCCCCGGGTGGGTCAGATACTCCACCCGTCCGTCGTCGTAGACCCGTGCCGTCGAGTGCCGGTGTGCCCAGCACTGGAAGATCACCGCGATCGGCACCAGCGCCGTGTGGGTGCCGCACAGCTCCACGTGGACGGCCAGCGCGTAGCTGCTGCCGCCGAACCCCATGGGGCCGAGCCCCAGGGCGTTCACCGCCGCCAGGATCTCCCGCTCCAGGGATGCCACGTCGGGGTCGGGATGGGGACCCCCCAGGGGCGCCCGGAAGAGTGCCCGCTTGGCGTTCAGCATGCACTGCTCGGCGGTGCCGCCGACGCCGAGCCCGACGATGATCGGCGGGCAGGGCTCGCCCATGGCGTCCTCCACCGTGTCCAGCACCGTGCGCAGGGCCGCCTTGCGAGGGTCGTCGCTGGTGAGAATCCAGACCAGGGCCGAGCGCATCTCGGCACCGAACCCCTTGGTGGCGGCTGTGATCTCCAGGTAGGGCGCTCCCGGGAGCAGGTCGTAGTGGATGACCGGGGCGCCCCAGCCGGTGTTGGTGCCGGGGTTGCGGAAGTCCAGGGGGTGGATCACCGTCTGGCGCAGCGGGACCTCGCGGGTCGCCCTCTCCGTGGCCGCGGCCAGTGCTTGCGCGGGGTCCCCCTCGATCCGGCAGGCGGTCCCCAGCCTCACGAAGAATAGGGGAACCCCCGTGTCCTGGCAGATGCTGGTGCTGGTCTGCTCGGCGAGCCGCACGTTGGCGAGGATGGCGTCCAACTGGGCCTGCGCCGTCGGGCTCGACTCGGCGGCGCGAGCCCTCTCCAGGGCATCCTTCACGTCCCTGGGGAGGCTGACGGCGGCGCGCCCCAGGAGAGCGCGGGCCACGGTCGCGAGGGTCTCCTGTGAAATGGACATAGCCGACCTCCATGCGAAGCAGGCTGATGGTTGAACATTCTGACTCCACGGGCCAGGTTGTCAAGCCCCCACCGGTGCCGGCAGTAGCCTAAGCAGGGCCGTCGTACTATGATGCGCACCGCATACCGCTGTCCTGGGCAGCCCATCGCCCCAGGGACCGATGGCTGCATACACCGGCGGCGATCCGTCGATGCTGATCTCGGAGAGGATCGGAGGAGGTGGGGGTGGGTCTTCACTCAGGGATCTCCCAGCCGATGGGCGGTGAGCCACCCGTCCGCGGAGAGGGCGGCCACGGATCGTCTTCCAACTTCGACGCCGCGGCGGGCAGACGCATGATGCGGCTGCGCTGGTGGATCTGGTCGATCCTCGCCCTCTGCTACCTGATAGTCTACTTTCAGCGGATCGCCCCCGGCGTGGTGGCCGACAGGCTGATGGCCGATTTCGCGGTCGGCGGTGCGGCGGTTGGCCTGCTTACGTCCATCTACTTCTACCTCTACGCGGCGATGCAGATCCCTTCCGGGGTGCTGGCCGATACCCTCGGCGTGCGCCGTACGGTCGGCACGGGCGTGTTCCTGGCGGGTCTCGGCTCGATCGTTTTCGGTGTGGCACCGGTCCTGGAGCTGGCCTATCTCGGCCGCTTCCTGGTGGGGCTCGGGGTGTCTGTAGTCTTCGTCACCGCGTTGAAGTTTCAGTCCAACTGGTTTCGCGCCGGCGAGTTCGGGACGGTGTCCGGCCTGCTGATGCTGGTCGGGAACCTGGGTGCGGTCACGGCGACGACTCCGGTGGCCGTGATGGCCCAACTGCTGGGCTGGCGGCTCTCCTTCGTCGTGATCGGCGCGGTCACCTGTGCCGTCGGCATCGCGGCCTGGTGGTGGGTGCGCGACCATCCCGCCGAGCTGGGACTGCCCTCACTGGACGAGATCGATGCTACCCAGGAGGGCCCCGGGAGTCCGGGCGGGGCACCGTCGGTGAAGATGCCGTTCTGGGCCGGCGCCAAGGTCGTGTGGCGGTCCCGCCAAACGTGGACCGGCTTTCTGGCCCATTTCGGGCTCCTGGGCAGCTACCTGACGTTCAACGGCCTCTGGGCAGTGCCCTACCTGATGCACGTCTACGGGATGGATCGGCTCGAGGCCGCGAACTACCTGCTGGTCGCGTCGCTGGGAATGCTCGTCTCGGCCCCTCTGCTCGGGCATGCCTCGGACCACCTGCTCCGGAGCCGCAGATTGCCGATCGTCGCCATGGCGGTGCTCACCTCTGCGGTCTGGCTCGCGCTGACTTTCTGGAACGACGGGCGGCCGCCGGCTTGGGCGCTCTACCCACTGTTCGGGGCGATGGGCTTCTCCGGCGGCACGGTGGCGCTCATCCTGACGTCGGTGAAGGAGGCCAATCCGCCTGCCCTCTCCGGACTCGCGATGGGCACCGCGAACAGCGGCTTCCTGTGCGCCGCCCTGCTTCAGCCGGTCGTCGGTTACCTGCTCGACAGCTACTGGCAGGGCGAGGTGGTGGCCGGTGCCCGTGTCTACCCCGTCGCCGGCTATCACGCGGTCCTGGCCATTCTGGCCGGCTTCGCCCTTCTGGGGTTGCTCGGGGCCTGGATGATGAGAGAGACGCACTTTCAACGGCATCATCAACCCTCCGGTTAGGCGCAAAACGTGCGCGATGTCCGGTGTGTCTGCTTGCGGGAGCGGGGGATTCCAGGAGGTGCCGCGCGGGGCA
>JAJZRD010000279.1 GCA_021845945.1 Chloroflexota bacterium
CCTGTGCCCACCCGACGCCGCTCTGCTATGATGTAACCCATGACGACGGGAACAATGGATTCCAGGAAGTGAGCTACTCTATCTGCGTCTTCTGCGCCTCCAGCGACCACATCGCCCCCCGCTACTTCGAGCAAGCCCGGGAGTTGGGTGAAGAGATGGCTCGTCGAGGCCATCAACTGGTGTACGGTGGCGGGCAGGTGGGGCTCATGGGCACGGTCGCCCGAGCCGTCCACTCCACCGGAGGGCGGGTCGTGGGGGTGATCCCCCGAAGAGACGATTGGGCCGAAGTGGTCTACGAGAGAGCTGACGACCTGATCTACACGGCCACCATGCGAGAGCGCAAGGCGATCATGGAGGAGCGGGCCGACGGCTTCATCGCCCTGCCGGGCGGGATCGGCACCTTCGAGGAGCTGCTGGAGATCATCACCCTCCGGCAGCTGGGCTACCACCGCAAGCCGATCGTCCTGCTGGACCGATTCGGTTACTACGATCCCCTGTGGCAGCTGCTGGAGAAGTCGATAGCTGAGGGTTTCGCCCGGCCGAGCCTCCGCGACATGTACCACGTCGCTGACACAGTTAGGGACGCCCTGCACCACATCGAGGCCCACGCGGTAGCAGCCGTACCGCCCGAACCCGCACCCACCGCCACGGAGGAGATAGAGAGCGCCGTCGAGACCAAGGAGTAGCTTCCCCGTTCCGGCCACCACCTGGACTGCTTTGTGCGTTCTTCCTCGCCCATCACCGGGAAGGGAATCAGGCGCAACGGTTTCAGAGTGATGAGCCTCGGTGGCGACGCAGCTCTTTCGGTCAAGAACGCGGCCGTCCCGGGCCGCCTTCGACTGTCGGTGGCGGACCTCAAGCGGAATCCTGGGCGCAGGAGTGCCGTCGAGGGCGTATTCTCCCAACTGGCGGGCGTTCACTCCGTGTCGGCCAGCACCCTCACTGGAAACGCCCTGGTGCTCTTCGACCCCACCGAATGGGAACCGTGGAGCCTCCTCCGCGAGGCAGAGCGGCTGCTGAGTGATGCTCCATACGTGGGGGCCGGCGGCCCTGCTGGCCCCGCTGCGTCCCCAGCGCCCAGCACTCACCACCCTGGACCACCCTGGCACGCCGTGCCCGCTCCAGAGGTCGCCCGCATCCTCAAGGCCACCCCGGATGGGGGCCTCGACCACCAAGAGGCCGCCGGCCGCCTGCGCCGGTTCGGACCCAACCGCCTCCCCGAGCCCCAGGAGCCCTCGCTGCTGCAACTGCTCGCCGGGCAGTTCTTCAACGCCCCCACCCTGATGCTGGGGGTGGGCGCCGCCCTCTCCCTGGCCACGGGCGCCGTGGTCGATGCGGCGCTGATAGGAGGGGTTCTGGTGGCCAACGCCCTGATCGGGACGGCGACCGAGCGCTCGGGGCAGCGGGCAATCGCCGCGCTCCGCCGGGCAGCGCCCACCAAGGCCCGGGTCCAGCGAGGGGGCACCACGGCGGTGATCGACGCCGAGGGATTGGTGCCGGGCGACACCATCCTGCTGCTGCCGGGCGACCCAGTCCCCGCCGATGCCCGGCTGTGGGATGCCCATCGGCTGCAGGTCGAGGAGTCGGCCCTTACCGGCGAGTCCCGTTCGGTGGCCAAGTCGCCGGATCCAGTGGAGGCCCGGGCGGCCCTGGCCGACCGCGGCTGCATGGTCTACCGCGGCACCACCATCGTGGGCGGGCGCAGCAACGCCCTCGTCGTCGCCACCGGTGGCCGTACGGCCATCGGGGAGCTGCACCTGCTGGCAGCCGAGGCGAAGGCCCCCCCAACGCCCTTGAAGCGCGACCTGGGGCAGATCGGGCGCCGGTTGGTGATCGCTTCGGCCGGCATCTCCCTGGGGATGATGGGGCTCTCCCTGATCCGGGGCATTCCCCTGGCTCGGGCCCTCGGGACGGCGGTGGCCCTGGGAGTGGCGGCCCTGCCGGAGGGGCTGCCCGCCACGGCCACCACGGTGCTGGCCCTCAGCTCGGGGCGGATGCGTCGGAGAGGAACCCTGATCCGCTCGCTCCACGCTGCCGAGGCCCTGGGGTCGGTCACGGTGGTTTGCGCCGACAAGACCGGCACCCTCACCGAGAACCGGATGTCGGTGGGAGAGATCCGGGTGGACGGACAGAGGATTCGGGTCACGGGTCCGGCCCTCTCCCCCTACGGCCAACTGGTGGCCGACGGCCAACCGATCCAGAGGGGTGCCGACCCCGCCCTGGCGGAGCTGCTGAAGATCGGCGTGCTCTGCTCCGACGCCGAGATCGTCGGCCGCCAGGACGGCGAGCTCAGCATCGATGGCTCCTCCACCGAAGGTGCCCTACTGGTGATGGCGCTGAAGGCGGGTCTGGAGGTGGACGATCTCCGGCGGCGCTATCCCCGCATCGACCGCCGGGACCGGGGCGAGGGGCGGCGCCACATGATCAGCGTGCATCGAGGCCCCGAGGGGCTGATTGCCCTGGCCAAGGGGGCTCCAGATGAGCTGCTCGAGCTCTGCGACGAGGCCCTGATCGACGGGGAGACCGTCCCCATGGACAGCGACCGGAAGGCCATTTTCCGCCAGCGCAACGTCGACATGGCCGGTCGCGCCATGAGGGTGCTGGCCTTCGCACGGCGCGAGCTACCCGACGAGTATGGGGAAGAGGAGCTATCGGGCGGGTTCACCTGGTGCGGACTGGCCGGCCTGGCCGATCCGATCCGCGACTCGGCACCGGAGGCGGTGCAGGCCCTGAGGCGGGCCGGCATCCATACCGTCATGATCACCGGGGACCAGGCCGCCACCGCCTTGGCCGTGGCCCGACAGCTGGGGCTGGCGCGCGGAGGTCCCCTCCACGTCTTGGAGGCGGGCGATCTGGCTCGAATGGACCCCGAGGTGCTGCGCGGGCTGGTGGGGAACGTGGAGGTGTTCGCCAGGACGCCACCGGAGATGAAGCTGGCCATCGTCCGGGCGCTCCAGGCCAACGGCCAGATAGCGGCCATGACCGGGGATGGGGTAAACGACGCGCCGGCCCTGAGGGCCGCCGACGTAGGGGTGGCCATGGGCCAGCGGGGCACAGAGCTGGCCAGGGAACTTGCCGACGTGGTGCTCTCCACCGACGATTTCTCTCGCATGGTAGACGCCGTCGAGGAGGGGCGGCTCGTGCGAGCCAACGTCCGCCGGGTCCTCCACTACCTGCTCTCCACCAACGGCAGCGAGGTGTGGACCGTGGCGGCGGCAGTGGCCCTCGGCCTGCAGGCGCCCCTCACCCCGGGGCAGCTGCTGTGGCTGAACCTGATCTCCGACCTGACCCCTGCCCTGGGGCTCGCCATGGAGCCGAGGGATCCCGACCTGATGAGTCAGCCGCCCCGGGATCCCAAGGAGCCAATCATCCCGCCCTCGCTCCAACGACGCATCCTGGGGGAGTCGGCGGCCCTGGCAGCGGGCACCATGGCCGCCTACAGCCTCGGGGTCCTGCGCCACGGCACGGGACCCGTGGCCCAGAGCATGGCGTTCTGGAGTCTCGCCCTGGCCGACCTGCTGCACGTCGGCCTGGCGCGAGCGGGCACCAGGCCGGCCCTCAGCTACGAGCGCCGGCTCAGCCGTCCCCTCGTCGTCGGCGTGGGGACCTCGGCACTGCTGCAGATAGGGGTTCTACTATTCCCGGCGCTGCGATCGCTCCTCGGGGCGAGCCCCCTGGGCCTCGTGGACGGGTTGATCTCCGTGGTGGGCGCCATCGCGCCCATCGCGGCCATCGAGATCCAACGGACGGCCGGCAGGACTCTCCCTGCACCGGAACCGATCCGGAGCAATAGGCAGCTTCTCCTGGAGGAGGCAGCATGACTCAAAGACGGTTCTTCACTTCCAACTCGGTGTTGCCGGGCCATCCCGACAAGCTGTGCGACCGGATCTCCGATGCCCTGGTGGACGCCCACCTGGCCGCCGATCCCGATGCCAGGGTTCGAGCCGAGGCCGCGGCGGCGGGTCAGGTTATCTTCCTGGTAACCGACGTCTCGACCCAGGGTGAGGTTGACGTGACCGGCGTGGTCCGGAGAACCATCGCCGAGACCGGCTACTTCCCTCGGGACATGGATGCCGACCGCTGCGCGATCCTCGCCCAGGCCAGCACGATGACCCCGCCCCGGTCCAGGCGCCGCCCGTCGGCGGAGAAGGCGGCCCAGACCCAGGACGCCACCGACCAGACGACGGTCTTCGGGTACGCCTGCTCCGAGACGCCCGAGCGGATGCCGCTTCCGATCCAGCTGGCTCACCGGCTGTCCAGCAGCCTTGGGGTCCTGGCCCTGCGCCAGGCCATCCCCGGGCTGGGTCCCGACGGAGACGTCCTGGTCACCATAGAGTACGCGGACAACCGGCCCGCCCGCATCGACACTATCGTGGTCCAGCTCCAGTACCTGGGAAACCCCCTGGAGCTGAAGGAGGCACTCCACAACCTGGCCTTTGTGCCCACCTTCAAGGCCATCCAGATGGAGCCGGACGGCGCCACCCGGCTGCTGATCAACCCCGGAGGCCCCCTGGAGGCC
>JAJZRD010000280.1 GCA_021845945.1 Chloroflexota bacterium
CTTCCTCAAGGCGAAGGGCTACGAGGTGGGGAGCTCCCTCCTGGAGCCCGACAAGGTAGACGTGGCCTGGGACTTGATGCGACAGGCCCAGGACAAGGGCGTTCAGCTGGGATTACCCATCGACGTGGTGGTGGCCCAACGCTTCGAGGCCGATGCCCCGACCAGGGTGGTCGAGGTCGACCAGGTGCCCGAGGGGTGGACGATCGTGGACATCGGCCCCCGAACGGTGGAGGAGTTCCGTGCGGTCCTGCTGCCGGCCCGCACCATCTTCTGGAACGGCCCCATGGGCGTGTTCGAGATGCCCAGATTCGCCGCGGGAACCAAGGCGATCGCCGAGATCCTGTCGAAATCGGATGCGGTCACGGTGGTCGGCGGCGGGGACTCCGTCGCGGCGGTGGAGCAGATGGGCTATGCCGACCGGATGAGCCACATCTCCACCGGTGGCGGGGCATCCCTGGAGTTGATCGAGGGCAGAACCCTGCCGGGTGTGGCGGCGCTACAGGACAAGAAGTAACCGGTAGCTCCTGGTCCCGAGTGCTGCGTCCTGCGTCCTGAGTACTGAGTGAACCATGATCAGGACTCAGGACCCAGGCTGGACCCAGGACCGGGCCGGGCTCAGGATTGAGAAAGCAAGCATGACGCCGAAGATACAACCGTTGGTCTTGATCGTTATGGACGGCTGGGGCTGCGCCCCGGAAGGTCCGGGGAACGCCGTGGCCCTGGCCAACACCCCCGTTATGGATTCGATCTGGAAGAAGTACCCCCACACCAAGCTGGAGGCCTCGGGCACCCGGGTGGGGTTGCCGGCGGGTCAGATGGGCAACTCGGAGGTCGGCCATCTGAACATGGGCGCCGGTCGCGTCGTGTACCAGGACCTGGTCCGCATCTCCCTGGCCATTCAGGACAGCTCCTTCTTCCAGAATCCGGCCTTTCTGAAGGCGATCCAGCACGTCAAAGAGAGGGGATCCAAGCTGCACCTGCTGGGTCTCCTGGGGCCGGGCGGGGTCCACAGCCACGTCGATCACCTCTACGCCCTGCTCAGCCTGGCCGCCCAGCACCACCTGCCCAGGGTGGAGGTGCACGCTATCACCGACGGCCGGGACACCCTGCCCGCCAGCGCCCTGGGCTACATCCAGGAGGTGGAGGAGCGGATCAAGGCGCTCGGCACCGGCAGGATCGCTACCGTGGAGGGTCGCTACTACGCCATGGATCGGGACCGCCGGTGGGATCGCATCGAGAAAGCCTACCGGACCCTGGTGTATGGCGAGGGCGAGGGCGGACCTTCCGCCGAGGCGATCGTCCGGACCTCCTACGGCAAGGGGGTTACCGACGAGTTCATCCTCCCCGCGGTGGTGCGGGAGACCCCCGAGAAGGGGGAGGAGTCGCTGATCTCCGACCACGACGCCCTGATCTTCTACAACTTCCGGACGGACCGCACCCGAGAGATGACTCGGTCGCTGGTGCTGGACGACACGCCACCCTTCAATCGGGGCCCCAAGCTGCAGGACCTGCTGGTGGTCACCATGACCGAGTACGAGGAGGGGCTGCCGGTCACCGTCGCCTACCCGGCGGAGAACGTCGACGATGGGCTGGCCCAGCTGCTGAGCGAGAACGGGATACGGCAGTTCCACACCGCCGAGACGGAGAAGTATGCCCACGTCACCTTCTTCTTCAACGGCGGCCGGGAGAACCCCTTCCCACTGGAGGACCGATTGCTGGTTCCGTCGTCCGAGGTGGCGACCTACGACCTGCAGCCGGAGATGAGCGCTCCGCAGGTGTGCGACGTGGTGCTGAACGTCCTGAAGCAGGGAGACCACCCGGTGATCGTCGTCAACTTCGCCAACGGCGACATGGTGGGCCACACCGGGGTGATCCCCGCGGCCATCAAGGCGGTTGAGACGGTCGACCAGTGCGTGGGCAAGCTGGTGGAGACGGTGCTGGAGAAGGGCGGCGTGGCGCTGGTGACGGCGGATCATGGCAACGCCGAGGAGATGATCGATCCCGAGTCAGGCGGGCCCTTCACGGCCCACACCACCGATCTGGTGCCTTTCGTCCTGGTGGGGGAGCAGACCAAAGGGGTTCACCTGCGAGAGGGTGGGGCGCTCTCCGACATAGCCCCGACCGTCCTGGAGCTGCTGGGCATCCCCCAGCCGAAGGCGATGACCGGCAAGAGTCTGATCGCGAAGTAACCCCTCACCCCCTGGGAGAGGGCCGGGGTGAGGGCACGGAGGTATGAGCTTGGCTCGATCACCCATAATCGCGGGCAACTGGAAGATGAACACCACCCTGGCCGAGGCGGTGCTGCTGGTGGATGCCATGCGGCCACGGCTGGAGGGGATCCAGGGGGTGGAGAAGGTGGTCTGCCCACCCTTCATCTCCCTGGCCGCGCTGCGCGACCGCCTTAAGGGCAGCGACGTCCTGGTGGGCGCCCAGGACATGTACTTCCAGGAGAAGGGCGCCTACACCGGCGAGGTGAGCCCGTTGATGCTCCAGGGGCTGGTGGATTACGTGATCCTGGGCCACAGCGAGCGACGGCAGTACTTCGGCGACACCGACGACCTGGTGGCCAAGAAGGTGAAGGCCGCCCTGGATCACGGCCTCAAGCCGATCATGTGCGTGGGCGAGAGGCTGGAGGAGTACGAGGCGGGGAAGACCGAGGAGGTGGTGACCCGCCAGGTGAAAGCGGGGTTGTCCGGGCTGCAGGGCCTCGGCAGCCTGGTGATAGCCTACGAGCCGATATGGGCCATCGGGACCGGCAAGCCGGCCACCGGCGCCGGCGCCAATCAGGTGATCGGGATGATCCGGAGCATCGTCCGCTCGACGTTCGGCGACGAGGCGGCCGCCGGCATCAGGATCCAGTACGGCGGCAGCGTAACCCCGGACAACATCAAGGAGTTCATGTCGCAGTCCGAGATCGACGGCGGCCTGGTGGGCGGCGCGAGCCTGAAGGCCGACGCCTTCGTCGAGATCGTCCGCCAGACGGCGGCAGCCAAGGCGTGAACCGGGACATGTAGGGGCACCCCCGTGTGGGCGCCCTCGTCCTCGTACGGCATATGCATCTTCACTGGAACCAGGGCGGCTACATGGGGCCGCCCCTACGATCAACACAATGCCGTGAAAGTGGTTGGGCATCATGGCATGTTCGGCCAGCTCAATGGAAGGAAACTTGGTGGGCAACCGATTCCACCATTCCTCAGTCATCTTCCCTGCATCGTTTGGCTGCATTTCGCCTGCCGCGACTTCGCCAAAAAGACACATTTTGGACCGCGCACATAGGGTCACGAAACAGGCGCCGGTCTGGGAATAGTCGTACCCGGGCAGACGAAGAGAACGTCGGTGATGCTGATCCGAGTCAAACGGCATGATGACGTGCCCCAACCCTCTACGCCGTCACCACCCAGTAGTCCTCTTCGCTGCGGGCGCCGAGGCCGAGCTCGATGGCCCTCCGGATGATCGGCATCTCCCAAACGGGCGCCTTCAGCATGTTGTCCCGGGGGTAGGACTTCAAGACCTTCAGCCCCTCGGCGTCCAGGGCTATCTGATCGCCCGACGCCATGATGAGGCCTGGCTCCACCATCTCACCCTTGATGGGACCGTCCGTCACGAAGGCCTTCCGGCCGTCCAGGATGATGAGGTCCGGCTGAACCGCCAGGTTCAGCTCGATCATCTTCAGGTACATCGGCTCCTCGGGCTTGCCTCCCCGGAAGTCCGCGTGCATGTAGACCATCTCCCTGGGGTGGGTCAGCCCGACGGCCAGCTTCAGGCTCATGGTGAAGCTGGCGAGGAAGTGGTGCTTCAGACAGGGCAGGTAAACGATCTTGTCGAACTGCTTCAGCGCCCTGGGCAAAGCCACGCTCTTCCACCACCGGGCCTCCCCGCCCAGCCGGACGTCCATCCAGGGTCCTGGATCGAAGTCGATGATCGGCAGCTTCAGCTCCCGGGCGGCAGCAGCGGAAACCCCCAGCTTCTCCAGCACGCCGGAGGTCGGCAGCGAGGGCCAGCCCGAGCGCTCCCCCAGGGTCAGGTCCGTGATGCCCTCCTCCCGCAGCAGCTCCACCACCGCCACCAGGAAGGGCAGATCCGTCGCCGCGGGAAGGGGATCGGGACTGTTGAAGTTCGCCTTGAGCAACACCCGATCTCCGGGGTTCAGGGCCCGACGCACGCCGCCGATGGCGTCGACCGCCGCCCTCACCGCCGACTTCAGGTCGCTATCTGAAGCCGGGACCCTGGAAACCAGGGCCAGACCGTCGTCCGTGTACACGTTCGTCGGGCGGTGTCGCCAGTCGTTGACCTCCTCTACCACCCTCTCCATCTGGAGAAGCTCTTCCCACTTCATGAGCCACCCCCCATTCTGGAATATATGCTGCGCTATTGCTGACTAACTTGGCAATGTCACATTTGCGAAACCGGGCGCCGTCTGGTAAGAAGTAAAGTATGTCACAGCATCCAACCCATCACCCAACCTGTACGATCCCCAGCGGTGGGGGCTTTCC
>JAJZRD010000281.1 GCA_021845945.1 Chloroflexota bacterium
TCTGCTGCTCTGCGTCGACTGAGGGGCTTCGTTGCTCCCGTTGAGTCAGCGGGGAAGGGGAGCCGGCAACCTGACGCCGACCCCCAAGCCGTGGATCAAGCTACGGCGATGGGATGGATCTGGGAACCGGTGGCGCCTCGGATCCTCAAAGGGAGCGCGATGAAGACGAACTCGTAGACCCGGTCTGCTGCCAAACGATCCAGATAGAGGCTCTCGATGTGGGGGATTCCGTGCTCGTAGATCATGAAGCTGTGAACTGGGAGCGGCTCACCGTCCGGAGGAGCCGGCCACTGCTCCACCGCCTCAGTATCCGAGCCCATGGCGGCGATCTTGCGCTCGGCCAGGTAGCGGGCGCCGTCCAGGTTGGGTCCTGCCCCGTGGTTGGAGAAGCGAGCGTTGTCGGTGCGCCAGTACTTGGAGAAACCGGTGCGGATCAGCACAGCGGAGCGTTCGGGGATCTCCACCCCTTGGGCCTTGGCGCAATGCTGGAGATCGTCGCCGGTGATGCCGTAGCTGTCGGGCAGCACCTCCACCCCCTTATCGGCGGCGACGTCCAACAGAACGCCCCGCAGCACTATCGGAGGGAAGTTCTCCCCGGCTAGGGCAGAGTAGCCACGGTTGGTCATCACATCTCGAACCTTGACCCCACCATGTAACAGGATCTCGCCCTCCACCCACCTGCCTATGTGGCACAGGGCATCAATGTGGGTGCAACCGTGCATGGGGATGGTGGTGATCTCGTTGCCCACCGAGGCCGGGGCGATCTCCGGCATGTCGCCGTGGCGGACGTAAGGGCTCACGACAAGCGGGGGGTGGCCTGCCCAATAGGGGATTCCAGGCTCCAGGATTTGCTCCAGACTGTATACCTCGCCTGTTCGTATCAGCGAGATGAGCTCGGGGGTAAACCTCGGCATCGGGAGAGCCCCGAACGGTCGAACGTCCCCCGCGCGGACCGGCTCGCCCTCGTCTCTCGCATCTGGTGTCATTTGTGACACCTCCTTCCGTATCCGAGGCTGGATTTCAGAATGGCGTGCTGCCTGGTAGAACGAGCCTGGGCGACATGGTACGCAGCCAAGAGGGGTTTGTCAACATGGCTAATGATTCTTCGAGGAGATTTCTTGCGAGGGGGCTTTGGGGCCGCGTTAGATGGGAGATTCGTGGGGGAGCAGGGTTGGAAGAGACGCAACATTCCCAACCAGGAAGGGGTTCGAGAGGCCGGTTTCGGCTAGGGTAGGGCTCTCTCACGACTCAGCCGACCTCAGGGGCCCGGGGCAGTGCTGCCACCCGGACCCCACAACAGAAGGTCATGACCCCCGAGAGAGCGAATGCTGTCAGAACATCATGTCTGCCAGGTGGAACAGGTTGCTAAGAACCGCCGCTGGCCTTGGGCCTCGGAAGTTCGGCGACCCCCAGGGCGCGGCGCTGGGCCTCCGACAGCTGCTCGATGCCCTGGCGGGACAGTCCCACCAACTGCTGCAGCGCCGATTGGGCGAAGGGGTAGCCCTCGGCCGTCCCCTGCACCTCCACCAACTCCCCTGCCTCGTTCATCACCACGTTCAGGTCGGCGTCGGCCCGCGAGTCCTCGCCGTAGTCCAGGTCCAGCAGCAGCTCCTTGTCCACCACTCCGGCGCTCACCGCCGCCACCGCCTTCCGGAGGGGGCTGGCTTTCAGAACCCCCCGGGCCTCCAGCCCCCGGAGCGCCAGAACCAGCGCCACGTAGCCCCCGGTAACCGATGCGGTCCGGGTTCCTCCGTCCGCCTGGATCACGTCGCAGTCGACGGTGATGGTCCGAGGCCCCAGCATCTTCATGTCCACCGCAGCCCGGAGCGCCCGCCCGATCAGCCGGCTGATCTCCTGGGTTCGACCGCCGCTCTGCCTCTCCCTCGGGGTGCGCCTTCCGGTGGAGGCGGGCAGCATCGCGTACTCGCCGGTGACCCAACCCTGGTCTTTGCCCTCCAGGAAGGGGGGCACCCTCTCCTCGACGCTGGCAGCGCACAGCACCCAGGTGCGCCCCATCTTGATCAAACAGGAGGCCGGATGCAGCTCCAGGAAGCCCGGGATCAGCTCCACGGGGCGCAGCTGGTCGAAGCCCCGACCGTCAGTGCGAGCCATAGCTCCTCCGAATGGCAGGGTGGCGCGAGCCCGAAAGGCGCCACCGCAGCGATGTTCTGCCGGACATTATAGACCGAGGTCGGCCAGGGCCGCTTGCGCCCGCTGCCGCAGATCGCCCGCCCCGTCCAACTCCTCCACCATCTGGTACTGCTCGCGGGCCCGATCCCGCTGCCCCAGCGCCTCGTAGATGGAGCCCAACCGGTACCGCCACAGGGGCGACTCCGGACCCACCGCCACGGCCTCCCTGGCGGGGACCAGCGCTTCATCGGACCTCCCCAGCAGGTGGAGGGCCCAAGCCAGGGTTCCCCGAGCCTCGGCCGAGCCCCCGGTCAGGCGCACGGCCTCACGGGCCTCGGCCAGGCCGGTCTCGAACCGGTACTGGCGGTCCACGTAGAAGCGGGCCACGGCCAGCCGCAGCTCTGGACTCTCCGGCGCCGCCTGGACGGCCAGATCCAGCGCCTTCTGGGCGTCGCCGTAATCCCCCAGATCGATCAGCGCCCCGGCCAGCTCCAGGTAGAGGGCGGGATTATCCGGTTCCCGATCCACCACCCGTCGAAGCAGCGCGACGGCGCCCTCCGCATCTCCCCGCGCCACCAGCAGCGTGCCCAGAACGAAGCCCCCCAGGGGATGGTCCGGCTCTATCTCCAGGGATCGACGGGCCGCTTCCTCCGCCTGGCCCGTCCTCCCCACCAGCTTCAGGGCGTAGCCGCGCAGCGCCCACGCCTCCGCCTCCAGGGGCGGATCGGTGGTAAGCAGCCCCTCCAGACGAACCAGGGCCGGTCCGGCCAACCCCTGGGCCAGCAGCGCCCGCGCCTCCCCGGTCGCACGGGCAGCATCGCCGACCTCGTCGCCCGCCTCCAGCAACTCCAGGGCCATTCCCTTGATGGTCGGGTTGGGTCCCGCGGCTGCCTCACTCAGGGCGGAGGAGGCCTCCTCGTCCCCGGGCTCCAGCCAGCAGGCTGCCAGCAGGTAGTCGGCTCGCTGCCCCAGTGCCCCTCCCCCACCGGGAAATGGGAGCCCCTTCAGCAGATCACGGATCTCGGCCGGGCTGCGACCCTCCCTGGCAGCCCACTCCACCAACCGGTTCCAGGCCTCCGCATCACTCGGTCGGAGCTCCAGAGCCCGGCGCAGCGCCCCCAGGCTCGTCTGGCCGTCCCCTACCTGCCCCGAGGCCTCAGCCAGCCCCAGCAGCGCCTCCCGGCCACCCGCACCGGCAGCCACGGCCGAGCGGAAGGCCTTGGCTGCCTCCCGCGGCTGGCCTCGACGTAGGTAGATCCGGCCCAGCCGTAGCTGAAGGGTGGGGAAGGCCTCGGGGAAGGGGGCCGCCAGGGTGTAATGGTCCAGGGCGGAGAGCAACCGGTGCTCCGAGGCCAGCCTGTCCCCCTCGGCAACCACGCCGGACCAACCCTCGGAGCCCGGCAGCAGCGCCACGCCGGCCAGGAGGGCCACCAGGAGGGAGCCCCGGAGGAGGGATCTCAGCATAGGTCAGACAGGACGTCCCTTTCAGGATTCGGTGGCGACGCTGGACGACAGTTATCAACTGTGGGTCCGATTACGGGCGGGAGGGAACGCCGCCTGTGGAAGCGAGGGGCCATGCGCCCGTCTGGAAATGACGTAGGGCAGGGCGCTCTGCCCTGCCGCCGGCCTACCATCGCCCGCCGGGCGGCGGGGCACAAGACCCCGCCCTACATCGGCCTAACCCATCGGAAGCCGTTTTGCTTCGTGTTGGAAGAACTGCACGGTACGGGTAAGCCCCTCCTCCAGGGGGACCCGGGGGGCCCAGTTCAGCTCCTGGCGGATGCGGGTCGTGTCCAGGTAGATCCGGAAGGTCTCGCCAGTCTTGGCCGGGCCGTAGTTGGCCTCCAACGGGTAACCTATGACGCTCTTGAGCCGCTGGAAGATCTGGTTGACGGTGACCCCGATCCCCCACCCCAGGTTGTACTCCCTGCCGGCCCCGCCCTCGAGGGCCAGTAGGTTGGCGGAGACGCAGTCCCCCACGTAGATGAAGTCCCTCTCCTGCTCCCCGGTGCCGTTGATGGTCACCGGCTCACCCTTCAGCATCCGCTCGGTGAAGATGGCGATCACCCCCGCCTCGCCGAAGGGGTCCTGACGCGGACCGTAGACGTTGGGGTAGCGCAGAACGGTGTAGTCGATGCCGAAGTTCTCCCGGTACATGAAGACGTAGTGCTCCACGGAGTGCTTGGTGGCGCCGTAGGGGGAGAGGGGCTTCGCCGGGTGGTTCTCGTCGCAGGGCAGGTACTCCGGCTCGCCATACATGGCCCCACCCGAGGATATGTAGATCACCTTCCGGACGCCGGTCTTGCGGCAGGCCTCCAGCACCGCGAT
>JAJZRD010000282.1 GCA_021845945.1 Chloroflexota bacterium
GCAGGATCCTCTCGATGTTTGTCTCCACAACAGCCTCCAAGGAGTTGACAGCTGCACCCCTCAACAGTATCGTAATATACGGCAGGGGGGTATATCTGTCAAGCGTCAGCCCTCAGCTATCAGCCGTCAGCTGCCCCCCGGATCGGGTGGCTGGCCCTCGTTCCCTACCCGAAAAGCTGACTGCTGAACGCTGATGGCTGGTAGCTAAGGAGTATCATGTCATGGGAGACGGTGATCGGCTCCAACAGTTGGAGGCGCGGCTGGCCGATCTCAAGGGCCGCATGCCGGCCCATTCGGTGCGGCCGGCCATGCTGATGGAGATGGAGGATCTGGAAGAGGAGATAGCGCGACTGCGGGCTGAGCTGAAGAAGAGGGGCGGCGATGCCTAAGGCGCTGCTGGATCCCAATCGCTGCAACCCGGATCTCTGCCCCGAGGGGGTTTGCTCCGTGCGGCGGCTGTGCGCCGTGCGGGCCATCTACCAGGAGGAGCCTCGCGGGATCCCCCTACTGGATTGGGCGCGCTGCAGGGCCTGCTCCAAGTGTGTGGAGGCCTGCCCGGCCAAGGCTATCTCCCTGGTAAACTGAGTTCCCGAAGGAACGGCTACTCCATTAGAATGTGTGCACGCGAAGCGTGATGGGGGAGGTTACGAGCTGCATGGAAGATTACGATGTGGTGATCATCGGGGGTGGCCCCGCCGGACTCACTGCCGGGCTATACGCCGCCAGAGCCAAGATGAAGGCGGTGCTGCTGGAGAGGAAGTGGCCCGGAGGCCAGCTGCTGAACACCGATAAGATCGAGGACTACCCCGGCTTCGACACCATTTCCGGGCCCGAGCTGGCCGAGCGGATGGAGAAGCAGGCCCGCAAGCTGGGGCTCCAAATCGCCATGGAAGAGGCGGTCTCCATAAGGCCCCACGGGAACCGGAAGCTGGTCAAGGCCTCGGGTGAGAAGGAGTACCTGGCCAAGGCCGTCGTCGTCACGGCCGGGGGTGAGCCCAGGAGGTTGGGGGTGCCCGGCGAAGCAGAGCTGGCCGGCAGGGGCGTCTCCTACTGCGCCATCTGCGATGGGGCCTTCTTCCAGGACCAGGTGGTGGCCGTGGTGGGCGGCGGCGACGCGGCCGTGGAGGAGGGTGCCTTCCTCACCCGCTTCGCCAGCAAGGTGTACATCGTCCATCGCCGGCCGGAGCTGAGGGCCTCCCGGGACATCCAGGAGAAGGCCCGGCAGAACCCGAAGATCGAGTTCGTCCTCAACGCGGTGGTGGAGGAGATCCACGGGACCGATCAGGTGGAGTACCTGACCGTCCTGAGGAACGGGCAGCGGGAGCGGCTGGAGGTCAACGGCGTCTTCGTCTTCGTCGGCTTCGTCCCCAATACCGAGCTGTTCCACGAACCGGTGGAACGGGACCCGCAGGGGCACCTGGTCACCAACGCTCACATGGAGACCTCTCTCAAGGGGATCTTCGCTGCGGGGGACGTGAGGTCGCAGCTCACTCGCCAGATCACGACGGCAGTGGGGGATGGGACGACTGCCGTGGTAGCCGTCCAGCACTACATCGAGTCGCTGGCCGACGAGGAAGCGAAGAGCCGGGACGCCCAGCTGGTGGGCTGACAGAGAAGGAGACACCATCATGGAAGCCGAAGCTGCCCTGACAGAGGGTATGCACTTCGACGTTTCGTTGGGGTCGGGCTACCGTCTGGAGCTCGATGCGTCGCCGGAGCAGGGCGGCACGGGTCGAGGGGCGCGTCCAATGGAGCTGCTGCTGGCCGGTTTGGCCGGCTGCATCGGTCTCGACGTGATCTCCATCATGAGGAGGTCGCGACAGGAGGTCACCGGCCTCCCCACAGGGTTAGGCCGGGGCCAACTCGGCCCGCAATCAGCACGATGAGCCCACTCTAGAGCCAGACCGCGCCAACCTCGGCGCCCCGAACGCGTTCTCGATAGGCAGCCAGCACTCCTACAGCAGGATGATCGGGCCGCACCGGAGGGACCGCCTGCCTCCGCCGGAGCTCCTCGTCGGGGATAAGGATTCGGAGGCCGTTGCCGGGCACGTCGATCTCGATCAGGTCGCCATCTCGAACGTACGCCAGTGGGCCACCGTCCCAAGCCTCGGGCGCCACGTGACCCACGCAGGGACCGCGGGTGGCGCCGGAGAAGCGGCCATCGGTGACCATGGCAACCGAGGTGTGAAGACCCATACCTACCAGCATGGCGGCCGGGATGGACAGTTCGCGCATCCCGGGTCCGCCCTTCGGCCCTTCGTATCGCACCACCAGCACCGAACCAGGCTTGACCTCCCTATCCAACAGGAAGCGGCTCACCTCCTCTTCGGAGTCAAAGACCACCGCCGGCCCCGTGTGCGTCAGCATCTTTGGGTCTACCCCACTCTTCTTCACCACCGCTCCCAGGGGGGCCAGGTTCCCGCGCAGGATCCCATAGGCTCCATCGGGAGCTAGAGGGTGGGAAGCAGGTCGAATCACCTGGCCGTCGGGCGTCGGCGCTGAAGAGAGCACCTCGCCCAGGGTGCCACCCGTTGCCAGCGGTACCTCCAGATCCAGATGCTCCCGAATGGCGTTGAGGAGTGCGGGCACGCCGCCGACCTGGTGGTAGTCGCTCAGGTTGTAGGCCGATGCCGGCTTGAACTTGGCCACCAGTGGCACTGAGCGCTGCAACTGATCGAAGCGCTCCAGGTCGAGGTCGGTTCCCAACAAGGATGCAAAGGCGAGGGTGTGGAGCACTCCGTTGGTCGATCCGCCGGAGGCGGAGATGTACTTGACCCCATTCTCGAGGTTCGAGCGGCTGAGGTAGTGGCCGATGGGCCGCCCTTCACGGACCAGAGCCACGATCCTCTCGCCGACATCCCTGGCCTGGCGCACCTTGGCCCCATCAGCGGCGAGCATGGTGACCGACCCGAAGGGAGCCAATCCCATGGCTTCCAGCAAGCAGCCCATGGTGTTGGCCGTGCCCATCATGGAGCAGACGCCGGAGGAGGCACAGAAGTGCTCCTGCCAGACCTGGAAGGTTGCGTCGTCGATCTCCTCGTTGCGGCGCTTGCCGATGGCCTCCTTCAGGTCGGAGGTAACCCAGCTGTTGTTCGCGTCGTGGTAGGGCAACATGGCTCCAGCAGTCAGGAAGAGGGTGGGCAGCTTCAGCCGTATGGCTGCCATCACCATGCCTGGGATGATCTTGTCGCAGGAGGCGAGCATCACCAGACCCTGAAAGCCGTGGGCTCGCACCATCGCCTCGACAGAGCCGGCGATGAGGTCCCGTTGCGGCAGCAGATAGCGGCCACCAGGACCATTTGCCATTCCATCGCAGGGCGCCGGCACGTTGAACTCGCATGGAGCCCCGCCGGCAGCCCAGATGCCCTCCTTGACCCGGGCGGCCAGCTCACGAAGTGGCTGATGGCCGGGATTCACGTCGGTCCAGGAGTTCACCACCGCCACCAACGGTTTGCTCAAATCCTGGGGTCGATAGCCGGCGGAGTGCATCAATCCGCGATAGTAGGCCTCGGTGATCTCCTCCGGCCGCCCGCGTAGTTCTGTCACGATCGGGATCCCTTCTTTCGGAATTGAACGTCGAGTGGGCGCTCGAAGACCTTGATCAAAGCCCCCTGGCACGAGCCTCCATGCCAGAAACGGGGGCATCGGCGATTGTTCACTCGGATGTACCTTACTTCGTTACCACTTGAACGCTCTAGCTAGGGAAGATGGGGGAGATCGAGACCTCTCACCGCATCGCCGAGGAGGGCCAGCACCCTCACCCCTACACTCTCCCAGGGGGAGAGTCCTCCCTCTCCCGAGGGGAGAGGCGTGGACCCGCCGGAGAGCAGCTCCACGGGGTGAGGGCGGGAGTTGGGCTCCCCCTCCCCTTCAGAGAGGGTCGGGGTGAGGGGGGTGCCGGCCATCTGCGGCGCGACCTTCACACGCTGAGCCCGCTGGTAGAGCGCCCCCCGGCTGTCCAGCAGATCCAGCCTCAGGACGTACTCCCCTTCCTCCACCCCATCGAGAGAGAGCTTCGCGGCGCCGTCGCCGCTTCCCCGGTACAGCAGCCGGTTGTCCAGCCACACCTTCGCCTCGGCAACCGGGAACCCCGCTCGATAGCTCAGGGTGGCCGAGCCCGAGGCGGTGAGCTGATCCGGCCAGGTGACCTCCAGCTGGTAGCCGTTCCCGCCGGCGAATGCCCCGTAGCTGAAGTGCTGGGACACCAGGGGAGGCAGGTCTGGTCCCACCCGTGTGTAGGCCATGTCCAGGAAGGCCCGGGGGAAGGCTACCTTGTTGGAATAGATCTGAAGGTAGTCGCGGAGCAGCCCCAGGAACCGATCGTCCCCCATCAGCCCCCGCAGCTTGTCCAGAAAGACGGCCCCCTTGCGGTATACGATGTCGAAGTAGGGGAGGTCGTCGGGATAGTCGTAGATGGTGGTGTTGACCGGGCGATCGCCTCCGGCGGCC
>JAJZRD010000283.1 GCA_021845945.1 Chloroflexota bacterium
GAGTTTGGCGCCCGATTCACGCGGAGGGCGCGGGAGGCTCATAGTTGTCCGCGTCCCCCGCGTCTCCGCGTGGGCCTACACCGTCTCGGCGCGTACAACTCGTCGGTCTGAGGCGAAGCCTCGTTAGCGACTAAGCAAGTATCCATGAAAAAGGCATGTCTTGGGGACACCCCAATCCCCGCCATGCGCTGCGCCCTGGACCCGCTCTGGGATCGGCGGACCTATGGCTACGTGCTTAGCAGCTCACCCTCTCAGGACTTCCGCGCTATGTGGCAGCCGGCATGCGTCCATGCCAACACTTCGCCAGCGATCAGGCAAGGGTCAACTGACCTACGCCGACGCATATATCCGGTGCAGTGGTAGGATCTGCCTACTTGACAGCAGGGCAGCTAGAAGTACAATGAATGCGTCCAGCTAGTTGTATACAATGTTGTACTCATTCGCGCCGTGAGTATTGTCTCGACCGACCTGTCGGGACTTAAGGAGGCTCAGGATGGTGAGGTTGTTCGGCCAACCAGAGTCCGGGCACGCCGATGACGCGGCTTGCCAGCCAACGGCCCAGCCCTGCGAGGGTTGCGGAAGCGACATCTCTGGTGACCCCCTCTTCGCTCGGTTCAAGGTCTGCTCCCACTGTGGACGCCACTACACCCTCTCGGCCCACGAGCGCATAGCCTTGCTTGCCGACCCGGGCAGCTTCAAGGAGACCCTGACCAACCTCTACCCCACGGATCCACTCGGCTTCGTGGATCGAGTCCCCTATCGCGAGCGGCTCGAGGAAGCGCGCCGCAAGACGGGCCTCGCCGATGCCGCCGTAACTGGCATCTGCAGGATCGAGGGGCAAGCCGCGGTGCTGGCGGTGCTGGATTTCCGTTTCCTGGGCGGCAGCATGGGCTCAGTGGTCGGGGAGAAGATCTCCGCGGCCTGCGAGCTGGCCGTAAAGAAGCGTCTGCCACTTGTGGCCGTCACATGCAGCGGGGGCGCCCGCATGCAGGAGGGGATGCTCTCCCTAGCCCAGATGGCCAAGACCTCTGCTGCGGTGCAGCAGCTTCACACCAAGCGGGTGCCCTACATCGTCTTGTTTGCGAATCCCACCACAGGGGGCGTCTACGCCAGCTTCGGGACGTTGGGCGACGTCCTGCTGGCAGAGCCGGGGGCCCTCATCAGCTTCGCCGGCCCCCGCGTGGCCAAGGCGCTCGCCGGCGAGGGGAAGTCCGAGTCGCCCCGAACGGCGGAGTTCCTGCTGGAGAAGGGACAGATAGACGGCATAGTCCCGCGACCAAAGACGAAGAGCGTGATCGGCGAGCTCCTCAGGCTCGCTACAGCCGGGCACCTGAAGTCCTCGCGCCGCCCCTCACCCGCGCCAACAGGCGGAGAAACCGGCAGCGCCTGGGCAGCCGTGGAGAGGGCCCGGCACGACAACCGGCCGACCTCCATGGACCACCTCCACAGGATGCTCTCCTCTTTCGTCGAGATCCACGGCGACAGGGCGGTGGGGGACGACCCTGCCGTGGTGTGTGGCCCGGCCGACCTGGACGGCCAGGCGCTGATAGTGATCGCGCAGGAGCGCGGGCATCGGGACGAGCCGTCGCGGCGGGGCGGCCACATGCGACCCGAGGGGTACCGGAAGGCCCAGAGGGCAATGCGACTGGCCGCCAAGTGGGGACTCCCCCTGCTCACCTTGATAGACACGCCGGGGGCAGATCCGGGTCTGGAATCGGAAGCCGGAGGGCTGGGAGGGGCGATTTCCCACAGTATGGCTCTCATGTGTGCTTTGCCCACCCCTGTGCTTTCCGTGGTGGTAGGAGAGGGTGGCAGCGGCGGAGCGCTGGCGCTGGGAGTGGCCGACCGGGTGCTGATGATGGAGAACGCCATTTACTCGGTGATCGCGCCGGAGGGGGCAGCAGCCATCCTCTATCGGGATTCTGCCCAGGCGCCCAGCGTTGCCTCGTCCCTGAAGCTGACCTCCCACGACCTGATGGCCCTCGGTCTGGTGGACGGACTGGTGCCGGAGCCCGAGGGTGGGGCTCACCTCGACCACGAGCGCGCGGCGCTGCTTCTCAGGAGGGCACTGCGGGACGAGTTGGCAGCCCTTTCGGGCGAACCCGTGTCTCGCCTGCTGAAGAAACGGTACGAACGGTGGCGCCACATGGGGCGTACCACGACTGCCACGGCAGCGGCCGCCGAGCGTCTGGCCGAGCACATCGAGACGGGAGTGCGTGAGGGCACGCAGAAGCTCTCCTCCCTGGCCCAGCACATCCCCGGCCAGCTTCGTGGAACTGGGAGCGAGCAAGAGGAGTAGGCCCTCTGTCGGGGCCGCGAGGAGCGACATGGCGGAACTGCGGCGACTTAGCCAGAAGCCAAACAAGTCCATCAGCAGCGAAGTGTACCGAGTGTTGCGCGAGGCCATCATTCGGGGTGACCTGAAGCCCAATGAGCACCTGGTGGAGACGCAGGTTGCCCTGGCCTTGGGCGTCAGCCGCACCCCCGTTCGGGAAGCGATCCACCGACTCGAGACCGACGGCCTGGCTCGCGCTCTTCCCAATCGCTCCACGGTCGCCGCATGGTACAGCCTCGAGGACATCCAGCACATTTACAGCATGCGAGCGAGGGTGGAGGGATATGCAGCCCGCCTAACGGCAGAAAAGGGTACTGACGCGAGTATCCGCAGGCTGGAGGCCCTCTCTCGCAAGTTCGCCCACGCCTCACCGAAAGAGCAGGATGAGCTAAACCGGCAGTTTCACAAGGCGATTGTCCAGGCCTGTCGGGCAGAGCGGGTCATCACGGTGGCGATGAGCCTCGTGGAGCACAGCCTGATGGGCCGCCTCTACCTGCTTCACACTCCAGAAGACCGAGCGCGGTCTATCCAGGAGCACGAAGCCATCGCCAGGGCGCTGCGAGAACGGGACGGCGCGGAGGCGGAGAGGCTCGTCCACGACCACCTGGAGTGGGCTCGGGACATCCTGCTCAGCCGAAACGCGTAGTGCTTCGTTCCGCTATTCCGCAGCGTAGGGCGGGGTCTTGTACCCAGCCGCCCGGCACAGACGTGCGGCCCGCGGCAGGGGATAAACCCCCGCCCTACCTGGGAGGGGAATGACCGAAAGGGGAGTCTAGAGAGACGATGCAAGCACCATTGAAGGGCATTCGCGTTGTCGCCGTCGAACAGTATATGTCCGCCCCCTACTGCACCATGCTGCTGGCCGACGCCGGAGCGGAGGTGATCAAGGTCGAACAGCCGAGGCGAGGGGACCCGAGGCGCGGTATCGGTCCCTTCGCCACCGACGGCCGGGGCAACGAGACCAGCGGCGGCTTCATGGCCTATAACCGCAACAAGAAGAGCCTGACGCTGGACCTCCAGAAGCCCGAGGGGCGTCAGGTTCTCTTCGACCTGGCCAAAGTCGCCGACGTGGTGGTGGAGAACTTGAGGCCCGGGGTGGCGGAGAAGCTGGGGACTGGCTATGAGGAGATGCGGAGGGTCAACCCCCGACTGATCTACGCAGCCATCAGCGGCTTCGGGCGGAGCGGTGGGCCATACTGGCAGCGGCCGGCCTTCGACATCGTCGTCGAGGCTATGAGCGGCATCATGAACATCGTCGGCTTCGAGGACAGGGAGCCGATCACCACCCTCTACGGGATGCCCGACATCTACAGCGGCCTCGTTGCTGCCTACGGCATCACCCTGGCCCTGATCCAGCGAGGGGTCGCCGGCGAGGGACAGTTCCTCGACATCTCAATGTACGACAGCATGATCTCCCTCAACGAGCGCTCAGTTGTGACCTACTCCTTCACTGGAGAGGTGCCTGGCCGGGGCAGGGAGCGACTGGCAGCCCCACGTGCAGCTTTCAAGGCCAGGGACGGGTATGTGGCCCTGAGCTGCCCCACCGACGACATGTGGGCAAGGTTGGCGCGGCTAATGGGGCGAGAAGAGCTGATATCGGATCCAGCCACGGCCACCGGGCCGGCCAGGGCCGAGTGCGCGGAGAGCTTCCTTCGGCCACTCATCGAGGAGTGGCTGGCCGATAAGTCCAGGGAGGAGGCAACCCAACTCCTGCTGGCGGGGGGTGTCCCGGCCGGGCCGGTGCAGACGACTGAGGATGTCTTTCGCTGTCCCCAGGTCGCCGAGAGGGGGATGCTGTTAGAGATCGAGGACGACGTGGCTGGGCAGCGGAAGGTGGCCAGGACACCGGTGAGGGGCTCGGCCATGCCGGAGCCCAATGCTACTCGGCCACCCCGGCTCGGCGAGCACAACGAGGAGATATTGACCGGGCTCCTGGGATACGATGCGACCCGGTTGGATGGGCTGAGGTCGGCGGGTGCCATATAGAGAAGAGATGGGAGTCCACGA
>JAJZRD010000284.1 GCA_021845945.1 Chloroflexota bacterium
TCGGTGGCCGTCTCGAACAGCCCCAGCCACTCGCCGATCACAACGACGAAGAGCACCGCCCCGAAGACGATGCCGAACAGGGTGAGCACCTTCTTCGTGAAGTCGGTCATGGGGGAGGCGGGCTCGGGCTCTACCCCTTCCTCGGGGACCGAATACCCCGCCTTCGCCACGGCCTCGCGGATGGCGCTCATCTCCACCTTGCCGGGGTCCGTCTGAATGATGGCTTTCTCGGACGACAGGAGTACCTTGGCTGAGTGGACGCCCGGCAGTTCAGTGAGGGCGTGCTGGACGTGCATCGCACATTCGGCGCAGTCCATCCCTGCCACGGGGATCTCGATGGTCTGTTCCTTCGCCATGATCAGGACTTCCTTTCGGGTTCGTCGTAGCGGGTGCACTCGTAGACGCCCTTGGCCACGTCGGCCAGCAGCTCGTCGCCCATCCGCAGGAGGGTGTCGACCCGCTCGTCGCTGAGGCTGTAGTAGACGTAGCGGCCCTGCTGCTCGCGGTACACCAGGCCACACTCGTACAAACAGGCCAGGTGCCCGGAGACGGTGGACTGAGCGAGACCGGTGGCGGAAACCACTTCGCTCACGCTCCGAGGGCCGTCCCGCAAAGCCTCCAGGATGGCGAGGCGGGAGGGATCGGCGAAGCCTCGAAAGAGCTTGGCCTTCAGTGCCAGGGAGCGGGCGTTGGTGGCGGTCATCATGGCAGACATCTCCATATCGCCATATCGGGCTATCCCAATATAATACTCGACAGACGGGGCGTCAAGGGGCACTCTCCTCTCGCGAGGGCAGGCGGCGTTCTTGTTAGCCGATGCCTGGTCTAGCCACGATCAGCTTCACGATGTCCCGCCAGAGGTCCTCCACCCTCTCGATCTCCAGGCCGGCCCGCTCGACGTTCTCCACGGTGCAGCGGTTGATGTTGGCGCCCATCACCCGCACCACCAGCGGGTTGAGGAGGTCCGCCACGTTCCCGGCGGCGCCGCCCGGCCGCACGTGCTCCAGCAGGAAGATCCTCCCGTCCGGCTTCGCCACCCGTCGCAGCTCCCGCAGTCCCTGAACCGGATCGGGCACCGAGCAGAACACGAAGGTTGCCACCACCGAGTCGAAGCTGTCGTCGGGGAACTCCAGATGCTGGGCGTCCATCAGCCTCAGATCCACCTGCACCCCCTCTCGCTCAGCCCTCCGTCGGGCCCGTTCCAGCATCCCGGGGCTGAAGTCCACGGCGGTGACCTGGAGACCCGAAGGGTAATAGGGGAAGTTCTTGCCGGTCCCCACCCCCACCTCCAGGACGCGGGGGCCCTGCACCTCGGCCCAGAGCCGCTTCCGCCAGGGCGAGAACTGGCGACCCTCCATGGCGGACTCCATCAGGTCGTAGACCCGGGCGATCCGGTCGTAGCGGACGCGTGCCCGGATGGTGTCGCGGTTCTCTCCTGCCATCGTTTGGTGCCCCCTTCAGACTGACGTATGGAGATTCTACCTTCCCTGGAGGTCTCGTCGCATCTCCTCGTACTGCTCCCTGGTGATCTCGCCTCGGGCGTAGCGTCGTCGCAGGGTCTCCAGGGGGTCTTCAGGGCCTCCTGGCGCCTCTCTTGGGCGGAGGGCGGAGATCAACCAGGCGATGCCCCCGATCACCAGTGCCCAGAATAGCAGCATCCAGAGGACCATGGCACCGAGCCAAAGCCCCGAGTGCCACGGGTAGAAGTAGCCATAAGGCCCCATGCCGAAGGCGGGACCCTGGACGGCCGCGGCGATGCTCACCCCCAGGGTCACCAGCGCCAGGATCCCCAGCAGCGCCAGAAGTGCCCGTGTCCAGCGCATCATCGTCACCTCCTAGGGTGCCAACTCGACAGGTTGCGAGCTGCGCGCTCGCAGATCGGGATGCTGATGCAGTAACCTTGCCAGCAGCTCCTCTAGAGGGTACGGTGGTTGCTGTGGACTACCAACTGTCCGGCGCTCTGCGCCGAAGGGAACACCGCCACCAGAACCGTAACCGCGAGGAGGATAAGAACCAAGCCGTGACCCTGACCCCGGTCTGGCGGGCTATCGTCGCCCTTCTTGTGGTGCTGTCCATAGCGGGTATCCTGGCTCTGCACAGGCTGGAACTCCACGCCGACTTCAACATGCCGTTGGCCTATACCTTGCCGGTGCTGGTGGCCGCCTGGGTCTTCAACCCCTGGGTAGCCGGCATCTTCACCCTGCTGGCCGTTGCGGCGGTCAGCCTCCACTCCTGGTTGGAGGCCCTCGGGCCGCTGAGGTGGTCCCTCGACGTGACCACCGTCGTTCTGGTCGCTGCCCTCGGTGTTTGGGCGGCGGAGCAGTCGAGAGCACGGGCCCGCCTCGCACGGGAGAACGCCAGGCTGGCCGAGGAGCAGCAGCGCGAGGCCGAGAGGCTGCGGGCTCTGTCGGAGGAACTGGAGGAAGTGAGGAGGGGGAGGGAACAGTCCCTGGCGATGGTGACCCACGAGATCAGGGGAGTGGTGGCCGTCCTCTCTGGATACGCCCAGCTGTTGGCTCGACCGGAGGGGCGGCGTGCCCAGCTGCTGGACCGCATGGTGGCGGTGGTGCCGGATCAGATGCAGCGGTTGGTCAGGCTGGTGGACGACCTGCAGGATCTCTCCCGCATCGAGCGGGGCCGCTTCGAGATCCGCCGGGCGCGGTGCGACCTGGTGGCGGTGGCCAGGGGCGTGGTCGAGGCGCAGCAGAGCAGGACAGCTCAACATCGGATCGCGTTGGATAGTGAGACCGATAGGCTGGACGGGCACTGGGACTGCGACCGGCTGAGCCAGGTGCTGAGCAACCTGGTTCGGAATGCCGTCAACTACTCGCCAGAGGGTGGCGAGATAAGGGTGACCCTCGCCATCGCCGACGGCCGGGCCCGGGTGTCGGTGAGCGACCAGGGTGTGGGCATCGCTCCCGAGGACCTCCCTCGGCTCTTCAAGCCGTACGCCAGGCTGGAACGCACCCGGGAGGTGAAGGGCACGGGACTGGGTCTCATGATCTCCAAGACGATTGTGGAGGCCCACGGGGGAAGCATGGAGGTCCGGAGCCGACTGGGACAGGGCAGCACCTTCGCCTTCACTCTGCCGTTGGACGGGGAGCGGAATTAGGAATTACTGCTTCACCCGCGCGTCGAGTGCCTTCAGATCCGCTTCCAGCCCCTTCAGTTCCTCGCCGAAGCCGGCCAGGTCTCCGGATCTCAGTCGCTCCTGGGCCCGGTTGTATCGGCCCTCGGCCGATTTCACCAGTTCAGCAAGCCCGGAGGAGGGAGCAGGCGCAGCCGGCTGAGCACCAGTCGCGGCGGGCTGAGCAGCCTGCTGAGGGGGTTGCGCGCCCGGACCCAGCGCCAGCTTCCCATCGTACAGCTTGTTCAGCGCCTCGCCCAGCGTCGGCTCCATCACCACTTTGTTGCCCGTGGAGACGATCACCCGCTTCAGCTCGGGAATGGAGCCCCGGTCGGCCTGAAGGTAGATCGGCATCACGTAGAGATTGGCCTGGCCCACGGGGATAGCCAGCAGGTTGCCCCGGGTCACCTGGGAGCCCCGCTGGCCCCAGAGGGTGAACTGGGAAGAGATAGTGGGATCCTGGTTGACCCGAGCCTCCACCTGCATCGGCCCGTAGATCAACTTGTCCTTGGGGTACTTGTAGACGATCAGCTTGCCGTAGTTGTCCCCGTCGGAGCGGGCCGCCAGCCAGGCGATCATGTTGTCCTTGTTGGAGGGGGCATAGGGCAGCAGCTGCAGGAACTCCTCTCCGGATTCGCCGGGTAGCCTCATGATCAGATAGTAGGGCTCCACCGCCTGCCGGCTGTCGCCGACCGACTCGGTGGGGACGCTCCACAGGTCCTCTCGATTGTAGAAGACCTGGGGGTCCTGCATGTGGAAAGTTCGGTACATCTCCGCCTGGGCTTTGAAGAGATCCTCCGGGTACCGTACGTGGGCCTTCAAAGAGGCGGGCATCTGGTCCATCGGGGTGAACAGTCCCGGGAAGATGGCCCCGTAGGCGGCGGCCACCGGGTCGCTCGGGTCCGCCAGGTAGAAGCGCACCGAGCCGTCGTAGGCGTTGATGACCGCCTTGACGCTGTTGCGGAGGTAGTTGAACTCCCGCCCGATCCGCACCTGCTGGGGTTGCTGCTGCCCGCGCGGGGCAGTTGGGGCGCTCACCTGAACCCGTTCTTGGAAGGGCGCCGAGTAGGGATAGTCGGTGCTATAGTGTCTAACCGATGGGATTGATCGCAAAATGTGCATGATCTCAGGCGTTGGCCGGGAGCAGGCCGGCCAGGGATGGAATGACCACCAGGTGGCGGAGCTTCAGGGCGGTCAAGATGACCCGTCGG
>JAJZRD010000285.1 GCA_021845945.1 Chloroflexota bacterium
CCAGGACTATCCTAGCTCTGCTCTTCGGAGGAAGAAGAAGGTGCGGTCGACGACGAACGCCATGACGGACGCCATAAGGATCTTCCCGTTTCTCGCCCCGGCGGCCCTGGCCACGGCCGGCTGCCAGTCCGTGCCGGCGGCCATCTTCCGGCCCGAGTCGCCGGGAGCCACCGCCATTCACGATCTATCCATCTACCTCCTGGTCGTCGCCGGCATCGTCTTCTTACTCGTGGAAGTCCTCTTGCTGACGGCGGTGTTCCGGTTCCGCAACCGGCCCGAGGAGCAGGCGGTGCAGACCCACGGCAACCCTCGCCTGGAAACCGGCTGGACCGTGGCCACGGCCATCGTCCTCTTCGCCACCCTGGGATTGACCGTCAGGACGATGGGCGAGGCCAGCTCGGTGCCGCAGGCAGCATTGCCCCAGGCTTCCGCGTGGCCCGGCGACACCCTGGTGCTGCGGGTGGTGGGATACCAGTGGTGGTGGAAGTTCGAGTACCCCGACTCGCAGGTCGTCACCTCCAACGAGGTGCACGTCCCGGTGGGAAGGCCCATCAAGCTGCAGCTGGAGTCCGCCGACGTGATCCACAGCTTCTGGGTCCCCCGACTGGGCGGCAAGACCGACATGATCCCCGGCCAGGTCAACTACTCCAGTTTCCTGCCCACCGCCACGGGCAGCTACGAGGGGGAGTGCGCCGAGTTCTGTGGCACCGAGCACGCCCGCATGGCCTTCAAGGTGATCGTGGACACTCCGTCGGACTTCTCGGCCTGGGTTAAGGCCCAGCAGAGCCCCGGAGCCCAGCCTGCCACCGACGCACAGAAGGCCGGCCAGGGGGCCTTCCTCCGCAGCTGCGGGGGCTGCCACACCGTCAACGGCAGCGCGGCCCAGGGGAAGACGGGACCCGACCTGACCCACTTCGGCAGCCGCACCAGCCTGGCGGCCAACACCCTGCCCAACACCCCCGACAACCTGGCGAAGTGGCTGCAGGACCCGCAAGGGGTGAAGCCCGGCAACAGCATGCCCAACCTGAAACTGGATCAGGCGACCGTAGGCCAACTGGTCGCCTATCTCGAGAAGCTGAATTAGCCCGAGGGGGAGGTCTTGATGGCGAGCAGCGCGGAAACGTGGCCCCGGCCCCAGTGGTACGAGGAAGGGATCTGGGGTTGGGTCACCACGACCAACCATAAGCGGATAGGGGTCCTCTACCTTTGCACCAGCTTCGTCTACTTCTTCGCCGCCGGCGCCATGGCGATGATGATGAGGACACAGCTGATGCGGCCCGACAACAACTTCCTGACCCCCGAGGAGTACAACCAGATCTTCACCATGCACGGCACCACCATGGTGTTCCTCTTCGGGATGCCCGTGCTGGCCGGCTTCGCCAACTTCCTCGTGCCGCTGATGATCGGCACCAGGGACATGGTCTTCCCGCGGCTGAACGCCTTCAGCTACTGGAGCTACCTGGTCGCCAGCCTCCTGCTCTACAGCAGCTTCCTGGCCGGTGGGGCGCCCAACGCGGGGTGGTTCAGCTACGCGCCCCTGACCGAATCGCCCTTCTCCAAGGGTGCCGGCATGGACTTCTGGAGCCTCTCCATCATCATGCTGGGAATGTCTTCCATCGCGGGCGCGGTCAACATCCTGGTCACCATTCTGACGCTGCGGGCGCCTGGAATGACCTTCAACCGGATGCCGCTCTTCATCTGGGCCACCTTCGTGAACCAGTTCATCATCCTGGTGGCCCTGCCCAGCCTGACGGCTGCCGCCATCATGCTCTACCTGGATCGCCATTTCGGCACCGCCTTCTTCAACCCGGCCAACGGCGGGGATCCCCTCCTCTGGCAGCACCTCTTCTGGTTCTTCGGCCACCCGGAGGTGTACATCCTGATCCTGCCGGCCTTCGGTATCATCTCGGAGGTGATCCCGGTCTTCGCTCGCAAGCCGATCTTCGGCTACAGCTTCATCGCCTACTCCTCGGTGGCCATCGGCGTCCTGAGCTTCGCCGTTTGGGCCCACCACATGTTCGCCGTGGGCTTGAGTCTCACCGCGCAGGCGGTGTTCGCATTCACCAGCTTCACCATCGCCGTCCCCACGGCAGTGAAGATCTTCAACTGGCTGGCAACCCTGTGGGGCGGGGCCATCCGGCTGAAGTCACCGATGCTGTTCGCCCTGGGCTTCATCGGGCTGTTCGTCATCGGTGGTCTCAGCGGCGTGTCCCTGGCCGTCGTCCCCTTCGACTGGCAGGTGGAGGACAGCTACTACGTGGTCGGCCACCTGCACAGCGTGCTGTTCGGCGGCACCGCCTTCGGCGTTTTCGCCGGCACCTACTACTGGTTCCCCAAGATCACCGGCCGGATGCTGGACGAGCGGCTGGGGAAGCTGAACTTCTGGCTGCTGGTCGCCGGCTTCCTGCTGGCCTTCCAGCCCATGCACATCCTGGGGATCCTGGGGATGCCCCGCCGGATCTGGACCTACAACGCCAACATGGGCTGGAACGACCTGAACATGGTGTCCACCATCGGGGCCTACATCATCGGCGCGGCCGTCCTGGCGTTCGTCCTGAACTTGATCATCACCCTTCGGGGCGGAAAGGTGGCCGGACCGGATCCGTGGGACGGCTGGACCCTGGAGTGGGCGGCGGCGTCGCCTCCGGTGATGCACAACTTCGACCGGCTCCCGCAGGTGCGGAGCCGGCGTCCCCTGTGGGACGAGAAGCATCCGGACAAGGCGGACTACCTGGCTGCACACTAGTGGGGCCGTGCGGCCCTTCAGCCTGTATGGGAGGCTCACAACTTTGGGTGAGGAGAGCTACAGGGAGATGCCCTCGAGTCGGGGGTCGAGATCCGCCTTGAACGGGCCTGTTGAGCCTGGCGTGAAGACAGGGCCGGAGGAGGGCGTGGCTCAGCCGAAGACCGGGGCGTCGTCCCATCCGGCCAGCGGGAGGGCGGCGCTCCAGCCCTCCGAGCACAGTCCCTGGCCGGCGGTCCTGGCGGTGGGGCTGCTGCTGGTCGCCGTGGGGCTGTTGAGTCACTGGCTCATCGCCGCCCTGGGTGCGGTCGTCTTGCTGGCTGCCATCGTCGGGTGGCTGTGGCAGCCCTGGGTTTCGTGAGGGGGTCCAGGGGCTTCGCCACCGGCGGGGTTTGGGGCGTCCCCAAGCCCTGAGGGGACTCTCACAGCCACTTTCCTGGGGGAAAGGGTGGGGGCTTATGAATCATGATCGCTAGGCCTATGAGCCGCACTCAGGAGCCCTTGAGCGCACGTGTGAACCCCAGCATGCTGGGTCTATGGACCTTCATCGCCACGGAGGCGCTGTTCTTCGGCATGCTGATCGCCTCGTACCTGTACCTGCGGGTACGAGCGGGCGTCTGGCCACCGCCGGACACACCCCCTCGCGACCTGATGGTGCCCATCTTCAACAGCGTGGTGCTGCTGTCTAGCGGCCTCACCATGCATGGGGCTCACCTCAGCATGCGAGAGGGGAAGGTCTCGGTGCTGCGAGGAGGCATTCTCGCCACCATCGCCCTGGGGGCTGCTTTCCTCGGCGGACAGGCCTACGAGTACACCCACGCCGGCTTCGGGTTGAGGGACGGACTGTTGGGATCGACCTTCTTCACCCTGACCGGTTTTCACGGGGCCCACGTTTTCGCCGGACTGGTCTTCCTGGCCCTGATATGGGTTCGGGCAGGCAAGGGCGCTTACACCGGCGAGCGTCACGTCGGCGTGGAGGCCAGCGCCCTGTACTGGCACTTCGTCGACGCCGTCTGGGTGGTGCTGTTCACCATCCTCTACCTGATTTAGGGGGTCAAGGGCGAGGGGTCAGGGACCGGAGAAGAAGCAGCCGGCCCCAGACCCCCGACCCAGAACCCCGGACCTGCAACCTAGGAGGGAGAACGATGGAAAAGAGAATGGTCCTACTGCTGGCCGCAGTGCTGGTGCCGGCCGTCATAGTGGCATCGGCCTGCGTTCCCAGCGCGCCGGCCCCAACCAGCGCGCCCGCGGCCACAACCGCGCCGGGTGCCACCGCGGCTCCTACGAAGCCCGCGGCCTCCCCGACGACGGCGGCCACCAGCGCACCGACGGCCACTTCAGCGCCAGCAGCCACCAAGCCCGCCGCTTCTCCGGCGGCGACGAGCGCGGCCGGCGGAACCCCGGCCGCCGCGGGAGGGAATGTGGCAGCGGGCCAGACGGTCTTCCAGCAGAGCTGCAACTCGTGCCATCCCAACG
>JAJZRD010000286.1 GCA_021845945.1 Chloroflexota bacterium
TGGCAGTCCGGAGAGTAACGTTCGATTGCTGGCTGCTTACCGTGACCGTCACCCGATAGGAGGGTGACTTGGGCAGCATCTGCACGGGGGCGACGCTCTCGAACTCCACCACCTTGGTCTCGCCGGGAGACAGCCGATCGACAGGTACTCGATCTTGGACCGAGAACTCACCCTTCTGGCTGGTGACCCGTGCCTCCACCATCAGCAGGGTCAGCGGCATGGTGCCCTTGTTCTCCACAGCCGCCAACAGCTTCACACCCTTCTGGGTGTTCAGTAGCGTCTCCCGCTTGAGGGGTGGATCGAAGTCGATGGCGCTCACCGCAACGTCGTAATCGGGGAGATCCGCCACCGCCGTGGACATGGCGCTGCGCTGGCTATCGTCGTTGCGAGCCCCGTGGGGCTCCTCCACGATCAAATCGCAACCGGTTGCGACCAAGGCAAGGGCGAGCAGGAGGACTATTGCCACCGGGCCACGCGCCGCATCCCTCATAATTGGCATTGGCCCCTCCCAACCGCGACCGGGCACGAATCCTCGGGTGTCCGGTCCGCTCATACTGTCCGCCGTGGCGCGAGCCTAAGACGTAGGCTCCCAGGCATCATAGTGGGGGATACCGGTGATGTCAAGGTTGACCCCCGGCACGGACCGGAGGCTGCTATGTTAACATAGGCCCGGGACCCCGTCGGGCTGATCGGGGTTCCCGATCTGCGCCAATCGAGAACAGAGGAGCGTTGGAACTCGTGAAGATCACCATCGTGGGGCTGGGACCCGGCCCCTACGCCCTTCTAACCAGGGAAGCCGCCGCCCTCCTGGAGAAGGCCCCCAAGGTCTGGCTGCGGACTTCGCGCCATCCCACCGTCCAGCAGTTCCCGCCCTCCGTGAAGTGGGAGTCGCTCGACTACGTCTACGATCGGTGCGAGTCTTTCGAGAAGCTCTATCGGGAGCTGGCCACGGAGGCCCTCGCCATCGCCAGGCGGGAGGGTGGACTGGTGTACGCCGTCCCCGGCGATCCCACCATGGCCGAGGACTCGGTTCGAGAGCTGATGGGGCTGGCCAGGGACGAGGGGATCGAGCTGCAGCTGGTGTCCGGGGTTTCCTTCGCGGAGGCGAGCCTAGCCGCGACCCGCACCACCCTGAGTGGAGGCCTCCAACTGCTGGATGCCGGCCACGTGGGCTGGGCCAACCCGCTGATCGACCTGCTGGTGTACCAGATCGAGGACCGGCTGGTGGCCTCCGACGTGAAGCTGGAGCTGTTGCGGCGGTACCCCGACGATCACCCGGTGCTGCTGGTGACGGCAGCCGGCACGCCGGGACAGCAGGCGGTGCAGCAGGTGCACCTCCACGATCTGGACCGACAGCCGGGGGTCGACCACCTGACGGCGCTCTACGTCCCCGCCTCCACGCCGGACCGGGCCCTGGGTAGCTTCGACTCCTTCGTTCGCATCGTCGCCCGGCTGCGCGCCCCCGACGGCTGCCCGTGGGATCGACAGCAGACCCACGAGAGCCTGAAGCCCTACGTGGTCGAGGAAGCCTACGAGGTGGTAGAGGCCATCGACAAGGGCCACCCGGCAACCCTCAGCGAGGAGCTGGGTGACCTGCTGCTCCAGGTGGTGCTCCACGCCCAGGTCGCGGAGGAAGCCACGGAGTTCGACATCACCGACGTCATCAGCGCCATCGGCGCTAAGATGGTGCGGCGCCACCCCCACGTCTTCGGGGAGCTGTCCGTGAGCGGCGCCGAAGAGGTGCTGGTCAACTGGGAGGCCATCAAGAAGGCGGAGCGGGGGGAGAAGGAAGAAGCGGAGGGCATGTTCGCCGGCATCCCCAAGCACATGCCGGCCTTGCAGGCCGCCCAGGAGGTCCAGGGACGGGCCGCCCGGGTCGGCTTCGACTGGAAGGAGATCCAGCCGGTGCTGGACAAGGTGTCCGAGGAGATAGAAGAGCTATCCCGAACCCAGAATGCGGCGGAGCGGCAGGCTGAGCTGGGGGACGTCCTCTTCGCCCTGGTCAACGTCGCCCGCCACCTGGGGGTGAACGCCGAGATGGCGCTGCGATCGACCAACCAGAAGTTCGTGGAGCGGTTCACCCGCATGGAGCAGCTGGCGAAGGAGCAGGGGGTGGAGTTCGCCTCCCTGGACCTGGAGCAGCAAGACGCCCTGTGGAACCAGGCGAAGGCGGAAGAGAGTAGCTCCTCGTAGGGCGGGATCTCGCGCCACGCCGCCCGACCTGGTCCTCTGCGGGCACGCGGCGTGCGCTAGCAGCGGGCATGCAAACACCGGCCCCAACCAGCAAAGAGGAGATAGCCGCCTCCACCTGCAGCGACGGTTCCACCGCCCAGGAGCTGGCCAACCCGGCCGCTTCGGCCGAGGCGGCCGGGTTGCGCTACGTCGTGGACACGATCCCCGGCATCCGGCGCCGGCGCGCCGGCAATGGCTTCTACTACCTGGGCACCAACGGCCGGGTAATCCACGACGAGGAGACGCTGCGGCGGATCAAGTCGCTGGCCATACCTCCGGCGTGGACCGACGTCTGGATCTCCCCCGACCCCCACGGCCACCTGCAGGCCACTGGACGGGATGCCAAGGGCCGCAAGCAGTATCGCTACCACCCTCGGTGGCGCGAGGTCCGGGATGCCGTGAAATACGACCGAATGGTCGCCTTCGCGGAGGCCCTGCCCAGGATCAGGGAGCGCACCGATCGGGATCTGGCGCTGCAGGGAATGCCCCGGGAGAAGGTGCTGGCCACCATAGTCCAACTGCTGGAGAAGACCCGGATCCGTGTGGGGAACGAGGAGTACCGCCGGGTGAACGAATCCTTCGGGCTGACCACCCTGCGCGACGACCACGTCCATGTCAGCGACTCGACGGTGAAGTTCGAGTTTCGCGGCAAGGGGGGCAAGTGGTACCGGGTGAAGCTCACAAGCCAGAGGCTGGCCAGGGTGGTCAAACACCTCCAGGAGATCCCGGGCTACGAGCTGTTCCAGTACCTGGACGAGAGTGGGGAGCGGGGCACCCTGGAGTCCCAGGACGTCAACGATTACCTCCGGGAGATCAGCGGCGGGGACTTCACGGCCAAGGACTTCCGCACCTGGGCGGGCACCGTCGCGGCGGCCGGCGTCCTCCGAACCCTGGAGCCCTGCGAGTCCGATCGGCAGTGCAAGCAGCGGGTGGCCCACGCCATTCAGCGGGTAGCCGAAGAGCTGGGCAACACCCCGGCGGTGTGCCGCAAGTGCTACGTGCATCCCGCCGTCATCGAGGCCTACGTCCGGCACCGGCTGCGGCCGATCGAGGCCGGCGAGGGCGACGGACGGCGAGCGCGGTCCGCCTACGGGCTCTCGCCGGAGGAGCAGTCGCTGCTGGAGTTCCTACGCTCCTCCTGCTGACAGGGGTTGCGGCGGGCGGGCAACCATCACGCACCGCGGATCATCTTCAGCGGCTCCCCCTCCGGACTGCGGAGCGTGATCTGCCTGCCACCTACCCGATCGGATCGCCTTCGAGAACGGCCGGCACCAGAACCGCATCCAGCTGGTCATCTAACCCGTGGGAGCCGGAGGACGCAACCACTTCGCCTCTATCAGCATCGGACGGGCCACGGCCTTCCCGCATGGACGCCCTAAGACAGAGGAGCGATCGCAAGGATCGCCCTCACTGCCGGCCCACAGTCAGCTCCATCGCTCCGGTACCGTCAAGTGCCCGCGGGTCTCTCGGCCAGGGTGACTTTGACCTGCATGGTCTGGCTGCCCCTCTGAACCGTCAGGGTCACGGTGTCCCCTGGCTTGTGGGTATTCAGCACCCGGCCCAGGGTGGTTTCGTCGGTGATCTTCTGGCCGTCGATCTCCCGGATGACGTCACGCGCTTTCAGCCCGGCCTTGTCGGCGGGTGAGTTCGGCATTACCTGCATAACCACGACCCCTGTCCCGTCCTGGACCCCCAACTGCCGGGCGATGGAGGGGGTCAGGGCCGTGTAGCTGATCCCCAGGAAGGGGTGAACCGCCTTGCCCGTCGACACCAACTGCTGGGCGATCGGCTTGGCGCTATTCATCGCTATGGCGAAGCCGATCCCCTGGGCCTGCACCCCGGGCTCGGCTATCCCCGCCACCAGGGTGTTGATCCCCACCACCTGGCCGCTCAGGTTCACCAGGGCTCCCCCGCTGTTGCCGGGGTTGATGGAAGCGTCGGTCTGGATCAGGTCGTAGAGAAAGGGGCCGGCTGA
>JAJZRD010000287.1 GCA_021845945.1 Chloroflexota bacterium
ATATGACGGGCGCAAACGCAAGAAGGGATCGAAGGTCCACATGGCGATGGACACCCTCGGTCACCTGCTGGCGATGCACGTGACTCCTGCCAATGAGCAGGAGCGTGCTCAGGTCGAAGAACTGGCCAAAGCGGTGCAAGAAGTGACCGGCGAGCAAATCGAGCTTGCCTATGTCGATCAAGGCTACACCGGTGATGAACCAGCGCAGGCGGCCCAAGAGCATGGCGTCACTCTGGAGGTGGTCAAACTGCCCGAGGCCAAGCGAGGATTTGTCCTGCTGCCGCGCAGGTGGGTTGTCGACATGACACGATCCCCCGCCGACTGCTGCGCCCCCCTTGCGGAAGGGTTTCCTCCGCCTGAGATGCTTCGCTCAGCCCCGCACGACGGTTGTCTGCCTGGAACGACAGTTGCCTTCCACGCTCCCTCTGGCCGGAGGTCCCGACAGCTTTCGCCCGATCCACCGGTACGGTCGTCGAGGCCCGGATTAGACTAGGGAAGGGAGTAAGCCATGAGATTCGGAACGGAACACTGGATCAGCGGCGGACTGGCTATCGTCGGCGCCCTCAACTGGGGGCTGGTCGGTCTGTTCGGTTTCAACCTGGTCCACTCGCTCTTCGGCTGGTCGAGGCCGATCGAGCGGCTCATCTACGGCATCGTCGGCGTGGCAGGGGCCTTCTTTGCCTTCAGCGCGCTCCGATCGCGGGGGGTGAGCCCGCGGCGGGCGCAGAAGGAGATGGAGGAGCGCCGGCCCATCGGGGTCATCTAGGTTTCGCCCCCTCCATCGCCCTGTGGGGGCCGGCGGGGCCGACCATTGTCGCGCAACCTGCCGCGGAACTCCAGCCTCAAGACGAGAAGGGAGGGATCGCACCCCTGCGGGCGATCCCTCCGAAGGCTCCCCACACACAGATGGACCGTCTTCTCTCACGCCGCGATGGCCCGCTCCAACTCCTCGACGACCTGCCCGAGATCGATCAGCCAGGCCAGGGCCAGCTGCCCCGGCTGCCGCAGCGTGGAGATCAGATCGTCGCCCCGGCGCTCGAAAACGTCCCTGCCGTCGCTCACCAGGAAGGTATCGGCAAAGGAAGCCGTTCTTCGCCGGCCGCGCAGGTGGCGGATCACCTTCCGCAGCGACTGCAGGCTGATCCCCGCGGAGCGCAGCTCCCGAGCCACCCGAAGCGCCACCAGGTCTTGAAAGGAATAGAGTCGCATGGTCCCCTTCCCGGCAGCCCGAGCCAGGGTGGGGACGAGAAACTTGGACCGGGCCCAGTAGTCCAGGGTGCGATAGGGCACCCCCGACAGCTTCGCCGCGCGACCGGCGCTGAAGCCCTCGCTACCTGTACGCGTCATATTGCTCCTCGTAGGCTGCCGAGTGTCGGGTTTACCAGCCGAACAGCCGCCACCACCAGGGCCAGCTCCCCTGCCTGCCCTGGCGCATCCCCCTCATAGCATCCCGTAGCGCCTGGTCGCAGCCCTGGCGGTCCGCCGAGCAGAGCTTCTGGGCCGGCTTGCCTACCAGCCCTGCCGCGCCGGAAAAGGGCATTTCCGACCTGGAGGAGCTGTAAACGCGGTAGGCGTTGCCACCAACGATCGCCGATCGGCTGGAGATTCCTCCCCTAGCACGGACGTCCATACCTGTCACCTCGCGGCAAAGGGAGAATATAATGAAGTGGATTGTATTCTATCATCGGCATCAACCTGGTGCAAGCCCCAAGATTACGAATCCTTCATCGAACGGGGCGGGCGCAAGTGAAGTCTCTGACAGAACCATCGTGGGTGGGGCCTGGATCTTGCGATAAGAAGATGCTCCCCATGGAGTTGCGCCTGGGGCGATTCCGCCGGGGATCTGGCGGTTGAGGAGACGAAGAGATGCTTGGCAGCGTGGCTCGGAAGCTACAGAGATCGCTGAAGAGCGGGGACCCCTACGACCCCGACTGGTTCGGGACCGCCCTGACCGCCGCCATAGACAGGAAGGTGGGGCTGGACCTGGTGATTTGGGAAGCGGTTCGGGAGCTGCTGACGCAGCACGAAACCAAGAAGGCCGCGTAGGGGAGACGCATCACCGCTGCTGACCGCGGCGGGCCCGCGAATGGGGGGCGCCCGAATCATCCGATCAGCGACGCAATGAAAAGGGCGAGTCACCTAACTGACGCTCGCCCTGTGGGTGCCGGGGAAGGGACTCGAACCCTTACACTCTTGCGAGTAGCAGATTTTAAGTCTGCCGCGTCTACCGATTTCGCCACCCCGGCTCGAAACCGAAGGCCGTACACCAAATCTTATCACAGGATGCCGGTTACTCCAATCGCCTTCTTCGTCGATGACGGGCGGCCATTCCCCAGAGATGACGGGCGGCCAGTGCCCAGAGCCGCCCCTGTCCGCCGTCCACGGGCCCGTTGAGAGGCCATCCCTTCAGACGGGGCACGCCGTCTCCCCGAAGCGGCGCATCCAAGCCCGCCGGCGGCCCTTGGCACCGTTGCTGCACGGAAGCCGGAGATCGCGTTGTGGGGGCCCTGGGACTGTGGTATAGTTGGCCGCCGCCGGAGGGGAAACGTCCTTGCGCTACGGGATCGTCGCCGACATCCATGCCAACCTGGCCGCCTTCGAGGCCGTCCTGGCCGACATGGGGAAGGTGGACGTCCTCTGGTGCCTCGGAGATCTGGTCGGCTACGGCCCCGATCCCAACGAGTGCGTCGAGCTGCTGCTCCGCCAGAACCACCTGTGCGTCATGGGCAACCACGACATGGCGGCCATCGGCCGGCTCGACACCTCCGATTTCAACCCTGAGGCCGCCTTCGCCGCCCAGTGGACCGCCGGCCGGCTTTCCGAGCGCTCCCGTCTCTACCTCTCCGCCCTGCCCGAGCGGGTCGTGGCCGAGCCCTTCACCCTGGTCCACGGCAGCCCCCGGTCGCCCATATGGGAGTACATCACCCACGAGGGGCGGGCCGCACCCAACTTCGAGCAGTTCGGGACCCAGGGCTGCCTGGTCGGCCACACCCACGTGCCCGCCCTCTACGTCCAGACTGGTCCCGGCGGCGAGGTGATGGGAAGGATGCCCGGCCCCGGTGACCGGGTGGAGGTCCGGCTGAACCGGATCATCGCCAATCCGGGCGGCGTCGGCCAGCCCCGGGACGGCGACCCCAGGGCCGCCTACGCCCTCTACGACGCCGACAGCGGCTTCCTGCAGTGGCATCGGGTCGAATACCCCATCCAGGTCACCCAGCAACGTATGAGGGAGTTCGGCCTCCCCCACCGCCTCGTCGAGCGGCTCGCCTATGGGGTGTGAACGCAGGACCGAGGGCTGAGGAGTGATGATGTGCAATGCGCCCAGCAGCCGCAGGCCACCGCACCCCAAATGCCCAGGGGCCGGCGGCGCTCGCGCGTCCGCCGGCTCCTCAAGGTCCTCGCCGTTGAGGGCCTCACGATTTGGAGAGAAAGTCCTGGTAAGTCTTCACCACCTGGATGGCGCCCGCGGGAGCCTTCCGGATGCAGAGGTTGCAGAAGGTGCACTCGTCCTCGTTCTCGGGATCCACGGCGATGCCATCCTCATTCGCAACCAGGGCGTCCACCGGGCACACCCCAGCCACCGCCTGCATCTCCTCCAGGCTGGCGAACTTGCTTCGGTCTATCTTCAGCTCAATGAACAGGCCCATGTTACCTCCAGCTATTGGCTATCAGCTATCAGCACTCAGCACTCAGACACCTGATTGCTGATTGCTGATGGCCAATAGCTAATCGCTACTTCACTTCCGCCAGCAGCTTCTTGACGGCGGTCGCGATCTGATCGTGGGTATCCACCACCACGATCCCCGCCTCCCGCATCGCCGCCCTCTTGCCCCGCGCCGAGCCGGTGTTGCCCTCCACGATGACCGCGGCGTGGCCGAAGTGCATGCCCGGCATGTTGTCCACGAAGCCGCCGGTCACGAAGGCCACGATCGGCTTCGAGTAGCTCACCTCTTTCACCCACTCCGACAGCCGCTCCTCCGCGGAGGTGCCGGGCTCGCAGAACAGCACCACCACCTTGGTCTGGGGGTCCTGCTCCAGCAGGGGCAGCAGCTCCACGAAGGTGGAGCCGATGACCGGGTCGCCGCCGATGTTGATGGCGGTGCTGATGCCGATCCCGTTCAGGGCCAGCAGGCTGGCCGTCTCGGTCAGCATCCCG
>JAJZRD010000288.1 GCA_021845945.1 Chloroflexota bacterium
CGGGTGCAGGTTGGCCCTGGGGGGCCGGAGCGCTCGTCGGGCTCGGGGTGGGGGCGGGCCCCGGGGACTCCGTCGATAGCCAGAGATCCAGGCCGGTCACCAGTCCGATCATGACCAGGGCCAGGGCGAGGAGGGTTTGCCAGCCGCCGGACAGCCTGATTAGCTTGCCTTTGTCGTGGGGCGACGATGGCTCCCGCTCCGGGGAGGGTGGCCTGGGCATTGGGCTGCCGTACACCGGATTCGCAGTTCCTGAGTTGGGATCGGCTTCAACTACAGGTCGGCTCCTGGCAACATACGTGCCATCGGACAAGACATCAGGAGGGGGCGGTTAACGCCCCCTCCTGACCAACTATCTCGATTCCTACCCGATGGTTACGCTGCAGGCTTCGGCTGGTTGTGGGAGCCCCTCGGCGCGTGCTGCCACCGACCCTGCTGGCCGCCGATCTTGCTCAGATCCATCTTCTGGATCTGGTCGATCCTCTGGTTCTCCTGGTCCTGGGTCATCCGGCCGTTCTTAACAGCCTGGTCCAGCCGGGGCTTTATCGTGTTGACGATGGCGTCCTTGACTGCCTGCTCCTTGCCCTGCGCCAGCTGGGCGAGGGTCTTGCCGGAATGCAGCTGGTTGGCCAGATCCTGCTGGGTCATCCCCAGTGCCTTAGCGATGGCAGCTTGCTCCTGCCCACCGCCCATGAAGCCTATGCCCCTCTCGCCGCGCCTCTCGCCGCCGGGGAAACCGCGGAAGCCGAAGCCCGGTCCGGCGTTGGTGTTGGCCTTGATCCTGTCGGCCTGCTGCTGGGTGAGCTTCCCGTCCTTCACTTCCTGGTCGACGGTGTCGTTCCGGGCCTGGGTGAATGCGCTCTTCAGCTTATCTGTGGTGGTGCCCAGATCCGCCGCCAGCTTGTCCAGGAAGACGTTCTGGTAATTGGCCTTGGCCTGGGTCTGGGCCGGTGGCGTAGCCGTCTGGGCCGGTGGCGTGGCCGTCTGGGCCATGGCGGTGCCTACAGCCACCGTCAGTCCCAGCGATACCACTGCAGTTCCCAGTCCCGCTATGATAGCTTGTCTTCGGGATGCCATTGCGTACCTCTCGATATGGGATGAATTCCGCTCCGCCCGGTGGCGGAAGCTATCTCCTTCCTCCAACTCTCTCCGTGCAGTAATCGGGGACGAGCAGAAGAGGCCGCCCGGACCGCTTCCCTCGCTGTACGGGCCGGGGCCCTCCCGTCTGCTCGTCCCCTGCTCGACTCGCCAGCCTGGATCAAGTCACCTCCTCTCGGAGTCCGAATCTAGGCTTGCTGGATCGGCTGCCCGTCGATCACAGGAGAAAGGATAGCAGCCGGTTGATAAACAGGTGTAAGGCGGAGGTTAAATCTCTGATAAAGATTAGGGAAAGAGAAGGGGCGCTTCCCGATAGGGAGGCGCCCCTTCTGATCCCAGGGCCGGAAGATTTACCGGCGAGGGCCGAAGCCCATCCCCCGACCGAAGCCCGTCCCGTCCTGAGGGCCGGTCTGGTTGCCGAAGCGGGAACCCATTCCCAGACCCAACCGGGGCGCATCGGCGGGCCGGTTGGGCCCCACCTGGGTCCGGTCCAGAGACTGGCTGATCTGAGCCTTCATGGTCGCCACGGCCGCGTCCTCCTGCTCCTGGGTTAGGGTGCCGGCCTTGACACGGGCGTCCAGGATGGCCTTGCGGGAGTCCAGCATGGCGCTCACCAGGGTGTCCCGTTTGACCCCCTTCTCGTCAGCGATCTGCCCCAGGCTCTTGCCGGCCAGCCGCTGGGTGCGGATCTCATCCGCGGTCATCCCCAGCGCCTTCGAGGCCACCACCGGGCCGGAGAAGGTCTGGTAACCGAAACCGGCACCGTACCCGGGGCCCCGACCCGCCCATCCCTGCTGCGCCGGGGCAGCCAGTCCGGGGGTGGGAGGAGCCGCAGCCACCGATCCTGCCACCGAACCCACCAACGCCAGCCCCACGATGCTGGAAACCAACGGCTTCTTGCCCGACAACATCTCTCGTTACCTCCTGATCGTTTCTCCTCGTTTTCCGGCCGGAGGCTCTTTCCCTCCGGCTTTCGAGAGGAAGGATAGCGTCCAGGTTTGGATGATCGATGAAAGGTATGTGGAGGTTTCGTGGAGATTAGGTAGGTATCAGAAAGTCTTTGATAGTTCTGGGGACACCCCAGACCCCGCCAGGCGCTGCGCCCTGGACCCGCTTCGGGGAGGTGCAGTGGCGTGCAGGGCGCAGCCCTACGTCTGGGGACTGCGGGGTGCCGCCGGCAGCTCGACGACGAAGCGGGTTCCTTCCCCGCTCCGGCTCTCCACGCGGACCTGCCCCCCGTGGGCCTCGACCAACTGCTTCACGATGGCGAGGCCGAGGCCGGAGCCCCCGCTCTTCCGGGAGCGGGACTGGTCGGCTCGGTAGAAGCGATCGAAGACGTAGGGCAGGTCCTCCGCGGTTATCCCTTTGCCGGTGTCGGCTACCGAGAGGATGGCCAGAGCCTTCCCGTCCATTCCCACCGATACGCCGATGCTCCCGCCCTCCGGCGTGTAGCGGAGGGCGTTGTCCAGCAGGTTTCCCACTACCTGCTGCATCCGCTCCCCGTCGATCCTCACCAGGGGGCACGGAGCCTCGCCCTCCACCCGGCAGGATACTCCCTTCTGCCGGGCCAGCGGCTCCACCCTCGCCACGGCACGGTGGGCGAACTCCAGCAGATCGGCCTCGGCCAGCTCCAGCTTCAGCTGGCCGGCCTCGGCCAGGGAGAGGGTTCGCAGGTCCGCCACCAGCTTGGTGAGGAGGTTGACCTCCTCCTTGATGGACGCCAGGTTCTCCCTGTCCGGCTCGATCACCCCGTCCAGCATCCCGTCCACCGTGCCCTGCACGACGGTGAGGGGGGTGCGCAGCTCGTGGGCGATATCCGCCGCCATGTGGCGCCGGGCCTGTTCGTTCCGTTGAAGGCTTTCCGCCATGCTGTTGAAGGAGGCGGCCACCCGGCCCAACTCGTCATTCGAGGCCACGGTGACCCGTCGCTCCAGCTTCCCCGAGGCCACCTCCTGGGTGGCGCCGGCCAGCTCGGCCAGGGGGCGGGTGATCCTTCGAGCGACCACCAGCCCCACGGCGATGGCCAGGAGGCCGGCCAGGATCGCCGTCGTGAGGATGGCCCGATCGACGGAGGCCAGGTAGCTGGACTCCAGGGCGCTCATGGCGGGCTGGGGCGCGGTGGAGCCCTGGCCTCCGGCGGCCATCGGCCCCTGCCCCCGGCCCATAGCGGGTCCTATCCCGGGACCCCGGCCTGCGGGAGCCCCCGGTCCGGAGAAGGAGAGCAGGTAGAGGGTACCTACCCGGTTGGACCCCGCCACGATGGGGGTCTGGTTCACCGCATCGAGGCCCCGGTCACTCTGGCCGGTCAGCTGTCCCGAAGTGTCCGCGACGATCCGCCCGGAAGCGTCGGCCAGTACCAGCCGGTCGCTGGGATCCCGTACCAGGCTCGCAAGCAGCGGCTGCGCCTCCTGCCAGCCCCCCGATTGCTGATACAGCTCCGAGAGACTGCCGGCAACCCGCGCGACGTAGTTGCTCCCCCGGGCTTCCAGATAGCTCTCGAAGCCCCGGGCCGTCTCCATGCGGACCAGGAGGGAGACGCTGGCGACCCCGAGGACCACCACCGTTATGAAGGCGAGACTGAGCTTGGTGGCCAGGCTGTTCACGGCGGGTTACTCGCTGGCGAATTTGTACCCGACGCCGAAGGCGGTCAGCACGTACCTGGGCTTTCGGGGATCCGGCTCGATCTTCTGGCGCAGGTTCTTGATGTGGCTGTCTACGGCCCGGTCGTAACCCTCCGAGGCCCCGCCCATCACCCTCTCCAGCAGCTGCTCCCGGGTCCACACCCGGCCGGGCTTCTCGGCCAGGGTCACCAGCAGGTCGAACTCCGAGGGGGTCAGCCGCACCTCCTTGCCCCCCGCGCGAACCTCCCGCTTCTCGACGTCGATCCTCAGCTCCCCCGTGCCCAGCAGCTTGACCTCCGTGGCCTGGCGGCCCACTCGGCGGAGGATGGCGCGGACCCGGGCCACCAGCTCCTTGGGGTTGAAGGGCTTGGTGACGTAGTCGTCGGCCCCCAGCTCCAGCCCCACGATCTTGTCGGTGTCCTCGTC